>DDEJ01000046.1:3607-18494 GCA_002336405.1 Rhodobacteraceae bacterium UBA1957
ATTTTATCATAAAGTGTCTTCGGGGCGGTCATTGGGCGTCTCCCGTGGATGTTTGGATAAAGAAGGTTAAGCAGTCTCAAGCCGCTTTATAGTCGTCCGATAACCGACTTTGTTGCACCAAAAAACCGCCAAGGCAGCCGTGCATGTTCGTCAATATCGAAAACTCGGATCATTTCATTTAGATAGTGTGCTTCGCAACACGCTGCAAGGGCTTGTTATCAGCGCAGATGTGATGCAAAGCCCCCAGTAAGCAAAAACGGAATATCTGGCAGCCAATAACAACCACGTGTTCTCTAAAAGCTTGACATTGAGAAGTTACAATCATCGTGCTATATTAAAAGCAGGATGCGCGGAGCAATTCCGAGCCACACCTTGAACGGAGGATCTTAATTCTGTCACCAACCTTAGACGCAGCTGCGCCTGCGACCGTAACGATCCCAGTGATGGAATCGCACAAACAGACCACCAGTGAGGGACTGCTGTCTCTGATCGTTTCTTCCCTTGAAGATGACAAAGCCGAAGACATCGTGCAAATTGATTTGCGCGGCAAAACCACGATCGGCGACTATATGGTTATCGCCAGTGGTCGGTCATCGCGGCAGGTCAGCTCGATCAGCGAAAAACTAACTGACCGGTTGAAAGCTCATTTTGGCGTGCTGTGTAAAACCGAAGGTAAAGATACCGGTGATTGGGTCTTGATCGATTCGGGCGATGTAATCGTGCATGTGTTCCGCCCGGAAGTCCGCGAGTTTTACCAGCTGGAAAAAATGTGGCTGCCCACAGGCACCATCAGCCAATAACCTGCGATGCGCGTTCATATCTGCGCCGTTGGACGGCTGCGCCTTGGCCCCGAAAAAACCTTGATCGACGACTATCGCGGCCGCTTTGACAAAACCGGCCGCAATTTGGCGCTGGGGCCACTGCAATTTCATGAGGTCGAAGATAAAAAGGGCGGCGGGCCAAGCGCCGAGGCCGTTTTACTGAACAATGCCATTCCTGGTGGCAGCCTGATCTGCACCTTAGATGAACGCGGTAAATTGATATCTTCACCGCAGTTTGCCAGTCTTTTGGCCCAATGGCGCGATCAAGGTCAAAGGGATATCAGCTTTATCATTGGCGGCGCTGACGGGCTGGACCCAGACCTGCGCGCAAAAGCCAGTGCAAGCCTATCTTTTGGCAAAATGGTCTGGCCGCACATGATGGCACGGCTGATGCTGAGCGAACAATTGTACCGGTCTGCCTCAATTCTTGCCGGTAGCCCCTACCACCGAGCCTAAATCGCTGGAACTTGATCGGGTGGCTGTGAGCAATATCACTGCCCAAGCATCACCGGACCAACCACCTAAGACGAACGCTGTCTCGCAACCTTGCGCTTTGTTTTGTCAGATTTGCGCTTGGCCTTGACCAGTTTACGCTTGGGTGGTCTACCACGCCCGCGCGGCGGGCCCTGCGGCAGTGCCTTGTCACGCAGCGTCAGCAATTCAAGCCCGATGCCACCGGTGACCGGCGCGGCCTCAACCAACCGCACCGTGACCGGTTGTCCAATGCCAATGATCAAACCAGTATCTGATCCGGTCAGTGTCGTCGTTTCAGCATCAAAATGGAAAAACTCTCGCCCCAGAGACCGGATCGGGATCAACCCGTCCGCTCCGCTGTCATCGAGCCGTACAAACACACCAAAACGCGCTATTCCACTGATACGACCAGAAAATTCACTGCCCATCCGCTCTGAAAGATAGGCCGCGAGATAGCGATCTGTGGTGTCGCGTTCAGCCATCATCGACCGCCGCTCCGTGGTCGAGATTTGTTGTCCTGTCTGCTCCAGAAGATCGATCTGCTCGGGGCTGAGGCCATCGGCACCCCATCCGTGCGCCGAGATCAACGCTCGGTGCACCACCAGGTCGGCATAGCGCCGGATCGGCGAGGTGAAATGCGCATAACACCCAAGCGCCAGTCCAAAATGGCCAAAGTTTACCGGGCTATAATAGGCCTGCGTCATTGACCGCAGTGTTGAAATATTGATCAATTCAGCTTCGTCGGTCCCAGCCGCCTGATCGAGAAGACGGTTGAGGTGAGCGGTCTTAAGCACCTGCCCCTTCGCCATATTAAACCCTGCGGATTGCGCAGTGGCGCGTAGGCTTTCCATTTTCTCAACCGACGGCTCTTCGTGCACGCGAAATAACAGTGGTTGTTTCTTGGCAATTAAAGTTTCGGCAGCAGCAACATTGGCCAGTACCATAAACTCTTCGATCAGGCGGTGCGCGTCGAGGCGTTCACTAAAATTAACCGATTGTACCACGCCATCCTCGCCCAGGATAACCTTGCGCTCGGGCAGATCCAGATTGAGCGGTTGGCGCTGGTCGCGCGCTGTCACCAACGCGCCATAGGCGGCATAGAGCGGCGCAATCACCGCCTCAAGCAGCGGCGCACATTTGTCATTTGGCGTGCCATCTACGGCCGCCTGCACCTCTTGATAGGTCAGCGATGCAGCCGAGCGCATCAAACCGCGCTCAAAACGGTGACTGATTTTAGTGCCTTCGGCATCCAGCTGCATGCGCACGGCAAGACAAGCACGCGGCACGCCTTCATGCAACGAACACAGATCCCCCGACAACCGGTCGGGCAACATTGGTACCACACGGTCAGGGAAATAGCTGGAATTGCCACGAAGACGCGCCTCTTTGTCCAATGCAGAGCCGGCAGTGACGTAATGGGCCACATCGGCAATTGCCACCCACACAATATGCCCACCAACATTGTCGGGAGCGTCATCGGCATGGGCAAAACACGCGTCATCATGATCGCGGGCATCGGACGGATCAATCGTGATCAACGGCATATCACGCAAATCCGTGCGCCCTTTGAGCCCCGCCGGTTTCATCGCATCAGCAGCCGCAATCACCGCGTCGGAAAAACTATTGGGAATGCCGTGTTGGTGAATCGCAATCAATGACACCGCCTTTGGGGCACTTGGATCCCCTAACCGTTCGACGATTCTGGCGCGTGGCAGACCCATGCGGCCTTTTGGCCCAGCCTGTTCGGCCTCAACCAGCTCACCATCTTTTGCCCCACCAGTGGCCCCTGATTCAACCTGCCATTCGCGATCGCTGCCCTTGTCGATCGGCAAGACACGACCCCCTTCAGACCCTTTGCGAAACACCCCTAGAATACGCTGCGGGTTACTGCCGATGCGGCGGATCAGGCGCGCCTCATAGTGATGAGCTTCGCCAGTCACTGCACTCAGCTTGGCCAGAATACGTTCGCCCACACCCAGCGCAGGATCCGATTTGCGCGGGATAAACAGCACCACCGGCTCAACGCCTTCGCCCTGCCATTCAAGCGGCTTGGCCAGCACATCGCCATCTGCCGTCAGGCTGTCGACGCGCAATACGCCGACGGGCGGTAATTTATCAGAATCTCGGTAAGCGTTTTTGCGCTTTGGTAGATGGCCCTCTTCTTCCAGCTCTTTGAGTAAGCGTTTGAGATCGATCCGCGCCGCGCCCTTGATGTGAAAGGCTTTGGCGATGTCACGCTTGGCGGTCAACGTGGGGTGCGCTGAAATCCAAGCAAGAATGTCTTTTTTGGTTGGCATTTGGCTCATAGCGCTGGCTTAACATGTTCGTTCGGGGGCGTCATTTTAAAAGCACCGCCCAAAGGCTTTGTGATCATGCAAAATAATCGCTCAGTATACGGCCATAAATCGCTTTGAGCTGGACAATATCCGCCACTGGCACCTGCTCATCGACCTTGTGCATGGTCTTGCCGACCAGTCCAAATTCAACCACGGGGCAATGGGCTTTGACAAACCGGGCATCCGACGTTCCGCCGGACGTAGACAGTGTGGGCGACACGCCGGTCTCGGCTTGCACCGAGGCTGCAACCAAATCAGACAACAGGCCAGGGGCAGTCATAAAACTTTCGCCCGATACAGTCACCTGCAGCGCAATTTCAACGCCGAACGCGGCGCTGGCCCGATCTGCCTCAGTTTGCAGCCAAGCGGTCAGGCTGGCCCCGCTGTGATGGTCGTTAAAGCGGATATTCACCGCACTGCGACAGGCAGCGGGTATCACATTCGTCGCCAGATTGCCGGTATCAACGGTCACCACCGCCAATGTCGAGGCATCAAAGTGGTCTGATCCGGTGTCCAGACTGTGGCTGGCCAGATGGTCCATCAACCGTACCATCGCCGGCAGCGGGTTTTTGGCACGGTGAGGATAGGCGGCATGACCCTGAACACCCGTCACGGTAAAATGCGCATTAAGCGACCCACGGCGGCCAATTTTAATCATTTCTCCCATGTGATCAGGGCAGGTCGGCTCTCCGACCAAGCATACTGACATCTGCTCCCCCTCACGCTGCATCCAATCCAGCAGGGCAACGGTGCCATCAATTGCGGGCCCTTCTTCATCGCCGGTGATCGCCAGGATCACAGCGCCCTCTTCGGGGGGGGTTTGGTTTATAAAATCAATTGCTGCCGCAACAAAGGCGGCAACACCCGATTTCATATCCGTTGCACCACGCCCGTATAACACCCCGTCTTTTTGCTCTGCCCCAAACGGGTCAACAGACCAATCATCCAGTGCGCCGACTGGCACCACATCCGTATGACCGTTAAATCCAAAACTGCGCAGGGCAGCTTTGGCCCCCCAGCGGGCAAACAGGTTTGACACCTTACCACGATCAACGCGGGTGCAGGCAAATCCCGCAGCCGCGAGATGACGTTCCAACACCGCCAGCGCACCGCCCTCATCTGGGGTCACCGACGCACAGCGGATCAAATCAGCGGTTAGTTCAACAGGATCAATCTGGACCATAGCACATCCTCACATTGGTAAATATTCACGTACAGTCGCGGCCAGCTTATGCGGCGTCTCGATCAGCCCGTCGGCCCCTGCCCCACGCAATTCTGTCAGACCTCCATAGCCATAAGCCGCGCCCAAGGCCTGTATTCCGTTCGCTTTTGCCCCGACCACGTCATAATGGCGATCACCGATCATGATGGCCTGCGCAGGGGTGGATTTGGCAACCGACAAAGCATGGGCCAACAGCGATGTTTTATCCGATCGCGTGCCATCCTCTTCAGATCCGAACTGATCGGTCAAATAGTTGGATATACCAAAATGTGCCGTAATCTTGGCGGCATAACTCATGGGTTTTGCTGTCGCCAGATACATCAGATAGCCCGCATCGCGCAGATCGGACAGCTGCTGCAGAATGCCATCATAGAGCCTGTTTTCAAGATAGCCGGTCTTAGAATAGCGTTCACGGTAAAACGCGACGGCATGTTCCAATTCGTCCTCTGGCACGCCCAACTGGCTAAAACTGTCCCACAAAGGTGGTCCGATGATCCAGTTGGTATCGCCGCTTAAGGCCGGCAGGTCCAATTTGCCAAGCGCATAATCAACCGATTTGACAATACCTTCACCCGAATCCGTCAACGTGCCATCCAGATCCAGAAACACCGCCCGCATCATGGGTCTTTGCTATCGCCAAAAAACGGCGTCATCTGGGCGATTACAACTGAATTTTCCGCAAGCGCCCGCGCCATCAACTGGCGTTCATCTGCATCAATCTCATGGCCCTGCGCCTCGCGCTCGGTCAGTGTGCCATAGCCTGTCACATCCAGTGGGGCCAGATCAGCCTGCTTCAGGATGGCCACGGTTTCACGCACCGCCTCGGCCTCGTCTATCCCAGACGAAAACGCCACAAGGGCGCCGCCGGTGGCCGCTTCGGGCAAGCCGTCACCGTCTTTGCGGCCGACCTGCACCAGCAGGGTATAGACCTGCTGGCGCGATACTTTCTTGCCGTGCTCCATATCATACACCTCTGGACCAATACCGCTGTCTAACGGCATCTCAACCGGTAATTTATCTGCTCTGACGGACGAAGATCAGTCGCGCAGCAATTCATTGATCGCAGTCTTCGAGCGGGTTTTTTCATCGACCCGCTTCACAATCACGGCGCAGTAAAGGTTGACACCGTTCTTGGAGGGCATAGAGCCCGAAACCACAACAGAATAGGGCGGCACTTCGCCGTACATGACTTCACCGGTTTCGCGATCGACAATCTTGGTAGATTTGCCAATGAACACGCCCATGCCCAAGACGGCCCCTTCGCGCACGATACAGCCCTCGACCACCTCAGAGCGTGCGCCGATAAAGCAATTGTCTTCGATGATCGTCGGGCCAGCCTGCATCGGCTCTAAGACGCCACCGATGCCGACACCGCCAGACAGGTGCACGTTCTTGCCAATCTGTGCGCAGCTGCCAACCGTGGCCCAAGTGTCGACCATCGTGCCCTCATCCACATAGGCACCCAGATTGACGAAAGACGGCATCAGTACCACACCTGGCGCGATAAACGCCGATTTGCGGACGATACAATTGGGCACCGCGCGAAACCCGGCGGCGCGCCACTGATTTTCGCCCCAACCCACAAACTTGCTGTCGACCTTGTCCCACCAGCCAGCCCCTTGTGGACCGCCAGCTTGGGTTTCCATATCTTTAATGCGAAAGCCCAAAAGCACCGCTTTCTTGGCCCATTGATTGACGTGCCAATCCCCATTATCGCGCTTTTCAGCCACGCGCAGGCTGCCGCCGTCCAACGCGTTCAGCGTACGTTCGATTGCCTCTCGGCTTTCGCCGGTGGTGGCCGGAGTGATGGTATCGCGGACGTCCCATGCAGCCTCAATGGCCCGTTCCAGTTCTGCGTTCGACATCTTGAAGCGCTCCTTTGGTATTTGTGAATAGGTTTTGCAGCCCTATACCGCTTAGACCAACGTCACACAATGGAGGCTTTACAAAAATGGGTCTGGAGCGGGGTTGGCCCCACAAATCAATACCGCAACTTTTTCACCTTTGGCCGGCGTATAGCCGCCCGAAATCAAAGCTGCCAAAGCCGTGGCACCACCGGGTTCAACAAGTTGCCGCAGGTTTTGCCACAATAGGGTTTGCGCCGCAGCAATGGCGCTGTCCGGCACGGTGACGGTTTCAAGGGTCTGTTCGGTCGCCAGACCAAAACAAATCTGGCCAATGCGGCGCGCGCCCAGCGCGTTGGCAGCAATGCCTGACACGTCGACATCCACCGGTGTGCCAGCGCGGGTCGCAGCCTGCAGGGCACAACAGGTCTCTGGCTCGACCGCAATAATTTTGCGCCGACCCTGCAACCACGCCATCGCGCCTGCAACCAAACCACCACCACCCACAGCGATCAGCACTGTATCAGCCTCAAGACCCTGCTCTTCCCATTCACGCATGACACTGCCCTGACCCACCACCGTAGGAACAGCGTCATAGGCGTGAATTTGCATCGCACCCGTCTCGGCCTCATGGGCCTGAGCCGCACCAAAAGCATCGGCGTAGGCCCCGGGCACCACAGACAGCGCCGCGCCACTGCGCTTAATTAACTCTATTTTAGAGGCCCCCGCCAGTTCAGGGACAAAAATATGTGCCCGATGGCCCAACCGCTGGGCCGCATAAGCGACCGCCGCACCATGGTTTCCACCAGAAGCCGCAACCAAACCCGCCTCTGGGACATCACAAGACAACAGAGTGTTAAACGCCCCACGCGCCTTGAAACTGCCAGTGTGTTGCAAATGTTCCAACTTGACATCAACCGGCAATGGCAGACCCAGGTCGATCCCTGTCAACGTCGGTGTACGCCGGATATAGGGCAGGATACGCTGGTGCGCCGCTTTAATCTCAGAGGTCCAGTTCATCGATACGCAATCCTTGTCATCAACCGTTGGAGTGGTATGGCGCTAAATTTGTTGCGGTGGCGGGGTGTCCGCTGCGGCGGTCTTATCCTGTTTGACACGCGATTTGCGGACTTTTTCACTCGCGGATTTCAGTTGACCGCAGGCCGCCATGATATCTTCCCCGCGCGGCCGGCGAATCGGACTGGCATAACCAGCTTTGAAAATAATCTCCGAGAACGCCTCAATCCGTTTCCAATCCGACCGCTCATAGGGCGATCCAGGCCATTCGTTGAATGGGATCAAATTTATCTTGGCCGGAATCCCACGGATCAACTGGATCAGGCGGCGGGCATCGGCATCACTGTCATTAACCCCTTTGATCATCACATACTCAAAAGTGATCCGTTCAGAATTAGACAATTTCGGATAGACCCGCAATTCAGCCAAAAGCGTCTCGATATTCCATTTGCGATTGATCGGCACCAGCGTATCACGCACGGCATCAGTGGTGGCGTGAAACGATACCGCCAACAAACAACCGATCTGTTCGGCTGTTTTGGCAATTTCAGGCACCACACCCGAGGTCGACAGCGTAATGCGCCGACGCGATAGGCAGATGCCTTCAGGATCCATAGCTATTTTCATCGCATCGCGCACATTGTCAAAATTATACAGCGGCTCACCCATACCCATGAGCACGATATTGCTCAGCAACCGGGTCTCGCTGTTGCGGGTGCGCTCTGCGGCAGGCCATTCGCCCAGATCATCCCGTGCCACCATCACCTGACCGATAATTTCAGCTGCCGTCAGGTTGCGCACCAAACGCTGGGTTCCCGTATGACAAAACGAACAGGTCAGCGTACAGCCCACTTGCGAGCTGATGCACAAAGTCCCGCGATCCACCTCGGGAATATAAACCGTTTCGACCTCATGGCCGCCGGCAATCCGCATCAGATATTTTCGGGTGCCATCGGTGCTGACCTTTTTGGTAACCACCTCAGGCACAGCAAGCACAAACTGGCTGGACAGCTCCGCACGATAATCTTTCGACAGGTTGGTCATCTGATCAAACGACCGAACGCCTTTTTGATAGATCCACTGCCAGATCTGACCGCTGCGCATCTTGGCTTTTTTTTCGGCCAATCCACAGTCAATCAACGTCTGAACCAGTGCCGAGCGTGACAAACCGATCAAATTAACCGGCCCCTCGGACAGTTTGCGCGGCAATGTCAGTACATCTTGGGTGATCGGAGCGGAAACGGTCATGTCAAAGCCTATTAAACAAACTTAAAGCGTCGACATACAGCATTCGCCGAGGTTTAGACAACCCTTGTAGCGCTAGTTGGTGCACCGCTTGGCCGCATCATCGACGGCAGCAGTAAAGCCCAAGAGCGAAAACGTGTCTTTTGTAATGGTGCCGCGCGAGGACCGTGCCGATAAAACGGCCGACTTACCGCGTTTCATTGCAGCAACGACTTTCACATCGGCGCCACTACTTTCGGGCCAAGCCCATTCACCAACAGCAGTGAGCTGAAACTTAGTACCATCGATATTCAAATCAACGGCAGAGCCTTCGGCAAACGGGTAGCCGCCCGTGAATCCAACTTGACCGTTTACCTTTTCGGTCGGTCGATAGGTTACCATCAACAAAATATCGCTGCGTTTGACCGAGACCACGCGCTTGTCTTTTGTATTAACTGTTTTCTTGGGCGCGGCAACAGCCCAGCACTCTTTTGGATCTGGCTCTACAAACACGCTCCAGTCCGTTTTCAAACCAACCCGGTTATCGCTGGATGACTGTGCCCACACCGCCGAAGATGTCAGTAACATCACCGATACCATGTGAAAAAGATATGCTCTCATCTCTTCAGCCTCCAAGCTGATCTTATTTGGGTAGGGTCTAATAGGACGCGCTGGGTTTGTCACCCAAGAACGACCAAAACCCTATTCCCTTCTCGCTTGTATCTCTTTAGCGTAAATTGGGCGCGGGGCGAAAGCCCCGTTAGTGCAAAAATTCGACAGATTGGATGTTTTTAAATGCTGAATTCAGTTCCATTGGTTGAACTTTGGCGCGGCCCCGTTCGGGAGAGCACACATTTAGGGTCCGTCGTTATCTGCGATGATACAGGACAGATCCATCATAGTTGGGGTGATCCGGACCGGATCATCTTACCCCGATCATCTTGCAAAATGATCCAAGCGCTGCCACTGCTCACCAGCGGTGCCGCTGACAACAATGGACTGAAAAACGAACAACTTGCTCTGGCCTGCGCGTCCCATAACGGCGCGGATATTCACCTCGCGCCAATCACCAAATGGCTGGAAACACTGGGGTTAAAGGATGAAGATTTCCGATGTGGCCCACAAAAGCCCAAAGATAGCACTACCAGACATGCACTGTTGAGGACCGGACAGCCAGCCTGTCAGATTCACAATAATTGCTCGGGAAAACACGCAGGATTTCTGACTTTAAATCAATATCTTGGTGGGCATCCCAACTATGAGACTGTTGACCATCCAGTGCAAAAGGCTGCATTTGAGGCCTTTGAAATGACGACGGATGAGACCAGTACTGGGTTTGGTATCGATGGATGTTCCGCCCCCAATCACAGCTGCAGCCTACAGGGGCTGGCACGCGCAATGGCCTGGTTTGCATCGGCGGAAGACCGCTCAGACAGCGCCAGTCAAGCCGCCGTGCGGTTGGTCAATGCAATGAATGCCCACCCCGCACTGGTCGCCGGCGAAGGCCGTGCCTGCACCCAACTGATGCGGGCAATGGGCGGCAGCGGGGTGATCAAAACTGGCGCCGAAGGTGTGTTCACGGCGATTTTGCCCCAGCAGCGTCTGGGAATTGCGCTTAAAATAGATGACGGCACAACCCGCGCAAGCGATGCCGCAATTGCCGCGCTTTTGGTCCATCTTGGCGTCTTGGCGCCAGATCATCCCACAACCCAAATGTATGTTAACGCCCCGCAGCGCAATTGGCGTGGCATCACGACCGGCAGGCTTGGCATCAGCCCGACATTTTTGCCCCAGCTTGCACAGATTTAGACAAACGTCGCGCGCGGATAACCTTGGATAAACAACAGCGCACTCAGATCGCAGAAATTTATCCGCACCGAACATTCGGCCGCCACCGCAGGCTTTGCGTGCAACGCCGCGCCAGTGCCTGCAATTTTAAGCATCCCCAAATCATTGGCCCCGTCCCCCACCGCCATCACATCCTGCGTCGAAATGCCTAACTTGTTGGTGATCTCCTCCAGTGCCTGCACTTTGGCCGCGCGCCCCAAAATCGGCTCACCAACGGCACCAGTCAATTTTCCACCTTTTACAATCAGCGTATTGGCGCGGTTCTCGTCAAACCGCAATTGGGCAGAAACAGCCACCGTAAAGGCGGTAAACCCACCCGAAACCAAAGCCGCATAAGCTCCATTTGCCTTCATCGTAGAAACGAGCGCAGCCGCCCCGGGCATCAGCGTAATCCGGTCGGCCAAAACCGTGTCAATCACCCCAACGTCAAGATCTTTCAACAGACCGACCCGTTCGATCAACGCACCGTTGAAATCCAGCTCTCCGTTCATTGCGCGGGCCGTGATCGCTTTTACCCGATCCCCGACACCGGCAACATCAGCCAGCTCGTCAATACACTCTTGTTCGATCATCGTGCTGTCCATATCAGCCAGCAACAGTTTTTTACGGCGACCCTCAGAGACTTGCACGACCAGATCAATCTGCAGTTTTTGCAAATCAGCCCAGACCTGCCACTGGTTTTCAGGCAGGACCTGCAGAGCGAATTCAGCCGCCTCGCCAGCCGAGAGCCAATCCAATTGCGATCCACCCCAAGCGCCGTACAGCGCCACGACCGCGCTCGTTTCAAGCCGCCCCGGTGGGGCCATTAGAGTTGCGGTAAACATCTATTTTCTTTCCTGCGCCATACAGGTCCTCACACCAAATCGACACGTTGCTCGGATTAGAAATCCAAATTTTCCACGTTCAGTGCATTTTTTTGGATAAATTCACGCCGCGGTTCGACCACATCGCCCATTAGTTTGGTAAACAAATCATCAGCCTCGGCCACATCATCAACCTTTACCTGCAACAAAGTGCGTGCATCTGGGTCCAGAGTGGTTTCCCAAAGCTGTCCGGGGTTCATTTCACCCAAACCCTTGTAGCGTTGCAATGACAGGCCCTTTTCACCCTCTTTAAGCACCATATCCAACAACCCCAACGGTCCAAAGATCACCTGATTGCGATCTTTGCGTTGCAGGGTGCCTGGAGTACCGTAAGTGTCTTGCAGGCTTTTGGTAAAACTGCCGGTTTTGCGCGCCTCACCCGAGCGCAACATCGGCCCGTCAAGCGTCCTCACCTCTTCGACACCCCGTAAAATGCGCGCCAGCCGAATGCCGTGATCTTGTGTGATCCGGCCCTGCCAGCCTTTTTCATATTCAAGCGCAATCATATCCAAACGCTGTGCAACCTTATCAGCGGTTCCCTGCAGATCGGCATCGACAACGCCCGGTACAAAAGCCCCGGCAATAGCTGACTGTTCAAGAATATGGCGTGGGTAATGGGTTGGAAATGCTTCCAGCACGCGTTTGAGCTGTCGGGCCTCCCCAACCACACGTATTAGATCCTGACCGGTGATTTCTTCGCCCGACCCCAACTTGAATACCGTGCCTTCGGTGCCTTGCTGCACCAAATAATCTTCCAGCGAAGCCTGATCTTTCAAATAGACCTCAGATTTGCCACGCATCACCTTATACAGCGGTGGCTGCGCAATATACAGATAGCCACCCTCAATCAGTTTTGGCATCTGCCGATAGAAAAAAGTCAGCAACAGAGTGCGAATATGCGCCCCGTCCACATCCGCATCAGTCATAATCACAATTTTATGGTAGCGCAGCTTTTCAATTTTAAACTCGTCGCGGCCAATCCCCGTGCCCAGCGCCATCACCAGGTTACCAATTTCTTGCGACGACAACATGCGGTCAAACCGCGCCCGTTCCACGTTGAGAATTTTACCTTTCAACGGCAAGACCGCCTGGGTTTGACGGTCACGGCCGGTTTGTGCGGACCCACCGGCGCTGTCACCCTCTACCAGAAAAACTTCGGTTTTAGAGGGGTCTTTCTCAGAGCAATCTTTCAGTTTTCCCGCAAGATAATTCACATCCATTGCGGTTTTGCGCCGGGTCAGATCACGGGCTTTGCGCGCCGCCTCACGGGCAACGGCAGCCTCAATGATCTTACCAACGATGATCTTGGCCTGTGTGGGGTTTTCTTCGAACCATTCGGTCAGCTTTTCGTTCATCAACCCCTCAACCGCCGGGCGCACTTCGGAACTGACCAACTTGTCTTTGGTTTGTGAACTAAATTTGGGGTCAGGCACTTTTACCGACAACACACAAGTCAGACCCTCACGGGCGTCATCACCGGTAAAGCTGATTTTTTCCTTTTTGGCGATGCCACTGGATTGCGCATAATTATTAATCGTGCGGGTCAGCGCACCACGAAACCCCGCCATATGGCTGCCACCATCGCGTTGTGGAATATTGTTAGTGAACGGCAGGACCGTCTCGTGATAGCTGTCATTCCACCACATGGCGACCTCGACACCAATATCGTCACGCTCACCGGTGATAAATATTGGCTCATCCATCATTGCCGATTTCGACCGGTCGATGTATTTGACAAACTCTTTCACACCACCTTCGTAAAATAGCTCAGTGCGCAGCAGTTCAGCAGGGCGTTCATCTTCGAGAATGATCCGCACCCCCGAATTGAGAAACGCCAACTCGCGCAGACGCTTTTCCAATGTGGCAAAAGAATACTCAAGGTTTGAAAAGGTCTCGGTTGAGGCCAAAAACCGCACTTCGGTGCCCTTGCGCCCAGCGGCATCGCCTAGCACACGCAAATGTTCAACCGTATCACCGCCTTCAAATTTGGCATAATGCTCCTGGCCATTGCGCCAGACGCGCAGTTCCAGCCACACCGACAGCGCGTTGACCACCGACACACCCACGCCATGCAAACCGCCAGAAACTTTATAGGAATTGCTATCGAACTTACCACCTGCATGCAGCTGGGTCATGATAACTTCGGCTGCTGAAACGCCCTCTTCCTCGTGGATATCAACCGGAATACCGCGCCCGTTATCCGAGACAGAAACGCTGCTGTCAGCATGGATTTTTACCATTACGTGATCTGCGTGACCCGCCAGTGCCTCGTCGATACCATTATCAACGACCTCATAGACCATATGATGCAGACCAGAGCCGTCGTCGGTATCACCAATGTACATTCCGGGCCGCTTACGGACAGCATCTAAACCTCTGAGAACTTTAATAGAATCTGCACCGTATTGCTCTGTAGCTTGGTGGCTTTCAGACATTTTCTCACACTTTCATAATTTAATGATTTTATATCCGCTTGAGCAAGGATTGTCACGCGAATCGACCAGAAAATATATCTGAAACGAACGATCAATTTTTAATGATGCTTAAGAATTTTTTGCAGCCGGCTGAGCACATCCTTTAGACCTGCAAACAAGCTGATCACACAGCCAAATAACCCACCATCCGGGTCAGTTGGCGCGCACAACCACGCCAGACTGTCCCACCGCATCCGTCACCTCAAGATGCAGCGCCCGCGTGCCCAAATCAGCAAATAACTCGGCACCCGTGCCAGTCATCCAAGCCTGCGCCCCCAAAGCGCAAATTTCATCATACAGAGCTGCACGGCGGTTGGCATCAAGATGCGCGGCAATCTCATCAAGCAACAACAACGGTGGCGCCCCAAAATCATCTTTCAAAGCCCGCGCGTTGGCAAGAATGAGCGAGACCAAAAGTGCCTTTTGTTCACCGGTTGAACACTCTTTGGCCAAAACGTTCTTAGACGCATAAAGCGCCAACAAATCCGACCGATGCGGCCCGATTAAACTGCGACCAGCCGCCATATCGCGCCCCCGGTGATCGCCCAGCGCATGCGTCAAATTTTCTGCCATCCCTAATACGCCAAGATCCTCATTTTTCAATTCAAGCGCCGCCGTGGGAAAACTGGTTTCAGCCGCGTCTTGGGCTGCGCGCAACTGGGCGACCGCGGCCAACCGGTTGGCATGAAGCCGCGCGCCAAGATCGCCCATCTGAGTTTCCAAAGCCCTGTACCAATGGGCGTCCTGAACTTGATCTTTCAACA
>DDEJ01000046.1:18827-28036 GCA_002336405.1 Rhodobacteraceae bacterium UBA1957
CCTGTTGCGTTCGCGCATCGCCTTTTCATAACCCAGAGAAATTTCGGCATGATCGGGTAGAAAGCTCAATGTCATACGATCGAGAAACCGCCGCCTACCCTCGGCTCCCTCGATCCACAGCCGGTCCATCGACGGCACCAGCCACAGCACCCGGGCAATCCGCCCCAATGCGGTCTGCGACACCGCCTTGCCGTCGATCCGCACCTGACGCGCCGCCCCCGCCTCTGACCAGATCTCGATTTCATAATGATTTTGAAGACTTTGCAGCAGAGCCGTAATTTTCCAGCCCAACTCTTCGGGACGACGGCTCATGTCTCCTGCACTGGCTCGGCGCAATCCACGACCCGGTGACAGCAGTGAAACCGCCTCAAGAATATTGGTTTTACCCGCACCATTGTTGCCAAAAAGTGCGATGGGCCGATGATCACATATGATCCGACCCTGCTTGTGCGAGCGGAAATGTGACAGCGTCAGTTCGGCGAGGGCCAGCCCCTGCATCAGCGCAACGTTCTGCGGGTCCGCCTCACACGCGCATCGGCATAACGACATAGAGCGCAGAGGTGTCGTTGCCCTCACGCATCAAAGTGGGGTCGCCGGAAGAGTTGAACATGAAAACTGCATTTTCGCGATCTACCTGACTGGCGATCTCAAGCAAATATTTGGCGTTAAAGCCGATCTGCAAATCCTCATCACCATAAGCAACTGCCAATTCTTCTTCGGCAGCACCGCTTTCAGGTGAATTCACCGACAGTATTAGACGATCTTCGGCCAGAGACAGTTTCACCGCCCGCGACCGTTCGGATGACACGGTTGCAACCCGGTCAACTGCCCTGGCAAATTCCGCGGCGTCAACTTCAAGCTTTCGGGTATTATTTTGTGGAATGACGCGCGTATAATCCGGGAACGTGCCATCAATGACTTTCGAGGTCAGCGTTATATCGGGGGTCGCAAAGCGTACCTTGGTCTCGCTGACAGAAACCGCAATCGACATATCGTCATCTTCGAGCAATTTACGCAATTCACCCACCGTTTTGCGCGGCACGATAACACCGGGCATCTCGCCGGCACCTGCGGGCACTTCAGCATCAATTCGCGCCAACCTATGTCCATCGGTCGCGACACAACGCAGCGCGTTGCCACCGTCTATAGCGGCAATATGCATGTAGACACCATTGAGATAATAGCGGGTTTCTTCAGTCGAAATGGCGAACTTTGATTTGTCAAACAAGCGTCGCAAAACAGAAGCTTTGATCGAAAAATTTGCTGCATAATCCGACGAGGCCATGATTGGAAAATCTTCTTTCGGCAAAGTTGCCAAAGAAAAGTTTGAACGGCCGGCTTCGACCGTGAGGCGACCAGTGACGCCTTCGTCTTCCAAGGTCACCAAGGCGCCATCAGGCAGTTTGCGCACAATCTCGTGCAGCATTACCGCCGAAACTGTCGAAGCCCCAGAGCGCATGACCATAGCCACAGCCTTGTCAACGACTTCAATATCAAGATCTGTGGCGCGGAGCTGTACCGAGCCGTCTTCGGCCTCAATCAACACATTTGCCAAAATAGGAATGGTGTTGCGCCGTTCAACAACCGATTGCGCCTGTGCCAAAGCCTTCAGCAGAATGCCGCGTTCAATGCTGAGTTTCATTGCCTCAATCCTCCCATAGAAAACCTGCAAGGGTGCATTCGCACCATCTCACGGTCGTCGCTCCATGGTTCTCCGATGTAATGACATGGGCGTCAAGAGAAAGCGGACCACAAGGTCGTAAAGTTCCACTAATGTGAATAAAAAGATTGCTTTATGCTTCCAAGGCCCGCCGCAGAAGCTCAAGATCTTCTGCAATTTGACCATCCTGCACTTTCAACTCTTCAATCCGCTTCACACCGTGCATCACCGTAGTATGGTCTCGCCCACCAAACCGCCGACCAATTTCCGGCAGCGAGCGGCTGGTCATATTCTTACTGAGGTACATTGCCACTTGCCGGGGGCGCGCATAGCTTCGCACCCGTTTGGGACCAATCATATCCGACAGGCGAATGTTATAGTGTTCGCTGACTTTGCGCTGAATTTCTTCAACAGTGATTTTGCGCTCTGACGCACGCAAGATATCAGACAGGCAATCCTGCGTCAGTTCCATATCAATTGGCCGACCCACCAGCGACGCAAAGGCGAACAATCGGGTCAACGCGCCTTCGAGCACCCGTACGTTGGTGGATATGCGCAATGCCAAAAACTGCAAAACCCTTTCATCAAGCTTGAGTTCCGCGTATTGCGCCCGGTGCTGTTCAACTTTCGACTGCAAGATCCCCAAACGCAATTCATAATCTGTGGGATGCAGATCCACCACCAGACCACATTGCAACCGGCTTTTGATACGGTCCTCTAAACCCTTAATTTCGCCAGGGGCACGGTCGGCTGAAATGATAATCTGTTTGTTTTGATCTACCAGCGCATTGAACGTGTGAAAAAATTCTTCCTGTGTCGAATCTTTGCCAGCGATGAACTGCACGTCATCCACCATTAGAACATCAACTGACCGAAACAGCTCTTTAAAGTCCATCATTTTGCGGTCGCGCAGAGCCTGAACAAAGCGGTACATGAACTGTTCAGCCGATAGATAAAGCACGCTTAATTCAGTTTGACGACTTTGCATTTCCCATGCAATTGCGTGCATCAGGTGGGTCTTACCAAGACCAACGCCTCCATAGAGGAACAAAGGATTAAAACTGACGGGACCACCTTCAGCCACCCGCCGCGCGGCGGCATGCGCCAATTCATTGGGCTTGCCAACGATAAAATTGTCAAACGTAAAGCGCTTGTCCAACGGCGCGCTGGGCAGTTTATCATCGCGCAGCCCAGTCTGCGCCTGACGATCTGCGGCAGCAACCAAACCGTTGGACCCCGAAACCGGGATCGCAGGTTTCCGACCGACGCCGGACTTATGACCCAAAGCTGGCACCTGAAACCTTATCCGCCTAATTTCAGGCGTCTCCGCTCCCAACTGCGCAAGCAGAAGATCACCAAAATTTTGGTCAACATAATTTCCGAGAAAATTGGTTGGAACATCAAACAGAGCCACGCCGTCAAAGACACCGTTGAACCCCAATGGGCTGATCCAATTCACATAATTGTTCTGGCCAACTAAGGATTTGATATTCTGCTGGATGTCATTCCATTTTTCATCTGTCATTCAAGTTTTCCATCCTACAGACATCACACAAAATTATAAGTTACATCCAAAACCGTATTTTCTCAGAGGCTTTCCGCAACCTGCGCATCATTTCCCATGATAATGCCCGGCGATCAAAGCTCTGAAACCTTTCTAAAGGCGTTGATCAAAAAGGCATTTTTAACATAAAAAGAATAGCTTATGCTTTGGTCAACACCATTTATAACAATCAAATGAAACCTCTGTAACTGATTAACCCTCAGCGACCGATCCTTATGCCGAGTCACTGTGAACTGTGATAACAAAACTCTGAGCGTCTGGGCAACTGATCTTCTAACTTGACTCGGTATTTTAAGAAAAAGAATCTGTGTAATAGAAAAATTAGTGATAAAAACTAAAGAGGCGCGGCCAATAAGCCACGCCTCTCGAATTTATTAGCTAAAAAATGGATTAGGCGATTGCTTTAACGCGTGACGCCAATCTCGACATCTTACGAGCAGCAGTGTTTTTGTGGTACACGCCGTTCGACACGCCCCGCATTAACTCGGGTTGGGCTGCCTGCAGCGCCGAACTTGCTACGGCCTTATCACCCGTATCAATTGCTTCTTCTACTTTGCGCAGGAAAGTTCTGATCCGCGAACGGCGCGCCGTATTCACGGCATTGCGACGCTCGTTCTGACGTGCGCGTTTTTTGGACTGGGGCGTATTGGCCATAAGGTGTCATCCCGTTTTGGGGTTCAATGAGAATTTGAAGGCCTTCCCTAAGACCGACTCAATCTCAAGTCAACTGGTTTCAGTATTAATATCCAAAACAGCGCAGGAATTTGTGATCAACGGTCCCGGAACTGCGGTTGTCTTTTCTCGACAAAGGCGCTCATACCTTCGGTTTGATCGTCTGTTGCAAATAAGCTGTGAAACATACGGCGTTCAAACAATAAACCTTCGGCCAACGTCGTCTCATAAGAGCGGTTGACCATTTCCTTGACCGCCATCACGCTGATCTTAGATTTTTCCGCAATTTTCAGCGCCGCCGAGTTTGCCTCTTTCATTAGGTTTTTAACAGGCACTACCCGGGATACCAGTCCACAACGCTCAGCCTCTTCGGCATCCATAAAACGGCCCGTCAGGTTCATATCCATTGACTTGGATTTGCCAATAAACCGGGTCAGCCTCTGGGTTCCCCCAAGACCGGCAGAAACGCCTAGGTTGATTTCTGGCTGACCAAATTTTGCCGTATCGGACGCTATTATGAAATCGCACATCATCGCCAGCTCGCATCCACCGCCCAGCGCATAGCCTGAAACTGCTGCGATAATCGGCTTGCGGACCCGTTGGATTTGTTCAATTTCGGCAGTAAACATATCGCTTGAAAACACATCGACAAAGCTTTTGTCTCGCATCATGGTGATATCTGCACCTGCCGCGAACGCCTTTTCCGATCCGGTCAGGACGATACAGCGCACCTTTTCATTCGCCTGCGCCGCCGTCAACGCATCACCCAACTCGCTCAGCAGCGTATCGTTCAGCGCATTCAAAGCATCAGGGCGATTTAACTTAATTGTTTCAACGTGGTCTTCCCGCTCAACGATAATCGTTTCATAGGCCATGACGTTTGCTCTCGATTGTTACTCACCCGGCCGCACATATCACGGTTGGATCTGTTTTTAAACTATCTTTGACACTGGTCACAATAGAAAGACGAGCGCCCCGATTGCACCGCACGGCTGATCACCCCCGCACAGCCATTGCTGTGGCAGGTTTCGCCTTCGCGACCATAGACCGCAAAATTATGCTGAAAATATCCCAGTTCTCCGTCCGCCTGGCGAAAATCACGTAAACTCGAGCCGCCCGCCTCAATGGCCTCCTGCAGCACTTGGCGAATCACCGGCACAAGCGCTGCCACGCGCGCCCGAGACAGATCCGCGGCTTTGCAAAGCGGTGAGATGCGGGCCCGGAATAACGCCTCACAGACATAAATATTTCCCAAACCCGCGATTATCTTTTGATCAAGCAAAGCGGTCTTTATCGGTATTTTACGCCCAGAAAGCGCTGCGCAAAGATAAGATTCGTTAAACGCATTGCCAAATGGCTCCGGTCCAATCTGTTTCAACAAAGGGTGGGCCTCGCCCTGCGCCGTCGACATCAAATCCATAGCGCCAAACCGGCGCGGGTCATTAAACGTAACTCGGGCCTTGTTGGCCATGTCAAACACCACATGGTCATGTTTCGCAGGTGACGGATGCGCATTTACAAAGCGCCCCAAAGGATCCCCCGAGATCAACATGCGGCCCGACATGCCCAAATGCACCAGCAAGGTTTCGCCGCCAGACAGGTCCAACAGGATATATTTTGACCGTCGCCGCAGCGCCAAAACGGTCTGCCCGGTTAGCCGCTGGGCCATGCGTGGCGGGAAAGGCCAGCGCAAATCAGGACGATTGACATGGGCTTGAGCAATCATCTGGCCCTGCATTACCGGCGCAAGACCGCGCATCACTGTTTCCACCTCAGGCAACTCAGGCATCAATTAACCTTTCTAAACCGGCGGGTGCATTGTATCACCCCGTGAGCGCTCTATAAGAAGTGCATAGGATATAAACGGCAAGGCCCGATGAGCAATCAAAGCGACAAAACAACCCATTTCGGATTTGAAAATGTCCCAGAGGCCGAAAAGGCCGGACGCGTGCAAGGCGTTTTTGCCAGCGTGGCGTCAAAATACGATGTTATGAATGACGTGATGTCTGCCGGCATTCACCGTGTTTGGAAAGACGCGATGATGGATTGGCTGGCCCCTTACGGCGGCCAGAGCCTTCTTGATGTGGCCGGTGGCACCGGTGATATTGCCTTTCGGTTTCTCAAGCGAGCGGGCAGGGGCGATGCCACCGTGCTGGACTTGACCGAACCGATGCTGACCGAAGGCCGTAAACGTGCTGAGGCCGCCCAAATGGAAAACCAACTGGCTTGGGTGGTGGGCGATGCCATGGCGCTGCCGTTCGAAGATAACAGTTTTGATGTCTATACAATTTCATTTGGCATCCGCAACGTCACTCGGCCCGAACAAGCGCTGTGCGAAGCGTTCCGCGTGCTGCGCCCTGGTGGCCGGCTGATGGTGCTTGAATTTAGCCAATTGCCCAATCCGGCACTGCAATGGGCCTATGACAAATATTCCTTTAACGTGATACCAACCATGGGAAAAATGATAACCGGTGATCGCGACAGTTATCAATATCTTGTTGAATCTATTCGAAAATTCCCTAATCAGGACCATTTTTTGTCGATGATCCAGAACGCGGGATTCGAGCAGGCCAAATACCGAAACCTCAGCCTTGGCGTTGCCTGCCTGCATTCGGGTTGGAAAATTTAAATGCGCGGGCCGCATAATATCTGGCGACTTATCCGCACAGGAGCCACTCTCGAGCGCACTGGCGCAATGGGTGTCGTTCTAGATGCATTTGACGCACCGGCACATCTGCGCCTGACCGCACACATTCTGGGTTGGCCGTTCAAATGGCTTGGGCTGAAGGGTGATCTGGATATGCCGCCAGCGCCCCGTGCTCTTACCGCATTGGGACCGGCCTATATCAAGTTTGGGCAGGTGCTGTCGACCAGACCAGATGTGGTCGGCGACGAATTGGCAAAGCAACTTACGGTCTTGCAAGATAAGCTGCCCCCGTTTTCCACCGAAATTGCAAAACAAAGCATCGCTCAGGAACTCGGAGAGAATGCCGATGTGATTTTTTCCGACTTCAGCCCCGCTGTAGCTGCAGCTTCAATCGCGCAAGTACATCGAGCGACCCTGCGACAAAGCGGAGAAGAGGTTGCTGTCAAAGTCCTGCGACCAGACATTGAGCGGGCGTTTCGCACAGACCTCGATGCATTTTTTCTGGCGGCACGGATCGTCGAAGTGCTGTCACCTGCCTCGCGCCGCTTGCGGCCAATGGATGTCATCACGCATTTCGAAAGCGTTGTGTTCGGCGAGTTAGACCTGCGATTGGAAAGCTCTGCTGCGTCAGAATTTGCCGCCAATACAGCAAAGGATGACGGATTCACCCTACCTGTAATCAAATGGCCATATTCTAGTCGGCGGGTGATGACGATGAGCTGGGCCGAGGGCGTGCCGATGGGTGACAATGCCGCCATTGACGCTGCCGGCCATGATCGACAGGCACTTAGTACGCGGGTGTTACAGCTGTTTCTCAGCCACGCGCTGCGCGACGGTTATTTTCATGCCGACATGCATCAGGGCAATATGAAGGTTGCGCCAAACGGTGACATCATCGCCTATGACTTTGGCATCATGGGCCATATCGATGAATATACCCGCCGGGTTTATGCGGAGATCCTGTTTGGCTTTATCCGCAAAGATTTCAAACGCGTGGCCGAAGTGCATTTTGAGGCGGGTTATGTCCCGGCCGATAAGGATGTTGACGAATTTGCCCGGGCGTTGCGGGCTGTTGGTGAGCCAATTTTCGGTATGGATGCTGATAAAATCTCAATGGCGCGGCTGCTTAGCTATCTGTTCGAGGTTACCGAACGCTTTGGTATGGAAACGCGCACCGAACTGATTTTATTGCAACGCACTATGGTGGTTGTCGAGGGCGTAGCACGCTCTTTGAATCCGCAGATGAACATCTGGAAAACTGCACAACCTGTTGTCGAGGATTATATCAAGAAAAGTATCGGACCACGGGCTGTTTTGCGCGATCTATCCAATACAGCGCAGGTTCTGGCGCGCTTTGGACCACGCCTTCCCGCACTGGTCGAGGCAGCACTTATCCGGCAATCAACACCAACACCGCCGCCGTACCAAAGCCAACGGAGCAGCAAACTTCTCTGGGGAGGAATCGGTCTTGCGGTTGGAATAGTGATATCATTTTTAATTTTGGATAGTTTTTAGCTGCCAATCAGACCAGAGTAGCCAATGTCACGCCCATACCGTATCATTTGAATAACCGCACACGACCACAGCATATGTCTAACTGATTCATCAAAAATATTAGGTATATCGTGCAGTATCTTACCCATCTGAACCAATGGATCACCGAACTGGTTAAAACGCTGTTGCAAACACCACCTGCCTTTGGCCACCGATGATTTGTTAGCGGGTACCAAGACGAGCATAGAATTTTGTCTTTCAGCAAATGCGTTTATGAATTTTCACGCAGCCCTTTGATTTTATCAAGCAAAACAGTTTGATCACCTGCCAGCGTTAAAAGTGTCTTTTTATCCGCAAAAGTGACTTCTGTGATTTCTGAATACGCCTCAGCATAATTCTCTCCAATGGATTTACCATCTTTAAAACTCTCAACAGAAAATGAATAAACGCCAGCGTCCAAAACCTTCCCATCCGTACCTTTGCCAGACCAGTCAATCGTCTTTGACGGAAGTTCAATTTTCTCTTTTGCCACCTCTTTACCATCCGCATTTTTCACAATCAAAGTGGCACTGGTGGCCCCTTTATCTGGATTGACAGTCAGCCGAATTGATGTGCCATCAAAATACCCTTTCTCCTCAATCCGGGCATTTTTTCCAATCAAGCTTGCCGTGCTTAGCTTCGCATTATTGACCATTTTTTCCAACAGCGTATTGGCCTTTATCTGCTGTTCAACCTGCGTAAATGTTGCCAATTGAGATGCAAAGTCAGTTGGGTCTGACGGGTTCAACGGGTCTTGGTTTTTCGCCTGTGCAGTCATAAGCTTTAAAAAAAGAGTGAACTGTGAGTTTTCTTTCTTGGTTTCTGTCTGATTATTAGACTTTGTACCAGCTCCGGAAGTTTGTGTTCCAATTTCCATTTCTTTTCTCCCTAAATTCTCATATCAAGGCCCTCGGCCTGAATAACAATAGTCGCACCATTGTCTGACAAAAGCTCAGATCCTTCTGTGTCAGCGTCTTGGTCTGGGTTACTTTCTGCGTCAGACAAATCACCCTCTGACTGAAACAAAAAATCAGCCGTCCCAAACCCCAATGTTTGAAAATCTTGCTGTAACTGATCAATATTGCGGCGCATCAAATCAAGCGTCTCACCCCGTTCTGCAAGGATTGAAACAA
>DDEJ01000046.1:28372-29972 GCA_002336405.1 Rhodobacteraceae bacterium UBA1957
CTGACACCGCCACGCTAAGCCTCACCCTGCCCAGTTCTTCTGGCTGCAGCGTAATCTGCACCGGCTTACCAATCGCGGCAGGTATATGCTCTGCGATTTGTCGCGTAATTTGTGCCGGAACTGCAGCATGAGGAATGGCGCTCTTTGCAGAGGGTCCAACAGAAATCCGCACCTCGGTTGACAACTCGCCTGATAAGCGGGAATCCCCCATAGTCTCACCCCATTGAAATAACATCTGCCCCTCAGCGGTCATTGCAGGCAAAGTTGCTATCTGCGCACCCATCTGAAAGACCTTTGACGTGCTTGAACGAGGGGTTGACGTCGGGCCCAGTGCGGTTTGTGCCAACGGTATTGGCGGGTCACCAGGGATATTCTGTGGTAACGTTGTTTTGGGATCGGCGCGTGAACCAAGAAAGCGGTATTGCGCCGATGCCTGATCAGCGCCTAAAAGTGCGCTTGGGCCTAGCGCACCCTTTTGCATGCCATCACCGACAATCAATGGATTGCGATGGATATCGCTGGCTTCATTTGGCACGGTCGGATTAATAACAGTGCCTTTTGAAACCCTCGCCTGTGGATGACTGATCATGTTGGGCAGTGCAGCATCCTCACCGTCCAAAGCTTCTGGCCATGCATCTGGCGCCTGTTTAAAATTGAATTCTGGTTGTTGTAGCAAATTGAACGGATCAAAAATCTGCGAAAGATCCGCGTCCATATTTGAGATTTTGCCAAGTAGGTGTTCAGGCGTTTTCTCGGGCATTTTGGGTTGGCCTTGTACCACATTTGAAACAGACTTTATTGGGGATTGCGATTTGACGATCATTTCTGTTGACATCTATACTCCGCACATGTGCCTGCCCCTGTCTTGATAATCTTTGGCTTTGGTTACGAAATCTTTACCGATTTACCGCAAAAATAAAAAAATCTTAGAGAAAGAATTGGTGTAATGATTGCGAGCGATGTCCGCCAACAGGCCGTGCCGTCTGGCCCACACAAAATGCCCAAAGCCAGTGCATCAGATCCCTTGCGCGCCGCCGCCGAAAAACTCGAAGCGGGGTTCTGGGCCGAGATGTTGAAATCCGCGCAGCCAGAAGACAATAAAAATTCATTTTCCAGCGGTATCGGGGAAACCCAGTTTGCTTCTTTTTTACGAACAGCCCATGCTGATGCCTTGGTCAGGGGCGGCGGTCTGGGGCTGGCAGAGACAATTTACCAGTCCTTACTCAAGCAAAACAATGCGTGATCTCCCACACTCCAAGGTGATTCAGCAAGTCGAAGATGTGCTGGTTGCCGAACGCGCATTGCTGATCACTGGCGACTTCAAAGCACTGGAACGCTTAGAGGCTGATAAGGAAAAAGTCATTGCAGCCATTCGCCCCATGTCTGAAAGGGACCTGCAGGAGCTAAGCCACCTACGCGGTCTTGCCGAGCACAATCAACAGCTTTTTAAACAGGCACTGAAGGGCATCCAAGACGTTGCAGACAGGTTAGAATCGATAAGAAAAATTGGTGAGACTATCGACACCTATGATCAGACTGGCCGCCGGATTTCAGTTGAAACACAGCAATCAAAAGCGCTTGAAAAACGCGCATAAGATCA
>DDEJ01000103.1:0-1990 GCA_002336405.1 Rhodobacteraceae bacterium UBA1957
GAATCAACCGCCAACTTTCGCCCACGCCCGCTACAGAGATAAAAACCACCCGTTCAACGCCCTGAGCCTGCATCACTTGGCAAATATTACGTGCACCTTGCGTCAAGGTGACCCGATCGCGACTGCTCACCGGCCCAAGACACACCAAAACGGCATCTTGGCCCAAGATCGCAGCGGTCACAGCCGCAGTGTCTAACACATCACCTTGCATTTTGCGCACAGGGTCGTCTTTGTATTGCTGCGCAACGGAACGCTCAAAAGTCGTGACGTCATGCCCCTCAGCAACCGCCTTGCGCCAGGTCAATTCCCCGGTTTTGCCAGTGGCTCCAACGACTAGAATCTTCATAACCACAGGCCTTATTGTCGCAAGTGTAGACTAAAATTTAATTGCGGCATTTTCAGGATCAACTCAGACGTCGGTTGAGGTCAACGCCACAGCCGAAATACGCATTAAGAATGTCGCCGCCTCCACTCGTCTGCGACATCGCCCATTGTCTTGCGTTTGCCATCGTTAATCCAAGCCATAAAGTCGCGATCGAACTTAAAATTGGGACCGCATTGTGCCGTTAGGAACCGCCGCACCCCTTGAGTGTTTTTATAACTGTCTGTCACCAGTTTAGTGCGATCAATAACGTCTGTATGCCAATTAAAGCGGGGCATATTCATGATCCCTTTTGAAAGTAATATTTAAAATCAACCTCACGCCGAGAATTAGCACAAAACCCGGCGTAAAAGCAGATGAAAGCGGTCATTTATTCACTGAACGCAAACATTTGTGGCGGTCATTTTTCCAGCGAAAAGACACCCAACGGCTTGCAGTTTACGCTGAAATCAGTCCAATGCGCAGCGCTCCGGCGTATAAATCATCAGCCACCACATGACCCAAAGCCAACGTCTGTGCAGACGGGGCCCTGAGATCTGGCACTTGCACCGTCAGAGCACCTGAACGCACAGCGGACAACGTTCCGGGGTCACTGTCTTCAAACGCCGCGCAATCGCCAGGCTCATAACCCGCCAACGCCGCCGCCTTGAGGTAAATTTCTGGATCAGGCTTGCCATTTTCCACCTGTTCACCCCCCAAAACTGTTGTGATCAGCGGATATAGCCCTGCGGTTTTGAGGTTTTCTATGGCGACAACGGATGTTGTCGATGTCGCAACAACCCGAGGGATGTCGCGAGCCTGCAACTGCTGCAAAAGCTTCTCAGCACCCGGTTTGACTGGCACATTGTCGGCGAGCCGGCTCTCAATCCGCCTCTCCCAGCTTGTATCGAACTCGGCCAAATCTACCAAATGGCCCAAACCTCGCTCAAGCACGAGACGGCTATCGGCACGGCGAAGCCCGATACATTGGTAAAGTACGTGATCCATATCCGACAGACCCAAACCAGCACATGTCTGGCGAAAGCAGTCCAGAACGACCTGTTCGGTATCCAGTAAAAGACCGTCCATATCGAATAGGACGGCGGAAATCTTACGCTGCATAGAAAAAGTGACCTCTTCAAAATTTAGTACAATTTCTGATGATCTTACACTAGGTATACATAAAATACCCGCAATAGCACTGCGTGCCGCAGAAATTCTCTCAGCCAGTTGCGCAGCGGCTTAGGTTTGATTTTGCGGAAGCCCATCTTTAATCGGATAATAATCCGCCTTTTCAGACACAAAAATATGCCGGGCTAGGGCCGTCCCGGTCGGGCCGTCAAAAGCGCCCATAGCGATGGCTGTCCAATCATGAAACAGTGGATCAAAAAATAAAGTGCTCCCACAGACGGAACAAAACCCCCGCCGAACCTTTTGGGATGATTGGTACCACGTGACCTTATCCGCTCCAGACAAATCAAGCACGCCTGTGACAACAGCCGTTGAGACAAGAAAATGTCCTGACCATTTTTGGCAAGCTGTGCAGTGACAAGCATCTGGCGGTTGCAGGCCAGTTGAGACATTAAAACTTACCGCCCCGCAGAGGCATGATCCGGTGTGCATAAGCTT
>DDEJ01000103.1:2115-2286 GCA_002336405.1 Rhodobacteraceae bacterium UBA1957
AAACCCCCGCCGAACCTTTTGGGATGATTGGTACCACGTGACCTCATCCGCTCCAGACAAATCAAGCGCGCCTGTGACGACAGCCGTTGAGACAAGGAAATGTCCTGACCATTTTTGGCAAGCTGTGCAGTGACAAGCATCTGGCGGTTGCAGGCCAGTTGAGACATTAAA
>DDEJ01000103.1:2393-10619 GCA_002336405.1 Rhodobacteraceae bacterium UBA1957
AAAACCGCCCCAATCACTGCTGAGGCGGTTTAAATTTCGTCACAAAAAACGGAACTAAGGGCTAGTCGCGCTCTTCAATAATCTCGACCATGTGCGAGATCTTATTGACCATGCCACGCACCGAGGGCGTGTCCTCAAGTTCGCGGGTCTTGTGCATTTTGTTCAGACCCAACCCAATCAGCGTCTGACGCTGTTTCGCGGGGCGACGGATTGGAGATCCGATTTGTTTTACAACAATAGTCTTAGCCATGTTCCGGTCCCCTATGCTTCAACCGCTTCTTCGGGCGTGGCCGAAGGTGCGATATCTTTGTTGAGAATGTCCGCGACTTTTTTACCACGACGCTGGGCGACCATACGCGGGCTTGCTTCTTTCACCAAACCGTCAATCGTGGCGCGGATCATGTTATACGGGTTTTGCGACCCAACCGACTTTGCCACAACGTCCTGAATACCCAACATCTCGAACACAGCCCGCATTGGACCACCTGCGATGATACCGGTCCCGGTTGGCGCCGTGCGCATAACCACTTTACCAGCGCCATGACGGCCTTGGATATCGTGGTGCAGCGTGCGACCCTCGCGCAGCGGCACACGGATCAACTGGCGCTTGGCCTGCTCTGTTGCCTTGCGGATGGCTTCGGGCACTTCTTTTGCTTTACCCTTGCCAAAGCCGACGCGACCTTTTTGGTCGCCCACCACGACAAGCGCAGCAAAGCCAAAGCGCTTACCACCCTTAACCGTTTTCGATACCCGGTTGATCGCAACGAGACGATCAGCGAACTCCGGTGTTTCATCGCGATCGCGACGGCCCCGGTTGTTTTGTTCTCTTGCCATATCTCGTCTCCCTAGAACTTAAGTCCAGCTTCACGGGCTGCGTCGGCCAAAGCCTTGACACCGCCATGAAACAGGAACCCGCCACGATCAAAGTAGCATTCTTCTACGCCGGCGGCTTTCGCGCGCTCGGCAATCACTGTGCCAATTTTCGTTGACGCTTCGAGGTTGTTCTTGCCCAGAATACCCAGATCTTTTTCGAGACTGGATGCGGCGGCCAAGGTACGACCATTGACGTCGTCGATCAGTTGCACACTGATGTTTTTGTTGCTGCGATGAACCGACAGACGCAAGCGTCCCCGATTCATCTTGCGAAGTTTGTTCCGAACGCGCAGGCGGCGCTTCAAGAACAGTTGTCTTTTGCTGTTTGCCATTGTCTGCGTCCTTACTTTTTCTTGCCTTCCTTACGGAAGATATATTCACCTTTATACATGATACCCTTGCCTTTATAGGGCTCGGGGCGGCGCCATTCGCGTATATTCGCAGCAACCTGACCAACCAACTGCTGATCTTCACCTTCAACGATGATCTCAGTCTGTTTCGGCACAGTCACTGTCACCCCATCCGGGACTTGAAAATCCACATCATGCGATAAACCCAAGTTAAGCTTTAGGACTTTGCCCTGAAGTTGCGCACGATACCCGACGCCCTTAATCTCAAGTTCTTTCTTAAAGCCCGCAGTCACACCCGTCACCAAGTTGGCTACCATAGTGCGGCTCATGCCCCACTGCTGGCGCGCACGCTTGGAATTTCCACGCGGTGTCACCGACACGGAGCCTTCATCGATTGTCATTGTCACGTCGTCCGACGCTGTAAAGCTGCGTGACCCTTTTGGGCCTTTCACTTCAATCGTCTGACCAGACATGGCCGCAGAGACCCCAGAGGGGAGCGCGACCGGTTTTTTACCAATACGAGACATTCTCTGCTCTCCCTAGAATACTGTGCAGATCACTTCGCCACCCACATTTGCAATGCGAGCCGCTGAATCCGACATGACACCTTTCGATGTCGAGACAATCGACACACCTAGGCCCTGACGGACCTGCGGTATGTCTTTGATACCCAGATAAACCCGACGTCCAGGCTTTGACACCCGTTTGACTTCGCGAATAACGGGGGTACCGTCGAAATACTTGAGACTGATTTCGATCGCCGGATGGCCATCGGAACCCGTCATTTTTTCATAGCCCCGGATATAGCCTTCGTCAGCCAGTACATCCAGAACCCAAACCCGCAGCTTCGAGCCGGGGGTCATCACTGTCGAGCGTCCGCGCAGCTGTGCGTTGCGGATACGGGTCAGCATATCGCCGATAGGATCGTTCATTGCGTCTCTCCCTTACCAGCTTGACTTGACCACACCGGGCAACTGCCCGTTGGATCCCAATTCGCGTAACATAATCCGCGAAATACGAAGTTTGCGATAATACGCATGCGGACGACCGGTCAACTGACAGCGGTTGTGCAGGCGGGTAGCCGAGCTGTTGCGCGGCAATTTTGCCAGCTTCAGACGGGCGGCAAACCGCTCTTCCATCGGCAGCTCCTGGTTGCGCGCAATTGCTTTTAAATCAGCACGTTTCGTGGCAAACTTATCGACCAATTTCTGACGCTTCTTTTCGCGTTCAATCATTGCTTTTTTAGCCATGTCTTTATTCCTTCCCGCGCTCAGCTGCTGAACGGCATGTTGAAATGCTTCAGCAGCGATTTCGCTTCGGCGTCGGTCTTTGCAGTGGTGCAAATCACGATGTCCATACCCCAATTTTCATCAACTTTGTCGAAGTTGATCTCTGGGAAAACCAAATGTTCTTTTAGGCCCAAGGCGTAGTTCCCATTTCCATCAAAACTTTTGACCGAAACACCGCGAAAGTCGCGAATACGTGGCATCGCAATCGTGATCAAGCGATCCAAGAATTCGTACATGCGCACACCCCGCAGCGTCACCTTGGTACCAAGCGGCATGTCTTCACGCACCCGGAAGCCAGCGATCGACTTTTTCGCTTTGGTCACAACAGCATTCTGACCGGTAATCAACGTCAGGTCCTGCTGGGCCGATTTGGCTTTTTTCGAATCCCGCACCGCTTCCGCACCACACCCGATATTCACCACAATCTTGTCAAGCTTTGGCAACATCATCGCGTTGGTATAGCCGAACTCTTCCATCAGAGCTGGACGGATCGTTCCGTCGTACTCGGCTCTTAGACGGGGAATGTATTTTGCGTCATCAAGCATCGATTGTCTCCCCAGTGGTTTTTGCAAACCGCATTTTCTTGCCATCTTCGACTTTAAAACCAACCCGTGTGGGTTTGCCTTTCGAATCAATCAATGACAGGTTTGACAAAGCAATTGGCATGGCCTTAGGTATCCGGCCGCCCTGCGTCGTCTGGGTCTGGCGTGTATGGCGAACGGCCATGTTCAAACCGTCAACCACTGCTTTTCCTGCCGAAGGATCAAGCAAAGAGATTGTACCCTCTTTGCCTTTATCCTTGCCGGCCAGCACGACGACCTTGTCGCCTTTACGCAATTTAGCAGCCATCAGAGCACCTCCGGAGCAAGCGAAATGATCTTCATGAAATTTTTGCCGCGCAATTCGCGCACAACTGGGCCAAAAATCCGTGTTCCGACAGGCTCGCCGGCATTATTCAGGATTACGGCCGCATTGCGGTCAAATCGGATAGCGGAACCATCGGCGCGCTGTACCTGTTTTGCGGTGCGTACGACAACGGCCTTGCGCACGTCGCCTTTTTTAACGCGTCCCCGCGGGATGGCTTCCTTGACTGAAACGACGATAACGTCGCCTACAGACGCATATCTGCGCTTGGAACCACCCAAAACCTTGATGCACTGAACTCGGCGAGCGCCAGAGTTGTCAGCCACATCCAGATTGGTTTGCATCTGGATCATATAGTGTCTCCCGACCTATGGGGGGCATGTCAGCCAAATCCCCAGGGTTTCGATGTAACAGAAGGGTCTTTCGGCTTACGCCACAAGAACCTCCCAGCGTTTGGTTTTCGACTTTGGTGGACATTCGATAATGCGAACCAAGTCACCAATCTTAAAGGTGTTCTGCTCGTCATGCGCCCGATATTTCTTGGACTTACGAATAATCTTTTTCAGCACAGGATGCTTAAAGCGGCGCTCGACAGAGACCGTGACGGTCTGCTCATTTGCGGCGCTGGTAACAGTGCCTTCCAGGATACGTTTTGGCATCTTTCAGGCGCTCCTATTCTGCAGCCGCAAGCGCGGCTTTCTGTGTAAGCACGGTTCTAACCCGCGCCACATCACGTTTAACGGACCGCATGCGCGCCGTATTCTCAAGTTGCCCCGTAGCCTGTTGAAAGCGCAGATTAAACGCCTCTTTCTTCAGATTAGACAACTCCTCACGAAGCTGATCCGGGGTCTTATCGCGTAGTTCTTGGGCGTTCATCGCCTTATCCCTCTATCAGAAGTCACGACACAACCGTCCGCGCTTTTCCAACAAAACACCGCGCCTCCCACAAACTGATGCGGGTGCGCGGAAACTCTTACCAGTCTTCGCGTACAACAATGCGCGTTTTGATCGGCAATTTCATTGCAGCAAGACGAAGTGCTTCTCTTGCCACAGTTTCGTCAACCCCGTCAATCTCAAACATGATCCGACCGGGTTTTACTTTAGCAGCCCAGAAATCAACCGAGCCCTTACCCTTACCCATCCGAACTTCGGTGGGTTTGGACGTGACCGGCGTATCGGGAAAAATCCGTATCCAGACCCGGCCCTGACGTTTCATTTGACGGGTCATCGCCCGCCGCGCCGCTTCGATCTGGCGCGCAGTAATCCGCTCTGGCTGGGTGGCTTTTAGGCCATAAGTGCCAAAGGTAAGATCAGAGCCGCCTTTTGCCATGCCGTGGATACGGCCTTTATGCATCTTGCGGAATTTGGTACGTTTTGGTTGCAGCATATCTCTATCTCCTTAGCGGCGGCCACCGGCACCACGAGGGGCCGGTCCGTCCTGGAGTTCCTGGGCTTTGCGATCCCGAGCTTGCGGATCATGTTCCATGATCTCACCCTTAAAGATCCAGACCTTGATACCGATGATGCCATAGGCGGTTTCCGCCTCAATATTCGCATAATCAATATCTGCCCGCAGCGTGTGCAGCGGTACGCGGCCCTCGCGATACCATTCGGTACGCGCAATCTCGGCGCCGCCAAGGCGACCCGCAACATTGACACGGATACCAAGAGCACCCATGCGCATGGCGTTTTGCACCGCCCGCTTCATCGCACGTCTAAACGACACCCGACGCTCAAGCTGTTGAGAAATCGACTCGCCAACGAGGCGGGCGTCCATCTCAGGCTTGCGCACTTCAAGAATATTGAGGTGCAGCTCTGACGGTGTCATTGCAGCAATTTTCTTACGCAACGTTTCGATATCAGCGCCTTTTTTGCCAATAATCACACCGGGACGGGCAGTATAGATGCTTACCCGGCACTTTTTGTGCGGACGCTCGATGATAACCCGCGAGATACCAGCTTGCTTGCACTCTTCGTTAACGAATTTCCGGATTTTAATGTCTTCCATAAGAAGATCACCATAATCCTTGGTATCGGCATACCAGCGGCTGTCCCACGTGCGGTTAATCTGCAAACGCATGCCGATCGGATTGACTTTCTGACCCATTAGGCTTGCTCCTCAACTTGACGCAGTTTGATCGTAAGCTCTGAGAATGGCTTCATAATCTTGCCAAACCGCCCACGTGCCCGCGGCCGTCCGCGTTTAAGTGTCATGTTTTTACCAACGTAAGCTTCGGCCACGACCAATTCATCCACATCGAGATTGTGGTTGTTTTCCGCATTGGCGATCGCCGACTGCAGGCATTTGCGAACATCATCTGAAATGCGCTTTTTAGAAAACGTCAAGTCGGTCAAAGCCTTGTCAACCTTCTTGCCACGGATCATCGCAGCCACAAGATTAAGCTTTTGCGGGCTGGTCCGAAGCATGCGCAGTTTTGCCATTGCTTCGTTGTCAGCCACGCGGCGGGGGTTTTTATCCTGACCCATGACCTATTTCCGCTTCGCTTTTTTGTCGGCTGCATGCCCGTAGTAGGTACGGGTCGGGGCATATTCACCGAATTTCTGGCCGATCATATCTTCCGAAATCATCACCGGAATATGCTTGCGACCATTGTACACACCAAACGTCAGGCCAACAAACTGCGGCAAAATAGTAGACCGGCGCGACCAGATTTTGATAACTTCATTGCGTCCACCTTCACGTGACACTTCGGCCTTCTTAAGCACATAAGCATCGACGAATGGACCTTTCCAAACAGAGCGAGACATATCTTAACGTCCCTTCTTCTTGGCGTGCCGCGAGCGGATAATCAGCTTGCTTGACGCTTTGTTCTTGTTCCGGGTACGGGCCCCTTTGGTCGGCTTACCCCATGGGGTCACAGGGTGACGACCACCCGATGTCCGACCTTCACCACCACCATGAGGGTGGTCAACCGGGTTCATAACGACACCACGCACCGATGGGCGGACGCCTTTGTGACGCATCCGACCGGCCTTGCCGAAGTTCTGGTTGCTGTTGTCGGGGTTTGACACCGCACCAACTGTTGCGCAGCATTCCTGACGCACCATACGCAATTCGCCAGACGACAGGCGGATCTGAGCATAGCCACCATCCCGACCAACAAACTGAGCATAAGTGCCCGCGGCGCGAGCGATCTGACCACCCTTGCCGGGCTTCATCTCGATGTTATGGATAATCGTACCGATTGGCATGCCCGAAAATGGCATCGTGTTACCGGGTTTGATATCGGCCTTAGCAGATGCAATCACCTGATCACCTACACCCAAGCGCTGTGGCGCTAGAATATACGTCTGTTCGCCATCTTCATAGCGAACCAATGCGATAAAAGCCGTCCGGTTGGGATCGTATTCAATCCGCTCAACGGTTGCCGACATATCCAGTTTGTTGCGTTTGAAATCAACAATACGGTAAAGTCTCTTTGCACCACCACCGCGGCGGCGGGATGTAATACGTCCGGTGTTGTTGCGGCCGCCCGATTTTGTCAAACCCTCGGTGAGAGATTTAACTGGACGACCCTTCCACAGTTCCGAACGGTCGATCAGCACCAGCCCACGCTGGCCTGGCGTCGTCGGTTTATACGACTTGAGTGCCATGCTTTCTGTCTTCCGTTATAAATGCAGCGCTTTGCGCGCCGCGATGATAGGGCCCCGAAGGTCCCCGTTGTAATAGGGCCCCGAAGGTCCCAGACTTAAAACAACAACGCCCCGAACAGATTCGGAGCGTTGATGAGGCGTGCTATCACAGTCCGGTGTTCACGTCGATGGTGTTTCCGGCCTCGAGTGTCACATAGGCTTTCTTCACATCCCGGCGCTTGCCAGGTGCGCCGCGAAACCGCTTTGTCTTACCTTTTGTGATTGTGGTGTTCACCGCCTTCACCTTAACACCAAACAGCGCTTCAACCGCTGATTTGATCTGTGGCTTATTGCTGCCGATCGCCACTTCAAAAACAACCGCTCCATCCTCGGAGGCCATGGTGGCTTTTTCAGTGATAATCGGCTTGCGGATCACATCATAATGTTCAGCTTTAGCAGTCATTTCAGGCGTGCCTCCAGAGCTTCGACACCGGCTTTCGTCAGCACCAGAGTATCGCGTTTCAGAATGTCATACACGTTGGCACCCATTGTCGGCAGGATATCCAGGCCTTCAATATTGCTCGCCGCTTTTGCAAAACCGATATCGACGGCTGCGCCATCAATGATCAACGCGCGTTTCCAACCAAGGTTTTTCACCATCTTGGCCAGCGCCCCTGTTTTACCGTCAGACTGTGCCTCATCGATAATCACCAGCGAGCCGTCTTTTACTTTTGACGACAGGGCGTGCTTCAAGCCCATTAGGCGCACTTTTTTCGGCAGATCGTGGCCGTGGCTTCGGGGCGTTGGACCCTTATAGATACCACCACCGCGAAAAATCGGTGCATTGCGATCACCGTGACGGGCACCACCAGTGCCTTTTTGACGATAGATCTTTTTCGTCGAATAGCTGGTTTCGCGACGGGTCTTTACTTTGTGGGTCCCCGCCTGCGCATTGTTGCGCTGCCAACGTACCACACGGTGCAGAATATCGACACGAGGCTCAAGGCCAAAGATATCGTCGCCCAGATCGATGCTGCCAGCGGCCGCACCGTCGAGTTTGATCACATCAAGTTTCATGTGTCATCTCCTTGAACAGGAGCTGGCTCTGAGGCAGCCGCTGCGACTTTGATTGCAGCTGGAAATGGCACACCGTCAGGCATCGGCTTTTTCACCGCGTCCTTAACAGTAACCCATCCGCCTTTGGAGCCAGGAACCGCACCCTTAATCATGATCAAGCCGCGATCAAGATCAGTTTT
>DDEJ01000103.1:10997-12854 GCA_002336405.1 Rhodobacteraceae bacterium UBA1957
TGACCAGCCATTTTCTTACCTTTGAAAACTTTGCCCGGACCTTGACACTGGCCCGTCGAGCCGTGGGAACGGTGGCTCACGGAGACACCGTGTGTCGCGCGCAAACCTTTAAAGTTATGACGTTTCATCGCACCGGCAAAGCCTTTGCCGATTGAAGTGCCAGACACATCGACGAACTGCCCTGCGGCATAGTGCTCGGCGGTTATTTCCGCACCGACTTCAATCAAGTTTTCAGGAGCAACACGAAACTCAGCGACCTTACGCTTAGGTTCGACCTGCGCAACGGCGAAATGGCCACGCATCGCCTGCGAAACCCGCTTGGCTTTGATGGTGCCGGTCCCAAGTTGGACCGCACTATAGCCGTGCTTCTCTGTCGTGCGTTGCGAGACGACCTGCAAGCCGTCCAACTGGAGAACGGTTACAGGTATCTGTTTTCCATCGTCCATAAACAACCGGGTCATACCCAGTTTTTTTGCGATTATACCAGAGCGCATCTGTCACGCCCCCCTTTATACTTTAATCTCGACATCCACACCAGCCGCAAGGTCGAGCTTCATCAGCGCGTCCACAGTCTGGGGGGTCGGATCAACGATGTCTAGCAGACGCTTATGCGTCCGAATTTCAAATTGCTCGCGTGATTTCTTGTTCACGTGAGGGCTCCGAAGAACCGTAAATTTTTCGATCTTATTCGGCAGCGGAATCGGACCACGCACGGTGGCACCGGTTCTTTTGGCGGTGTTCACGATCTCTTGCGTACTGGAATCCAGCACACGGTAATCGAACGCCTTAAGCCGAATGCGAATAGTCTGGCTTTGCATATTCTAGCCTTTCACGGCTGTAGAGTTGATAGGAGGCCAAGGAAGCAACCTCGGCTTCGTCGAACTCGAGGGGTGCGCAGTTGCCCGCACACCCTACGATAGTGGTTGATTACTCGATGATTTTAGAAACAACACCGGAACCGACAGTACGTCCACCTTCGCGGATCGCAAAGCGCAGTTTGTCTTCCATTGCAATTGGCGCAATCAGTTCAACTTCGAACTTCAGGTTATCGCCAGGCATGACCATTTCTGTACCCTCGGGCAGATTTACGGTACCGGTCACATCCGTGGTCCGGAAATAAAACTGTGGACGATAGTTGGCAAAGAACGGCGTGTGACGGCCGCCTTCATCCTTGGTCAGAATATAGGCCTCTGCTTCAAATTTGGTGTGCGGGGTAACCGAACCTGGCTTACACAGGATCTGGCCGCGCTCGACACCTTCGCGGTCAACACCACGTAAAAGAGCACCAATGTTATCACCAGCTTCACCACGGTCCAGCAACTTGCGGAACATTTCAACACCAGTGCAAGTGGTCTTTGAAGTGTCACGGATGCCAACGATTTCAATCTCGTCGCCGACGTTGACGACACCACGCTCAACACGACCGGTGACAACAGTACCGCGGCCTGAGATTGAGAACACGTCTTCGATCGGCATCAGGAAAGGTTGGTCGATCGCACGTGTTGGCTGTGGGATATACTCATCAACAGCAGCCATCAGAGCTGCAATTTTTTCCGCCCCGATGTTGTCATCGCGACCTTCCAAAGCGGCCAGCGCAGAGCCGGACACAACAGGAATGTCATCGCCTGGATAATCGTAGGTGCTGAGCAGTTCACGAATTTCCATCTCGACCAATTCGAGCAGCTCTTCGTCATCCACTTGGTCGACTTTGTTCATGAAAACGACCATTGACGGGATACCAACCTGGCGACCGAGCAAAATGTGCTCGCGGGTTTGCGGCATTGGGCCGTCGGCTGCGTTCACAACCAAGATCGCGCCATCCATTTGCGCCGCGCCAGTGATCATGTTTTTCACATA
>DDEJ01000126.1:0-14562 GCA_002336405.1 Rhodobacteraceae bacterium UBA1957
CATCTCTCGCTCACACCATTTTGCAGCCATTTGGGGCTGATCCAGCTCATCGATCGATTACGCGTTGGGGGGGGGCCACAGCGGATCATCGGTTTACGATCAGTGAATGATGGTGCAACATTGAAATCTCGCGTTATCAGCCGCCAATTTGCGCCAGATCATATGGCGTGGATTGATAGATTTGATTGACCCAATTGCCGTATAAAAGATGCCCGTGACTGCGCCAGCGGTTCTGTGGTGGTTGGCTAGGATCATTGTCAGGATAATAATTCACAGGCACATTGATCTGCGTACCTGCCGCGATATCGCGGTCATATTCGTTCTTGAGGGAATGGCTGTCATATTCCAAGTGGTTGAATATATATAGCGCCCGATGCGCAGGATCCTCAACCAGACATGGCCCAACGTCTTCAGACCCCAGCAAAGTGGTCAAGCCGCCGACGGCCTCAATATCGGTCTGATGCACCTCAGTCCAACGTGATACGGGGATCACCAGATCATCAGAAAACCCTCGTAGAAAAGGCGACGTGGGCGCCAGGTTCCGATGCCGGAAACAGCCGAATGCCTTGGCGTCAAGCGGTTGTTTTGCAATACCGTGAAAGTGGTTAATCATCGCCATACCACCCCAACAAACGCCAAAAATAGACTGCACATGCGCCTGGGTCCAGTCAAACACCTGCCGTAACTCATCCCAGTAACTGACCTGCGAAAACGGCAGATGTTCAATTGGCGCACCGGTGATGATTAGCCCATCAAATTTATCGCCACTGGCCGCAACCTCGGCAAACGGCCGGTAAAAACTCTCCATATGTGCGGCGGATGTGTTGCGGGTCTCATGCTCGCTCATCCGGATCAAACTTAGATCAATCTGCAGTGGGGTGGCACCGATCAAACGCGTGAACTGAATTTCAGCCTCGATTTTCTTTGGCATCAAATTTAGTAGCGCAATCCGCAGCGGGCGAATATCCTGCCGTGCGGCCTGATCTTCATCCATCACCATTACGCCTTCTGCCGCAAGCGTTTTATAGGCGGGAAGCGTCGCGGGAAGTTTAATCGGCATGGCAGAGATATCCTTGAATTGTAGACTTGGTTAAGTAAGACCTTTAGCAACGCCGCTCAAGGGCCTGCGCGATCAATGTCTCAAATCCGGCCGTATCGGTAACCTTGGCAACCTCGTCGGCGCTGACCGTCACACCCCAGTTTGCCATCGCCCGATAGCGAGGCTGACGGTGGGCCAAGGCTTTTGCATAAATCCATCTGACAAAATCATCAGGGCGAACATCTTGCGGCAAAGTGCTGGTTTTAATAAGATATTCCGACCAGCAGGAGCGCAGAAATTCCGGTTGATAGCACATCGGTTTAGGCGCTCGGTCAAAGCGATCAATCAGTGCCGCAGTATGGGCGTCAGAGCCCTCTATCCAGATCATCAAACAGCGCTCTGCCAGCGCCACGAGTACCGGATCGGCAGGATTTTCGGGCGATACAACTTCGCAGATCGATCCGCCACTGTCGCAGACAAAATTGCGGTAACCATAAATATCTTGCGCCCGATCAATAAAATGCCCGGTATCCAGCAACGCGGAAATCTCGGCACTGCGATGCAAATCCTGTCGGTGCATATAATCATCGAAATCCAGACCGCCCTGCGCCGATGCGCCAGGTTTTCCCAAATAGGTGGACAAAGGCGCGAGGTTTTCAAAAGTAATATTAGAGCCTATGTAAATCGAGTCTGTTAACAGTAGATCGCGCAAATAGCGCACCTTCATTGCTTCGCGCTTAAAACTGTCGGCGATATGCTCGCCCATATACCGTGTTCCGATCCGGTAATCTATGGAGTAGTGAAACCAGCCCCCTTGTGCACGCAACATATTGGACAGATGGGTCTTGCCTAGACCCGACATGCCGAACAGCATGACATTTTTATGCGAGGCCGCATGCCAGTCTTTGGCAGATTGATATAGCATGAACAGGCTCCTTTTTGCGCTGCAATTGGTACTGGCCCTGCACCGGAGGGTCAAATCTTATTCTCAAGCCCAAAGATTTACAGACCCGGTCACGCCACGATTTTGCAAGCGCGCTCACCGGTTTGATGGCGGTTGACGGGTCTCAGCCCAGATGTTTGCGTAATTTGCAGCAAAGATCACAACGGCGCCTATCAAGACAAAGATATCCAGTGCCTCGTCATAAAACACCAAACCCACCACCGCAATCGCCGGCAATCTAATAAAATCAAAAGGCACCACCACTGCGGCCGGTGCAAGCGTCAAAGCCGTGGTCAAACAAAAATGCGCACAAACACCTGCGCATCCAATCAAGACCAACCACGGCCATACCATCAACGAGGGCAGGGTGATATTGCCGTCAAAACCGGCACAAACCAACCCAAAAACCAATTGCATTGCGGTCAGGTAAAACAATATACATGTCAGCGTTTCTGTCCGCGTCAGGCGCTTGGTCAAAATAATTGATCCTGCAAAACACACCGCCGATAATGCGGCCGCGACAACGCCAATATTCATAGTTACCACACCCGGGCGTGCGACAATCAAAATGCCAACAAAGCCGACCAGAGCCACGCCAACCCGCAGGCGCGTCAATTTTTCGCCCAAGATCAAGGGCGACAGCACCAACACCCAAATAGGAGAGGTGAACTCAAGCGCAAAAATTTGCGCCAAAGGCAGCAAGGGAAGCGCCGAAAACCACAGCGCTTGCCCCGAAAAATGACATAGATTCCGCGACAAATGCAGTCCCCGGTGTCGGGCGTTGATTTGGGACAAAGTGCCTGCAAACCACGCCCCAGCCAGAACAATCCCCAGTCCGAAAATGCTGCGATAGAGCAAGATCTCAACCGCATCCAATTCATCACTTACCGCACGCCCGGCAATCGCCATCGTGCTGAATGACACGATTGCCCCCGACATCCATAGCGCGACCAGAGCAACCCCACCGCGCGCCTCACCAGTTTTGTTGGCGTGCGTCTGAACTTTAAGACGCAGCGTTTTGACGGCTTGTTTCATGACTTGACCCACCCCAAGGGTGCTATGGCGTGCTAGGACTTAAGTCGCAAGTCCTAGCGGCCCTTCCAAAGCGGATCGCGCTTCTCGGCAAAGGCGCGAGCGCCCTCTAATTGGTCTTCTGAATTGTATAAGGCATCCACCGTCTCAAACTGGCTTTGCGTGATCCGGTTCAGCGCATCTTGAAATTTCATATCCTCTGTTTCACGCACGATCTCTTTGATTGCAGCATAGACAAGCGGCGGGCCAGACGCCAGCAAATCAGCCAAGGCATGGGCCTCGGTCATCAAGGTATCAGCAGGATGAATGCGGTTGATCAAGCCCCAACGGGCAGCTTCTTCGGCCTGCATCCAGCGCCCAGTCAACAGCATTTCCATTGCGATGTGATACGGAATACGTTTTGGCAACTTGACACTGGCGGCATCCGCCACCGTACCTGATCGGATTTCTGGCAGCGCAAACGTCGCGTGTTCGGCCGCCAATATCATGTCGCAGGACAGTGCCAGTTCCAACCCACCGCCACAGCAGATCCCGTTTACCGCTGCGATCACCGGCTTGTTCATGCCGCGTAATTCCTGCAATCCACCAAAGCCACCGACCCCATAATCGCCATCCACCGCATCACCGTCTGCGGCCGCTTTCAGATCCCAACCCGGACAGAAAAACTTCCCCCCCTGCCCTGTCAGCACCGCCACACGCAGCGTCGGATCATCGCGAAATTCTTTAAACACTTGCCCCATAACCCGACTGGTGATCAAATCGATGGCATTGGCTTTGGGCCGGTCCAGCGTCACCTCGAAAACCGCTCCACGGCGGGTTGTTTTAATTGGTGTCTCGGTCATTGCTCACTCCCAGTGTGATAAGCGCGTCCACCGCAACTGCCCGATCAGGGGTGCAGATCAGCGGGTTGATCTCAACTTCTTCTAAAAAGGCAGCCGTTTCCAGCACGAAGCTCTGCACACCCAGCACCGCCTGTATCAAAGCGTCAATATTGACGCCAAGGCTGCCGCGGTATCCGCACAATACTGGATAAATCCGCAACTCGGCCAACGCCGCGCGCACGTCCTGCGCAGTGACCGGCACCAAACGCGTTGACACATCCGCCAGGATTTCCGTCATCACCCCGCCTGCCCCAAGCGTCAACACAAACCCATGCGCCGGATCACGCAGCACTGCCACCAATACCTCGGCCACCCCACCGGTTACCATCTGTTCAAGTAAGTAACCATTGCTGTCCATATCAGCGGCCGCCTGCGCAACTGCCTGAGATGATCGCAAATTTAAATGCACTGCACCTGCTTCAGATTTATGCGCGTGCCCCATCCCTTTCAGAACCAACGGAAACCCGAGGGTTTTGGCAGCTTGCGCTGCGAGTTTTGCCGATGCACAAAATCGGCCCTCGGGCACCGGCACACCATGTGCCAGCAACCGCGCCTTGGCGCTGTGCTCGTTCAGTATATGGCCATGGCGCAGCTCTTGGGGCATCTGCACTGGTTCCGGCAAAAGCAAAGGCTGCGGGGGCACCGCTTGCATCTGTCCGATATCTGCCGCAATTTCAATCGCCTTCAATGCGCTCTCGATCCCACACAACGGCACAATACCCTGCGCAATTAGCTTTTGTGCAACAGTTTCAGGCATCGTCTCCGGCAGGCTAGAGACCAGCGCCAGCCGTCCACCGGTCTGGACCCCAGTGCCCTTCTTGGCCGCCACAGCTGCTGTGACCACACAGTCCCAAGCTGCCGGGTCGCACCGATCTGCGCGTGGAAAATCCACAACAATACAGCTCAGCGCCAGATCGTCGCCCAACAGCGCCGAAAATGTTGCAGTCATCGCCGCCACATCTCCCCAGATATACGTGTGATAATCTAGCGGGTTGGCCAAGGCCACCATCGGCCCCAACGCCGTACGCAGCGCAGTTTTCTGGGCCTTGGTCAAAGGTGGGAACTCTAGGTTTAGATCCAACGCGCTGTCTGCCATGAGGCTTGCTTCCCCGCCGGAACATGACAGCGATGCAATGCGCCTTGAGGGCAACGCTCCGGTGACATGCAACAGCTTAAGCGTTTCCAAAAATGCATCAAGACCGGTGACCTCGGCCACACCAAGCCGCGCAAACAGCGCCCGTGCCCCTGCCCCACTGCCCGCCAATGATGCGGTATGCGACACCGCACCGGCGCGGGCTTGCGGCGAGCGCCCGGTCTTGAGCGCAACAATTGGCTTTCCCATCCTGCGGGCTTGCACCGCAAGCGCCTCAAACGCCCGCAGATCGCCGACCCCCTCGATATACAGTCCCAACACAGTAACGCGGGGGTCGTCCAACAGCGCCTGACCGATCTGGGCCAAACCCGTCTGGGCCTGATTGCCAACCGTCACCACATAAGCCAGAGGCAATGCCCGGCTCTGCATGGTCAGATTGATCGCGACATTGGAGCTTTGAGTGACAATCGCCACTCCGCAGTCGACCTGCAACCCGCCGTGTTGATCAGGCCAAAGCGCCACACCATCCAGATAATTGATAAACCCATAACAATTTGGTCCAATAACCGGCATGTCTTTGGCCGCCAACAGCAATTGCTCTTGCAAATCGGCACCGTCTGCACTTTCAAGCTGTGCCTCGCGGAACCCCGAGGCAAAGCAGGTGGCCCCACCCGCCCCCATCTCGGCCAGTTGCGCCACCAGCTGCACAGTCAGGGTGCGATTGACCCCGATGAACACCGCATCAGGTGCCGACGGCAACGCCGCAAGCCCCGCGAATACCGGCACGCCTGCTATCTCGGCGCGTGTGGGATGCACCGGCCAGATTGCGCCACGAAAGCCAATAGCGCGGCACTGCTGCACGACATTTTCGCACCACACACCGCCGCCAATTACCGCGACACTGCGCGGGCGCAGCAGACGGGACAGATCAAGCACCCTCTAGGCCCCGAGCGGTCGCAGCAGATCGCGCGAAATGATATGGCGCTGGATCTCGCTGGTGCCGTCCCAAATCCGCTCGACGCGGGCATCACGCCAAAACCGCTCGATCGGGAAATCATCCATCAACCCCATACCGCCAAAAACCTGCAAGCTAGCATCGGTGATCCGTGCTAGCATTTCAGTCGCATACAGCTTGGCGCTGGCGATCTCGCGGTTTGCTGGCAACTTTTGATCCAGCCGCCATGCCGCCGAAAGGGTCAGCCATTCGGCGGCATCAATTTCGGTAATCATATCGGCGATTTGAAACGAAACGCCCTGAAATTTGCCAATCTGTTGGCCAAATTGCCGGCGTTCAGCGGCGTGGTTCAGCGCATACTCAAAGCACCGCCGCGCCCGCCCCACACTCATCGTCGCCACGGTGATGCGGGTGGCATAGAGCCATTCGTTCATTACCTCAAACCCACCGTCAACCACGCCCAGAACCTGCGCATCAGCAAGGCGGCAATCGTCAAAATCCAAAATACAGTTTTTATAGCCACGGTGGCTGACCGAACGGTAGCCGTCGCGGATCACAAAGCCAGGCGTGCCGCGATCAACCAAAAACGCAGTCAGGCGTTTTTTAGGACCGCGCGGTGTGTCATCTTCCCCTGTGGCAATAAAAACAATCACAAAATCAGCATGATCTGCGCCAGAGATAAAGTGTTTGGTGCCATTGACCACCCAATCCCCACCAGATCTCACCGCCGTACATTTCATCCCACGCACATCCGAGCCAGCTTCGGGTTCGGTCATGGCCAATGCGTCCATCCTTTCACCGCGCACCGCAGGCAGCAGATAACGTTCGCGCTGTTCGTCCTTGCATGCCATCAGGATGTTCTGGGGTCGCCCAAAGAAATGATTGAGCGCCATTGATCCCCGGCCCAATTCCCGTTCGACCAGTGCAAAATCCAGATGGCTCAACCCCGCGCCGCCCACTTCTTCGGGAAAATTGCAGGCATAAAATCCCAACTCTAGCGTCTTGCGTTTGATTTCATTTGCCACCTCGACCGGCACCTCACCGCTCCGCTCGACCAGATCTTCATGGGGATAAATCTCGTTTTCAACAAAGCTGCGCACCGTCGAGACGATCATTTCTTGCTCTACCGTCAATCCAAAATTCATAGCATATCCTCTGACTTAAAGGCTGCAGCAAGCGCTTCGACCTTTATTTGCACGTCCCCCGTCGGCAGGCTGGAGCGACGGGTTTCAAGATCAACATGAATCATCAGCTGATCACAGGTCGCCAAAACCGTACCATCGAGCCGGCGCATTTCATGGAAAAGACCCAGTTTTTTACCTGCCCCAACAGTGACTTTACTGTGTACTTCGACAACCGATCCCGCATGGGTTTCCTGCAGATATTTAACCGCTGTCTCAACGGTGAAATAACTTTTCCCTGCCTTGATATAGGCGGCATCCGCACCGACATGCACCATCACCGCATCGGCCGCATCTGAAAACACCTGCCCATAGCGACCCTCATTCATATGACCGTTATAATCGGTCCAATCGACCGGCACATGCCGCCGCACCGTGACCATCGGACCGTTTGTATCCAGCGTCGGGCGCAAGCCCGCCTCATGTTGGTTAAGCAAGGCCCCCGCCGCACTATTTTGTTGTTTGAGCGCGCGTAACATCACAATCAAATTGTTGTCTCGCAAGCGCTCAAGCTCGCGAATAGATTTATCGCCAGATTGTGCGTCCGACTGCGCGGCAATTTTATCGGTCAATTCTTCAGTTAATTCCGGGACATCCATCAATTTGGTCCAAGGCCATTTCAGGCACGGACCGAACTGGGCAATAAAATGTGCCATACCCGCCTCTCCGCCGGCAATGCGGTAGGTTTCAAACAGCCCCATCTGCGCCCATCGCAAGCCAAAGCCATATCGGATCGCATCGTCAATTTCTTCGGTTGTGGCAATTCCATCTTTGATCAACCACAGCCCTTCCCGCCAAACAGCCTCGAGAAACCGGTCGGCAATATGGGCGTCAATCTCTTTGCGAACCCGCAGCGGATAAAGACCGACTGAACGCAACAAATCCTGCGCCCGGGCAATCAGCGCCTCACTGTTTACGGGTGATGGCACCAATTCGATCAGGGGTAAAAGATAGACCGGGTTGAACGGATGGGTCACAATAATTTGCTGTGGGTTTTGTGAGTTTTGCTGGAGTTCTGAGGGTTTAAAGCCCGAAGTTGATGATCCAATGATGGCTTGAGCGGAACAATACGCCTGAATGTCAGCAAAAATTGCATGTTTAACGTCCAGACGCTCTGGCACACTTTCTTGTATCCAATCAGCGCCAGCAACCGCCTCGACAAGGGTGGCGCACACGGTCAGGCGACCCTCGTCAGGCAGCGCAAAATCATACAGCATTGGCAGCGCGTGACGCGCATTTTCCAAAACCGCCTCAATCTTGCGGACACATGCAGGATCAGGATCATACAGACGCACATCCCAGCCATTAAGCAAGAACCGCGCAAGCCAGCCACCGCCAATCACCCCGCCACCAATTATTGCCGCTGTTTTCATTATCTGTATCCTTTTGCATACGTTCGACATGTCGACCTGACTGTGGACAGTTCACACCATGGATTCGGTGTGCCCGTCGATTGTCATCGCCTGCCCTGTGATTTTTGCAGCTGCGGGCGAAGCCAGAAACAACACAGTGTCAGCAATATCATCCCCCGACACGAAACTGCGCAGCGACACCCCACCGGTATATTGCGCGCGAACTTGCTGGGGGGTCTTACCCGACGCCTCAGCCTCAATCGCCAGCACCCGGTCCATACGCGAGCCTTCAACCGCGCCGGGACAAATCGCATTGACCCGCACCCCAAATGGCCCCAACTCCATCGCCAAAGTCTTGGTCAACCCGATCAAGCCCCATTTGGCCGCGACATAAGGAGAACGCAGCGGACAGCCAAACAACCCAGAGGTCGAAGAGGTCAACAAAATCAGTCCCGCGCCCTGCGCCTTCATCATTCGCGCTGCCCACCGACAGGTCAGAAATGCCCCATGCAGATTAACCCCGATACAAGCCTGCCAATCGTCAAACGCCAGATCTTCGATGGGGCCCGCAGGCCCGCTGGAGCCCGCGTTCGAACAGACCACATCAACCTGCCCCCATTGGGTCTCTATTTGGGCCAGAAACGCCCCGATGGCAGCCTCATCAGTCACATCAGCCTGAGCAGCGATCACCTCGGGAAAGCTTTGCCGAACCTGCGCCAGCGCCCCAGGGTCGGCATCACACAGCGCCACCTGATCGCCACGCGCCAGAAACCGGCGCGCCAATGTCAGCCCGATGCCCGACGCACCCCCGGTGATAACAACCTTTTGCGAGGCCGTCACGACCGCGGATTCCGCTTGGTCAAGCCCAACTTGGCGCGCACCTCGTCCGGGCCGATAACCCGGGCACCCATGTTTTCAATGATGGTGCGGGCACGGCTGACCAATTGCGCATTGGTGGCAAGGACGCCTTTGCCCAACCACAGATTATCCTCAAGCCCGACCCGGACATTGCCGCCGGCCAATACACTTGCCGCAACATAGGCCATTTGGTTGCGTCCCAATCCAAAGCCGCTAAATATCCAGTTGTCCGGAACGTTATTCACCATCGCCATAAAGGTATTGAGGTCATCGGGTGCCCCCCACGGCACACCCATGCACAGCTGCACTAATGCATCGGGGCCCAGAACCCCGTCGGCCACCAGTTGTTTGGCGTACCACAGATGGCCAGTATCGAAGGCCTCGATCTCGGGCGTCACGCCCAGCTGTGTCATCATCTGCCCCATTGCCTGCAACATACCGGGGGTGTTGGTCATCACATAATCAGCCTCGGCAAAGTTCATCGTGCCACAATCAAGCGTGCAGATTTCGGGCAGACAGTCTGCAATGTGCGCAACCCGTTCAGCGGCACCAACCATATCGGTCCCCGCCGCAAGCGGCAAGGGTTGCGTGGCATTGCCAAAGACAATATCACCGCCCATGCCTGCGGTCAGGTTCAGCACCATATCGATATCGGCGGCGCGTATCCTATCGGTCACCTCACGGTAGTAAGCCAGACTACGACTTGGTGCACCGGTCTCGGGATCGCGCACATGGCAATGCACCACCGCTGCACCGGCGCGCGCGGCGGCGATGGCACTGTCGGCAATCTGCTGTGGTGAGCGCGGCACATGCGGGCTGCGATCCTGCGTGGCACCAGAGCCGGTGACAGCACAGGTGATAAATACCTCGCGGTTCATAGCAAGTGGCATCGGCATCCTTCCTTTTTTCTGTGACCTTAAAAGCGTGTTGCCAGATAATACCATGCGGTTTAAGACAATTAACATGCATAAATGGACAAAATCACCCACAGCAGCGCGAAAAATCGGCTTTGTCCTATTTGATCAATTTTCAAACCTGTGTCTGGCCAATTGTCTCGAGCCTCTGCGCGCCGCCAATACATTTTCTGGCTGCGTGGTTTATCAATGGGAGTTGCTGACGCTTTCCGGCGCAGCCGTCGAGTCTTCAAGCGGCATGCCGGTTTTGCCAAGAGCCGCGCTCTCGGATGCTGGTGGATGGGACTATCTTTTTGTGCTCTCTAGTTACGACTACCAAACCCACGATCACGCTAAAGTCTGGCGGGTTCTGCGCCAAGCCGCGCTGAAAGCAACGACTGTCGTCGGCCTGGATGCCGCTCCCTGGCTGATGGCATCAGCCGGCCTTTTAGAAGGGCGGCGGGCGACAGTGCATTGGGATATAATCGACAGTTTCGCCGAAACATTCCTCTCCCTCAACGTCGAACAGAGCCACGTGGTTCATGACGCCAACCGGATCACCTGCGCTGGCGCCATGTCGGCCTTAGATCTTACACTAGACTTAATCGCAGACCACCACGGACAGGGGATGCGACTTGATATTGCGCATTTATTCATGCAGTCGGGGGCGCCAGACAGCGTCCAGAAAACCGGAGCCCAACCCACGAGCCGCTTGATCCGCGATGCGCTGAAATTGATGCGCGACACGATTGAGACCCCACTTTCGCTGCCGCAATTGGCGCAATTATTATCGTGCCCGCCAAAAACATTAGAACGGCGGTTTAAAGACAATCTGCAGGCACCACCTGGCACAGTATACCGACATCTTAGACTATCAAAGGCCGCGCAATTGATCGACACCACCACACTGTCGGTGGCGGAAATTTCATTGCGCTGTGGCTATGACAACCCCTCAGCGTTTACGCGGGCGTTCAAGGCGCGCTATGGTGCCGCACCAACAATTTCCCACAACCGTCGCCCCGGTAAAGCCCAGAGATATCCGCTATCTGTCTTGCCCAAACCTTAGGGACATTTTAACCAAGCCTGGATAGCGTGTTTAGAAATAATGAGGTCCCACACTGCTTAAATGTAGAAAGGAAAGGCAACCGTGCAAACGCAAAATGTGCACCCCAGACCAAACCAACGACCTTTTTTAACCCACCGGCGGGCGCAAATTTTCAAATTGCTTCACCAGCAGGAACGGGTTCATGCATCTCCATATCTGCTAAGACCTGACCAACAAGTACCTTCTTTGCAGCCCGCGCTAGGGAAAACTAATGCACAAAAACCGCGCATACAACGGCGGTCGATACAAGCAAGACCCGCCCTTCAGAAAAATCTGTTTGACGCCGTTTCACCGCACCTTAAGACACTGAAAAAACCGACAAAACCCACCGCGCAGACTGTGCCTATTCTGCTGGAAGAGGCCAAAGCCTCTCTTTTGCGTTACGCTCAAAAACCCCGTTCTAAGTTTGGATTTCTGGGTTTTTGACATTGCCGCGAAAGCCAGTTGCCACCACGAATTTCTCGGAGCTGTCAGCGCGAGATGCAGGGGGTTTGATGTTGGCGACCTTTGTAAACTGTTGTTTGAGAATTTTTTGCAAATCCCCTTCTGCCCCGCCTGCCAGAACTTTCGCAACGAATGTGCCTCCCGGTGCCAGAACGTCAAATGCAAAATAAGCCGCTGCTTCACACAGGGCGATAATGCGTAAATGGTCGGTTTGTTTATGCCCCGATGAGGATGCTGCCATGTCAGACATCACCACATCCGCAGCGCCTCCAAGCCAACTCTCAACCTGCGCTTCGGCCCCCTCTTGCAGAAAATCCAGTTGGTGCAATTCGACGCCAGCAATTGGCTCAACCTCTTGCAGGTCGATCCCCAACACCGTCCCAACCGCCTTGTCACGCCGCTCGCCCTGCGCATTGACACGCGCCGTCGCAACCTGACACCAACCACCGGGAGCACAGCCCAAATCCACAATGCGGGCGCCTGGCACAAGAAAACGATACTTCTCATCCAGTTCAAGAATTTTAAACGCCGCCCGTCCCCGATATCCCTCAACCTGCGCCCGTTTAACATAGGGATCATTCAGCTGCCGCTGGAGCCAACGCGTCGATGAAACGGTTCGACCACGGGCAGATTTCACCTGAACTTTCAGGTCTCTTTGCCCTCGCCCCGAAGTTTTCTTAGTCGCCATCAATCTTCAACCTTCATCTAAAACGCCTGCAGCGCTCATCTGGGCGTATAACAAGCCCTCGCGCAACCCGCGATCCGCCACAGACAACCGATCTGTCGGCCAACACCGCAGCAAGGCCTGCAAAATTGCAGCACCCGACATAATTAACACCTGTCGGTCCATTCCAATACGAGGATCACGCCGCCGGCCCACCGGTCCAAGATCGAGATAGGTACGGATCACCTTATCAATCTGGTCCGAAGTCATCCGCAGGCCGTCAACCTTGGCCCGATCATAGCGCTTGAGCCCAAGATGACTGGCGGCCACCGTGGTAACGGTGCCCGATGTACCAATGATTTGAAAGCCCTCTTTCGCGTGTTCGCTTTTATAGGGTGTAAATTCTGCAAGATGTTCCTCGAAAAACCAGCTCATTAATGCGAAACGTGCGGAATCGTCCCGCACATCCCTAAACTGGTCGCGAAGGGTCGCCACCCCTAGCGGGACACTGATCCAATCCACGACTTTGGCCGCAGGAATATCCACACCGCTGGCGCTTAGAGAACGGGTACCGCTTTGCTTAAACCCAGCATGCAATCGCATGATCGCCCGGCCGCGCTGACGCCGCGGCACTTCGGACAAATCAATCCACACCAATTCAGTTGAACCGCCGCCAATATCCACCACCATTAGTTGCTGGGTTTTGGCACTAACAAGCGGCGCACAAGAGATCACTGCCAGGCGCGCCTCTTCCTCAGGTTGGATAATCTCAAGGCGCAGTCCGGTCTGTTGCTGCACTGTCGCAATAAATTGTTGGGAATTACTGGCCCGACGACAGGCCTCGGTGGCCACCAGTCGCATGTTTCGCACCTTATACCGCTGGAGTTTTTGCTGGCATATCCGAAGCGCTTGTATCGTGCGCTTCATTGAGGCGTTTGACAACAAACCAGAGGATTCCAACCCCTGCCCCAGCTGTACCGATTTGGAAAAGCTGTCCAAGACTTGAAACTCACTGCCCACAGGATGAGCAATAAGCATTCTGCAACTATTTGTACCCAAATCCAGAGCCGCATAAAGCTCTGATGGATCCGGGCGCGGCGCGGCGCGATCGACCGGGTTCGGGATAGCGCCCGCACCTTTGGGACGCTTTGGCGTCATTGTTCAACGCCTTTCTAGATCGAAGTTAAAGTCATGATAAGCGGTCAGCCAACACGGCGCAAGCACCCCATGTCTCTAAAAGTAAAATCACTGACGCAAAAGCAATTCCAGTCGACAATTGTGCCGGGCTCATAATCTACATGAAACCTTTGACAGAGAAGGTAGCTGGCCATCAAAACAAAAACCCGATAGCCAGACAACGTCGCAGATTGCTCTGTATCTGTCGAAAACCGACGGGGTTCAAAGCACAGGCTGCTTTACTGGTGAGGCAACGATCAAGAGGAATAAGCTATGCCAGATGTAACCATCGTCTATTGGCGCGACATCCCTGCACAAGTAATTGTTGGCAAGGGACGGCGCGGTGCAAAAATACAATTGAACGAACGGTTCGAGCAAGCCATCGACAGGGTCGCGATGAAAATTGGCGCGGCCGAAACGGATGCCTATCTAGCCGAGTGGCGCAAAGCTGCGCCCTATCAAATTGATGGCGAACAAGACGACATCGTAAAATCAGAGGCCGCGCGGCTTGAAACCGAATATGACCGTGACCGCATTAAATTATTAATTAGCAACGACGGATGGGCGTGACCCCCACCCCATGGAAGGAGACCCTTATGGCTTTGCTAAACTTTAAAAAATCCGTCGCAGCCGAAGCGATTGTATCGCCAGAGGTGGAAGGCTTTCTGAACGGCTATTCGATCGAAGTTATGCCCCGAACTGCCGAGAAAATCCCCAGCTTTCGTGATCTGTTACCGATCGGTACACGGGTGTATATCGCCCATATCGAGGGCACACCCATTGAGGATATGGTGGCGACGGCAAAGCGCATCTCATCCGAAGGTTACGCCGTGATGCCACATTTTCCCGCCCGTATCATCAAAGACAAAGACACGCTTGGCGACTGGATTGCCCGCTATCAAGGCGAGGCTGACGTAACGCAGGCGCTTATCTTGGCGGGTGGCGT
>DDEJ01000126.1:14972-16936 GCA_002336405.1 Rhodobacteraceae bacterium UBA1957
CTGCATGTCGCCGGGCATCCCGAAGGCAATAAAGACATCGATCCCGATGGCACAACGCTAAATGTTGACGCAGCCTTGCAATGGAAGCAGAAGTTCGCAGAACGCAGCGACGCCAAAATGGCACTTGCGACACAGTTTGCCTTTGAAGCCGGCCCTATCATAGACTGGGCAAATGCGGTCAAAGCCGCCGGCGTGGACATTCCCATCCATATTGGCATCGCGGGTCCGGCCAAGTTGCAAACGCTGATTAGATTTGCCATCGCATGCGGGGTTGGTGCCTCGTTAAAAGTGCTGCAAAAACGGGCGATGGATGTCACCAAGCTGCTGTTGCCTTATGAACCCAACGACATCATCACACAGCTGGCCGCGTACAAAGCCAAAAACCCAGATTTCAACATCTCTCACGTGCATTTTTTCCCGCTGGGCGGGATCAAGACGAATGCCAATTGGGCGATCCGCAACGGTGGCAATTCTGCCACCCCTGCTGTCAACGCCACTTAAGGACTGATCATGACCCGCACCGTAATCGAATCGCAAACCAAAACTGTGACCATCGGCTTTGACGAGCCGTTTTGCGTTATTGGCGAACGGATCAATCCAACAGGACGCAAGAAATTGGCCGCACAACTGGAAGCCAGCGATTTTTCAACGGTCGAGAAAGACGCCCTGGAACAAGTGGCATGTGGCGCCATGGTGCTCGATATAAACGCTGGTGTGGTATATAATTCAAACCCAAACCCAAATGAAACCGAGCCACCACTCATGGTCAAAATGCTGCAACTGGTTCAGGGGTTGACAGACACGCCGCTGTGCATCGACAGCTCGGTTCCTGCAGCGCTCGAGGCGGGTCTGCAAACTGCAAAAGGGCGGCCTTTGCTAAACTCGGTCACCGGCGAAGAGGACCGGCTTGAATTTGTCCTGCCGTTGGTCAAGAAATACAACGTGCCCGTTGTGGCAATCTCAAATGATGATACCGGCATTTCCGAAGATCCCGAGGTGCGCTTTGCTGTGGCTAAAAAAATCGTCGAACGCGCAGCTGATTTCGGTATTCCAGCCCATGACATCGTAGTAGATCCGCTGGTAATGCCGGTGGGGGCAATGGGCACCGCCGGACAGCAGGTGTTCACATTGGTGCGCCGCTTGCGCGAAGACCTTGGGGTTAACACCACCTGCGGCGCCTCAAACATATCTTTCGGCTTGCCGCAACGCCACGGCATCAATGCGGCGTTTTTGCCAATGGCGATCGGCGCAGGCATGACCAGCGCAATCATGAACCCGGTGCGACAGGTTGAAATGGAAGCCATTAAGGCCGCGAACTTTTTGATGAATAATGATGCCAATGGCAGCGCATGGATCGCCTTCAGCAGGGTCACTGACGCCGTGGCCGAAGGCGCAAGCTTTGCCGAGGCTGCACAAGCAGCGGCGGCCGCCTCAAGCGGCAACCGTGGTGGACGGCGCGGCGGACGGCGACGCAGCTAAACCACAATTGATGCGGTTTTTAGGACAGCTCTAAGCGCAGTATCCGGCGCCGCCAATACCAATATACCGCCCCAAAAACAAACACAGCGCAGCCAAACCCCAACGTTGGGGTTTGGCTAAACAACACGCGGCTCATCAAACGCCCCGGAACAAAGGTGAACAGGCCCGCTCCCGACAAAGCCTTTAGATAAAGCGCCTGCATTTGAATCGCATGAGCCCGAATGCGGCGTTGTCGGATCAACCACAGGCCGCGTGCAAGACTGACTAGAACCAGAATTGACAACAGGTGAGTCGCGCTGAACTGACCCGGGCGCAGCCCGGTGATGAAAAACGACATCACCACCAGCGTTGCCAAAGCCAAAACCCAAAAATAACCCAGAAGCTTATGCCACCCATCCCGGCGGCGGCGAAACACCGCCAGCGGTCCGATCCCAACGGCGAAGACCGCCGTACCGATATGCGTCTGCACAATTGGTGCGGCATTA
>DDEJ01000016.1:0-12062 GCA_002336405.1 Rhodobacteraceae bacterium UBA1957
GTTTTCTGAAGCTAAATGCCAAGGTTATTAGGCTTTTTGTTAAATACAAAAGACAAAGCCTAGTGGATTTCAACAAGGCGTCAATACCTCACTTGTCTGTGTAATCACCGATTATGCAGGCCGTGGTGCGGGGCAGAGCTGATTGCAACCTTCAGCGTGCTTTGCCAAAAGGGGTCGGTGTATATGGTTTGCTCATGACGACCCAGACGGCCAAAGTATTGGTTTTGTGCTCCGATACACATGGGTATCCCAAGCAGTGCTGAAGGCCGCTCGGAAGAGGGACATGTGCCACAATCGGAGTTCTTTGATTGTCCCTAGGCCCGCCTAACTTCTGCCTGTTTGCAAAAAATATCAAATCCTAACAAACGGCTTACAGCTTTGGTTCGGGCCAGTTGACTTATTGGCGTACCAGTCTCTCATAGCTTTCCGAGATGTCGCGTGTCAGGGCGCCGACCTCGAAATTATAATCACCGATCTGTCCCACTGGCGTTACTTCTGCGGCGGTTCCGGTCAGCCAGCATTGCTCAAAACTCTCTAATTCTTCGGGCATGATATGACGCTCGTTCACCGTGATACCGCGCTGTTTGAGCATTTCGATCACCGTTTGACGGGTCAGCCCGTTGAGAAACGAATCCGGCATCGGCGTGTGCACTTCGCCGTCTCTGACAAAAAAGATATTGGCCCCTGTGGCCTCGGCTATATAGCCACGATAATCGTACATCATTGCATCCGAACAGCCTTTGGCCTCGGCGGTGTGTTTTGACATGGTGGCGATCATATAAAGCCCTGCCGCCTTGGCCTGTGAGGGGGCGGTTGCCGGATCGGGGCGGCGCCATTTTGCGATATCAAGTTTGGCACCCTTCATTTTTGCATCGCCGTAATAATTGCCCCATGACCAGACAGCGACTGCCATATGCACTGGGTTACGGGCGCTTGCGACCCCCATATCTTCGCCGGCGCCACGCCATGCGACCGCCCTGACATAGCCGTCGGTCAGACCGTTGGCATCCAGCGCGCTTCGTTTGGCGGCTTCTATCTCATCGATGCTATAGGGGATGTCGAAATCAATCAGTTTGCCGGATTGGATCAATCTCTCGGAGTGTGCGCGGCTTTTGAAAATCTTGCCGTTATAGGCACGCTCACCCTCAAATACTGAGCTGGCATAATGCATCGCATGGGTCAGAATATGCACATTGGCCTCGCGCCAATCGACCAGCGACCCGTCCATCCAGATTTTGCCCTCGCGATTGTCATAGCCAGCCATTCCGTATTCCTTTTTCGCATTCTTTGCATTAGTTGCGTTGGACATGCCATAACATGACATTTTATTTCCGTATAACGCAGATTCGCTACCAGTTCAGCCTTGGAAAGTCAACAAGACTGACATAACCTTAGTTTCAAAGTTACTGCAATTGGAGAAGAGAGATGACGGAAAGTCTGTCGATGTCACGGCAATCCAGCGAGGCCCTGTTATATCTGACTGACGAACAATTGCGACAGGGCATTGAGGCGATGTTTTTTGCCTATCGCGGCTTTACCGATGACCCTGATCGCATTCTGAGCGGGATGAGCTACGGTCGTGCCCATCACCGTGCGATCCATTTTATTAATTGTGCCCCGGGTACGACGGTCAATAACTTGCTGAGTATTCTGGGGGTCACGAAACAATCGTTGAACCGGGTGTTGCGGACCTTGGTTAATGACGGGCTGGTTGAGGCCCGCATTGGCCAGAAAGATCGGCGGGAACGGCATTTGTTTTTAACAGACGAGGGCGCGCAGTTGGAACATAGACTGTCAGGCGCGCAGCGCGCGCGTATGCGCGCGGCGTTTCGCCAGGCTGGCCCCGAAGCGGTAGCCGGTTTCAGAACGGTGCTTGAGGCGATGATGGATGATACCCTGCTGCACCATTATAAAGGCTTGCGGGATTATCCGACATGACCAAATTTGCATCCCATCTTTTGATCGTTGATGATGACGAGCGTATTCGGACCCTGTTGCAAACGTTTTTGATCCGACAAGGCTTTATGGTGTCCACAGCGCGAGATGCGGGTCATGCGCGCCGTCTTCTTGAGGGGCTAGCGTTTGACATGCTTGTACTCGATGTGATGATGCCGGGTGAAGACGGGGTCTCGCTGACGCGGTCTTTGCGGGAAACGTCGCAGCTCCCAATTTTGTTGCTGACGGCAAAAGGCGAAGCTGATGAGAGAATTATCGGTCTCGAGGCGGGGGCGGATGATTATCTGGGTAAACCGTTTGAGCCCAAAGAGCTGTTACTGCGCATCAATGCGATCTTGCGCCGCATGCCCGAACCAAGCCTGTCGGACGTTACGCCCAAAATTCTATACTTGGGTGCCGTGCGCTATGACGTTGATCGTGGTGAGTTGTGGCGCGGCGATGTGCTTGTGCGTCTGACCGCGACTGAGACACAGCTTATGCAGCTGTTTGCCAGCACGCCGGGCGAGGCAGTGAGCCGCCTGCAACTGGTAGAAGATCTTGGCCGTGATGACGAACGGGCCCAAGAGCGTGCGGTTGATGTTCAGGTGACCCGCCTGCGCCGCAAGATTGAAAGCGATCCGAAAGAACCGCGCTATCTCCAAACCGTGCGCGGCGCCGGTTATATGCTCACCACGGATTAGGGAGGTGATCCGTGGCTTTTTTATGATTTGGGAAATGATATGACGACTGCTTTGCTCACCCACCCCGATTGTCTGAAACACGTCACACCACCGGGCCATCCTGAACAGGTGGCACGGCTCGAGCGCGTTCTTGTGGCGCTGGAGCCGATGGATTTGCTGCGAACCGCCGCGCCATTGGCGGCCGAGGATGATCTGTTGCGTATCCATCCCCAAAGCCATCTAGACAGCTTGCGTGCCGCGTTGCCCGCGGCAGGGTACGCGGGGCTTGATGGGGATACATTTTTGTCGCCAGGGTCATTGGAGGCGGCATACCGCGGTGCGGGGGCGGCGGTCAAAGCGGTTGATATGGTGATATCAGGTGCGGTGCAGAACGCGTTTTGTGCCATCAGGCCGCCAGGCCATCATGCAGAATCCGAGACCCCGATGGGGTTTTGTTTGCTGGGAAACGCTGCGTTGGCGGCCAAACATGCACTGGATCATCACGGTCTAGACCGCGTGGCGGTTGTTGATTTTGATGTGCATCATGGCAATGGCACGCAGGAATTGCTCTATGATGAAGGCAGGGTGCTGTTGATTGCGTCACAGCAGATGCCGCTTTGGCCGGGCAGTGGCGGCATTGACGAAACCGGCGTCTTTGACACAGTTGTTAACATGCCGCTTGCGCCGGGCAGTGGCGGTGTGGCAATGCGGCGCGCCTATGAGGCGCAGGCGTTTCCCCGGTTGGAGGCGTTTCAGCCTGAGTTGATAATTATCTCGGCTGGATTTGATGCCCACCAAGCTGATCCTTTGGCGGGGCTCAATTGGTCAACAGATGACTTTCGCTGGTTAACGATGCGTTTATGCGCACTCGCTGGCGGGCTTTGTAAGGGGCGGGTGGTGTCAACATTAGAGGGCGGATATGATCTGGATGCCTTGGCCGAGGCCTGTGCCGCGCACGTGCAGGTGTTGATCGACAGCGGCGCAGCGTGACTGGGTCAACAGACCATTTTGCCACTAATTACTGCGTTGAACTTTTGCGCCATCTGTGCGGATTGCCAAATTGTACATTGCGCGCGCTCGCGCTAGGATTAACGCAAAGATGATATCAAAGGACAGGCCTATGACCGTGACCCCCGTAGCTGAAATGACATTTGAACAGGCGATGGCTGATCTGGAACAGGTCGTCACCCAGTTGGAGCGTGGCGATGTCGCGCTAGAAGATTCGATTGCGCTTTATGAACGGGGTGCCGAGTTGAAAAAACATTGCGAGACCAAATTGAAACAGGCCGAAGAAAAGGTCGCAGCGATCACCCTTGATGGCAGTGGCCAGCCCAGCGGGGTAACGCCGGTTGAGGATCTGTAAATGTTCCAAGCGCGGTTGACCGCGGTTGGGCACGGGGTGCAACAGCTGCTAGACCAGATCCTGCAGGGCCAATCGCATCAGCTTGCGCAAGCCATGGGGTATGCGGTGCAGGGTGGCAAACGCTTGCGAGCATTTCTGGTGTTGGAAACCGCCCGCTTGCACGGCATAGAACAGCCTCGCGCGCTGTGGCCTGCGGCGGCAATTGAGGCGATGCATGCCTATTCTCTCGTCCATGACGATCTGCCATGCATGGATGATGATGACCTGCGCCGGGGGCAGCCGACGGTGCATGTCAAATGGGACCAAGCGACTGCGGTTCTGGTGGGCGACGCGCTGCAGGCTCTGGCCTTTGAGCTGGCTGCACATCCGTCGTGTTCAGACGATCCTGCGATCAGGGCCGAGCTGGCCTATCATCTGGCTGTGGCGGCGGGTGGACGTGGCATGGTATTGGGGCAGGCTCAGGATATTGCCGCCGAGACTGCTGATGCTGCGCTTGATCTGGCAACAATTACTGGCCTGCAAGGGCGCAAAACCGGGGCGTTGTTTCATTGGTCTGCAACCGCGGGTCCGCGGATGGCAAAAGCCGATATTGCGCCGCTTGGGCGCTATGCCGATGCGCTGGGTCTCGCGTTTCAAATCGCGGATGATATTCTGGATGTAGAGGGTGACGCCGGTAAGGCCGGTAAGCGGCTGCAAAAAGACTGCAGCGCAGGCAAAGCCACTTTTGTATCGCTGCTGGGGTTGGAGGCTGCCAAACGCCGTGCGCATGATTTGGTGGCGGAGGCGCAAGCCGCACTTGAGGTTTATGGTGAAGAGGGCGATATCTTGCGACAAGCGGCACAGTTCGTTATTGCCCGCGATACTTAACGCCTTTTTAAAGGAGGGCTTGGCATCTCCGAGCGACCTGACACCCCTTTGCTTGATAGCGTCCAATCGCCGGCCGATCTTAAACGATTTTCCAACAGGGAATTGAATTCTCTGGCAGAGGAATTGCGTACCGAGACGATTTGGGTGGTATCTCAAACTGGGGGTCATCTTGGGGCAGGTCTTGGCGTGGTGGAATTGACTGTCGCGCTGCATGCGGTGTTTGACGCACCGCGTGACCGGTTGATTTGGGATGTGGGCCACCAGACTTATCCCCATAAAATACTCACGGGCCGACGGGATAAAATGCACAGCCTGCGGCAAAAAGATGGTCTTAGCGGCTTTACCAAGCGCAGCGAGTCGCCCTTTGATCCGTTTGGTACAGCCCATAGTTCAACCTCGATCAGTGCGGCGCTGGGCTTTGCCGTGGCCCGTGACCTTGGCGGTGCCAGCGAGATTGGCCACGGGGATGCGATTGCGGTGATTGGTGACGGCGCAATGAGTGCTGGCATGGCTTTTGAAGCGCTTAACAATGCAGGTGCGTTAAACAAACGCCTTATTGTGATCCTCAATGACAATGAGATGTCTATCGCGCCACCAGTGGGGGCGATGTCGCAGTATCTGTCAAAGATTTATGCCAAGCCAAGGTTTCAGGACTTAAAGGCCCTTTCAGAGATCGCACTGCGGTTTTTGCCGGAAGGCCTGCGCAACCTTGCCAAACAGGTCAAGGGTTTGCTCAAGGGGCTTGCGGTTGGCGGTACGTTGTTTGAACAGCTTGGGTTCACCTATATTGGGCCAATTGATGGCCATGATATGGACCAGCTTTTGCCAGTTTTGCGCATGGTTCAAGAGCGCGCCACCGGGCCAACGCTTGTTCATGTGATAACCCAAAAAGGCAAGGGCTATGGTCCGGCTGAGGCCGCGCCTGACAAAGGCCATGCAACGGCTAAATTTGACGTCTCTACCGGCAAACAACAAAAAGCCGCGTCAAACGCGCCAGCCTATACCAAGGTCTTTGCCCAGACGTTGACCGATCTTGCCGCTCGGGATGATAAAATTTGTGCGGTCACTGCGGCGATGCCGGATGGGACGGGACTGGATCTGTTTGCCCAGCATTTCGCTAATCGCTGCTTCGATGTAGGCATTGCCGAGCAGCATGCGGTGACCTTTTCTGCGGCCTTGGCGGCGGGCGGCATGAAGCCGTTTTGCGCGATTTATTCAACATTTTTACAGCGCGCGTATGATCAGCTGGTGCATGATGTGGCCATACAGGGCCTGCCGGTGCGCTTTGCGATTGATCGCGCCGGTTTGGTTGGTGCAGATGGTGCCACCCATGCGGGCAGCTTTGACATTGCATATCTTTCTAATCTGCCAGGTATGGTGGTGATGGCGGCCGCCGATGAAGCGGAACTGATGCATATGGTGGCCACTGCAGCCTGCTATGACGCTGGTCCGATTGCGTTTCGCTATCCACGCGGGGAAGGGCAAGGTGTCGATATGCCCGACCGTGCAGAGCCGTTAGAGATTGGTAAGGGCCGCATAGTGCAGGCAGGGCAACGGGTTGCGATTTTATCGTTTGGCACCCGACTGGGCGAGGTTTTGACCGCATCCGAGGTGCTGCGGGCCGATGGGATTACCCCGACCATCGCCGATGCGCGCTTTGCCAAACCGCTTGACGAGGCGTTGATTTTGCATCTGGTTAAAACCCATGAGGCGCTGATCACAATCGAGGAAGGTGCCGTGGGTGGATTTGGCAGTCATGTGGCGCAGCTTTTGTCTGATAAGGGGGTGTTTGATCACGGCTATTGCTATCGCGCAATGGTGTTGCCTGACGTATTTCTGGATCAGGCCAGCCCCGAAGAAATGTATGCCAGCGCCGGATTGCGCGCGGCTGATATCGCAGAAAAAGTGCGCGAAGTTCTGGCATAGGCGGGGACGGTCCAGACGGGACCAGAACATGCTGGGCGGGAGTGCGCTGGGCAGGGATAGGTTTGATCGTGGTAGGCACCTTAATCTGTGCTGTCAGCACGTTCGCTTTTTAACATAGCCGTAAGCACTGATTTATAATCTTTGTACATCAGCTCCACACCCAGCTCAGACTTGATCCGATCATTTTTTATCCGTTTGCTTTCGGCATAGAAACTGCGTGCCATAGGCGACATCTCGGCCTGCTCGAACGGAACTTCCGGCGGTGGTGGCATGTCAAGAAGGGACGCGGCATAACTGATAACGTCCTGAGGCGGGGCTGGCATGTCGTCGCAAACGTTATAAATCGCTGCGGGATTGGGCCGGTCCATCGAGGCGGCAAGAACCTGCGCAATATCGTCGACATGGATGCGGCTGAACATCTGACCCGGTTTGATAATCCGCCGTGCGGTACCGGCGCGCAGTTTGGCAAATGGTCCACGTCCGGGTCCGTAAATTCCCGCCAGCCGGAAAATATGCAGCGGTAGGTTGGGAATGGCGCGCCATGCTTGTTCTGCGGCTTTTCGCCGTTGACCGCGCTGGGTTGAGGGATTGATGGGGGTGTCTTCGCTGACCCAGTCCCCGCCTGTGTCGCCATAGACCCCGGTGGTGGATAGATACCCCGCCCATGTCAGGTTGGGTGCGATTTGCGTGATCTCGTCGCCCAAGGCCTGCAATACCGGATCGCCCTGTGCATCTGGCGAGGCCGAGATTAACAGATGGCTGGCCGCATGCAGCGCTTTGGTGATGTCGCCTGCGGGCCATAAAAGCACCGTCGCACCCGATGCGCCTAGCCGGTCAAGGTTTTCAGCCCGTCGCGTGGTGCCAAACACTCGCCAGCCTTTGGGCAGCAACTGCCGTGCCAGTGCCTGCGCTGTGTATCCGTAGCCAAAACAAAATAGAGTGCGTGTCATAGTGCTGTGATCGCCTGTCGCGCGGTTTATTGCAAGGGTAGGCTTGCGTTTCATCGCCGATTTGGCTTGAGTGTTGCCATGGCACAGAAAACTCCGAACCTTGATGACGCCTATGGGATCAAAACCTCTGGCGATAATGCCCGTCTCTATGCAGAATGGGCCGAAAGCTATGACGCCAGTTTTGCCGCTCAGATGCACTATACCCTGCCTGAGGCGATGGCTGAGGCTTTTATTGCTGCGGGGGGAACTGCGCCGGTGCTCGATCTTGGTGCCGGGACCGGATTGTTGGGGCAGGCGCTTGCTGACCGCGGGGTCTCTCCTTTGGATGGGACCGATATTTCACCGCAGATGCTGGCGGTGGCTGAGGATAAGCAGCTGTACCGCGGGGTTTTTATTGGCGACCTGACGGCGCGTTTGCCGGTGGCTGACGGCAGCTATCTTGGGGTTATCAGCGCCGGAACGTTTACCACCGGCCATGTCGGCCCCGAGGCACTTGACGAAGTGTTGCGCGTGGCCTGCCCCGGTGCGGTGATCGGAATGACGATCAATGCGCGCCATTGGAAAAGTGCGGGTTTCGCCGCAAAGTTTGCGGCGCTTTCGTCGCAGATCACCGGGTTTATGCTGCAGGATGTGGCGATTTATGGCGTGGGCGCAGAGGGTGCGCACAAAGACGACTTGGCAAAGATAGCACTGTTTCACAAACTGTGAACTGGTAAACCGTGCAACATAGGTGAGCGGTTTGGTCGGGTCGTTGGGCGCAATTGGGGTCTATTGGCTATAGTTTGATCCTTCATCATCCAGGATCGCCTTTAATTCATCGAGGTGCCGCGCGCCCTGATCGGGGTATTCTTCTAATTCGCGGGCTGCTTTTTCCGCAATTTCATCAGATAATATCCGCAGTGGCTGGCCGGTTTGCAGCGCCCGAATATAGGTCTCTGCGGCGCGTTCGAAATAAAACAAGCGGTCAAAGGTATCTGCGACCGTATCGCCAATAATCATCACCCCGTGATTGCCCATGATGAGTACTTTTTTGCGGGGATCTGTCAATAAATGCGCACAGCGCTTGCCCTCTTGCTCAAAGGCCAACCCGCCGTAGTGGTCGTCAATCACATAACGGTTGAAGAACGCCGCGGAGTTCTGATCAATCGGCGGCAGACTGCTGTCGGCGAGTGAGGCCAACACTGTTGCGTGAATTGAATGTACATGCATAGCGCACCGGGCGTGCTGACAGTGGCGGTGCATGCCCCCATGCAGCCCCCAAGCGGTGGCGTCGGGCGCGTTTGGTCCTGACAATGTATCGGGATCATTGGCGTCAACAACGATCAGATCCGAGGCTTTTATCCGGGCGAAATGGACTTGGTTAGGGTTCATCAAAAAGCGCGTGCCCTCGTCGTTGATGGCGAGGGAAAAATGGTTTGCCACGGCTTCGTGCATGTTGAGCCGCGCAGTCCAGCGAAACGCTGCGGCCAGATCGACGCGCTCGGACCAATGGTCGAGATTTTTGTGCAGGTGAGTGACGGTCATGGTGGGCCCCTTTTTTGATGGAGTTATTAAACAGCATTTCATACCGCCTGCCTAGAGCAAGCGTGACAGCGCAGGGGAGTTTTGGTCGGTTTTGGTCGAGACCGGAAGCAGCAGGTATCATTTTTCCTGGTGCATATATCTGTCCGTTTGCTGAATCGTGAATGGTTAGCTCTCAAATACTGCGCAGTGCAGTCCTAGTTATCTTCGAACCAACTGAAATTCATCTCAACTTGCGCAATCATTGCAGCTTTGATGCTAATTTTGATTTCTTTCAGAATTTTGTAGAGGTGCTCTTTATCAAAAAGATCACTGTGAATAACAGCATCTCGCGCGGTCTAGCAAAACCGCGATGCATATTTTTCGAGAGTCCAGCATGATGCCTCTTCTACGTTTTTCTTGGTCATCACATACGTGGGCGAAAAGACCTGTGTCTTCAGGTTGCCGCCACCAGCGTTCTGCATGGTGATCATGATCGAGCTCCAAGCACCGTGGCCCATACCGGGACCATCATAATTGACAATGATATCAAAAGTATTGTCGCGGATCAGATCGCAGGTGCTTGCAGCCCCGCCGCTCGAGGTGATTACGGTGATGCTGTCGGGCAGAGTGCCCTGTTTCACAGCAGGGCCATTACCAATCGCCTACCTGTCCCACATGTCGAGGATAGCACAGAGATCGGGATGTTGTCGCCGCACTGTTTCGGTACTGTTTTGGTGATCGCCCATGCTTTCGAGGCATCCCAATCGGCTGCTTGGCTGGATACGATTTCAATGTTGTCGCGCTTGCTTAACGTATCCATAAGTCCTTGAATTTGAAAATAGCTCACACCACCAGTGATGGCCCCTGCACGATCGAAATTTTGTGTGAGATGTCGGTGCCAGCGCCACATTTCTCGATTGCCAGATCGGCGATCTCATGCCCCATAGCAATATGGTCCAGGCCGACAAAGGCATCATTTTGCACGGCATCCTGCATGTTTATTTTGGTCACCGCAATGCCTGTACGGTTGGGCTCCATCATCAGTCGCGCCAGAGACCGCGTGTCGGGGTTCTGTGTGACGATCACATCTGGCCCCTCGGCGATCAGCGCGTTCATGCCCTGTGACATTGCGTTCGTCGACCAGTTGGGGTCTTGGATAGTGATTTTGATATCATAGCGTTCTGCTTCTTTTTTCACCACACTGCCCCAGCTTTGGCCCGATAAAATCCTGTGGAAATCGGCAGATATGCGACCAATTTTCCGTCCAAAGCTTCGAGAGCGGGACCACGGAACGGATCATTGGGTTCCTGTGCCAGCACGGTTCCAGCGATGCTCATACCGGCTGCGGCTATCAGTGCCGTGTCTCTAAACATATTCCAATACATTAATTTTTCTCCTTTAAATTTGTCTTTAATGTCACCTATCCGAAAGAAAGAGCCTCTTAAATATCGCCCTGTTGTCCGGTTTGTTCGTCACGTGGGTTGATGATGCTGTCTGCCACAATGGCAAACAGCAAAATAAGGCTCTTGATAACGTTCTGGATGGTGTAGTGAATGTCCATGATCGTCATGCCGTTTACCAGAACGCCGATCAGCAAGGCGCCAACGATCACATTGCGCATGTTCCCGCGACCTCCCGACAGGCTAACCCGCCCAACACCACGATTAATATAACGCCATAGATCATATTGGAATTGACGATGCGGGTGTTCATCGACTGCATTGCGGTTGAAGTGATTAGCCCAGCCACATAAGCCATTACGCCGCTCAGCATATATTACATCACGATATTTGGACGCACGGCGATGCCCGCAATCCGTGCTGCGGAGTCTTTTCCGATGCAACACTTAACAGAAATCAATGACAGCCTTAAAGAAGTTATTAGTATATTGGCGAGTCAATTGGACCAAAAGACAGCTGTATTGCAGGCAAATAGTGATTTAGATCAGATCATGCCACAAATTTTTCAAGTGTCAGCGCAGAAGCGTCCCGCCAAAATGAACGAGGCCATCACAGCTGCTGAAGACGCCTTCGCGTCCTTTGTCAAAGTTATAGACAAAAAGCAAACTGCAACTGACAAAATACTTAAGACCAACAATGAAAACCTCGAAACAATGAGCCAAAAAGTAAAGGCCATGGAGGAGCAGTTTGAAAACTTAGTATCGGGCACCAAGTCACAGTTAACCGATTGGCAGTCAGATTTTGCGTCAAGTCAGACGACCCGCGAGAGTGCGTTTTCTTCCGACCAATCGGCACGAACTGCGGAATTTTCTGAGGCCCAAAGAAACGCGGACAAAGCGTTCGATTCAGATTTAAATAATTGGAAAGAAGAGCTGAAAAATCAAACATCTGATATCAGCAAGAACTATGATCAAAGCCTGAAAGTTGTAACAGCCGTGTTTGAAGACTATGTGGCGAAGACGCAAAAGGATATCCAGGACAAGCATAAAGACGTGCTGATGATGCACGAGTTATTTGCGGTTGATACTGTGGCCGGTGGCTATAGCAAAAGCGCGAGCGACGAACAGACGTCTGCCAACAAATGGCGCTGGATCTCTATGGCCGCGTTTGCAATAGCCGCAGCTTGGCTTGCTGTCAGGTATTATGTTTTTATGCAGGTATATTCCGGGTTTGAAACACTGAACAACGGTTTGTTCAACTGGTCTGAAGTGATAACAACCTCGTCTTTGACTGCTATTTTACTGGGTATGGGCGGCTATGCTGCAAACCAATCAAAGATGCACCGCGATAACGAAAAACGCATGCGCTCATTTGCGCTCGAAACAAAAGCACTTGACCCATTTATGGCGTCATTGAGCAAGGAACAACAACAACAAAT
>DDEJ01000016.1:12464-13148 GCA_002336405.1 Rhodobacteraceae bacterium UBA1957
ATAAAACTTCTATTGAGATGATAGGCGAAAAAATTTCTGATGCGTTAAAAAAATAAGGTTGGGAAATTTGGATCAGTTTAGAGCTGCCTATGCCAGTTGAGGCTTAGTGACCCACAAAACCCGCCTGTGCCTGCTGATTTTCTGTCATTTTGTACATTGCAGCATGAGGGATCCAGACCGGATGGCGACTTTGAGCTGAAACCGACACCTTAATCCGTGCTTCTACCAACGTGTCGGCCAAAAAACATCAGTAACCGCCGTATGGTTTGATGCCAGCGCGTGCAATGTGGCGTTTGTGTTGAGGTGCTATCAATTACAGGGTCTGTTCCACGATGATTTACACAGGCACCCCTCAGAACACTCACCGCATGTGTTTAAATTGTGCAATTTTCAGTGCTCTGTCCGGATCACGGTGCGATCTGGAATATAGCCCCAGAGACTGCTGGCGAAAAATACGATAAAGCAGACCTTCACCCAAGGTGCGGCACTTGGGCTTATCTGGCCAGCCATCCAGAGGGTGCGGCGCAGTCGGGCATTCCCGTATTTTGACCGCTTGGTTTGGCCCCGGAATGTGCCTGATTGGATCGTCGCGCGGTCCATTCCACAGAAGTTTAAGAACTGTCGGTGATGTGCGAAGCGGCGTAGCTCACCTGCTTGCGCCAGAATGGTCGGGGCGTTAATCGG
>DDEJ01000056.1:0-540 GCA_002336405.1 Rhodobacteraceae bacterium UBA1957
AGCGTGTTGGCGAAGTGGCAGAACTACTGCGGGTGACACATACGTTGAAACGCAAACCATCGACTTTGTCTGGAGGCGAACAGCAGCGCGTTGCAATTGGCCGTGCCATTGTTCAGCGGCCCAAACTGTTGTTGCTTGACGAACCACTTACCAACCTGGACGCCAAGCTGCGCCACGATATGCGTGCCGAGTTCAAACGCTTGCACCGAGAGCTTGGAATGACCATGGTTTTGGCTACGCCCGATCAGCTAGAAGCTCTGACGATGGGCGAGCGGGTAGGGGTGATGCAGGACGGTAAAGTTGTGGCCGTCGGCGCACCCAGAGATCTTTATCAAACGCCATGCGACACTTATGTGGCACAGATGGTAGGTTCTCCCCCGATCAATTTTCTGTACACAACTGGTAGCGCTGAAAATGTGATTGATTTGCCGTTTCTAGATCAATCGATCGCAGCACCAGGGGTGTCGTCGGGCGGACCTGTGACGCTGGGCCTGCGCCCCCATGACATCGGGTTGGCAGAAGGGCCTGCACGCGGGTCTG
>DDEJ01000056.1:885-13159 GCA_002336405.1 Rhodobacteraceae bacterium UBA1957
CGGGCGAAATTCCCAGTGAAAATCCACCTGACAGAGCCCTTGGGCGATGTAACGGTAATCGACGTCGCTGCACAAAACACCATGATGAAAATGGTTCTGCGCGAAGAGATTGCCGCAAAATATTCAGTAGGAGATGAAATCGAAATCGCCTTTGACCCAGAGGATTTGCATATTTTTGACCAGTCGACAGGCAAACGACTTAATGCGTGATCCGCGCAATAAACGATAGGTGAGCAGTCATAAAAATAAACGATGTTTAAATAGTAAATTTTGGAGGAAGAGAATGAAACTACGTAAAGTTATCAAAGGTATAATTGCCGTATCGGTGCTTGCAACTGGAATGAGCGTCGCGCCTGTTCTGGCCGCAGATATCACCATTACCATGGCCGCACCTGATTGGCCGCCAACCCGGTTCATGAAAGAGCATTTTGACAAGAGCTACACATCGCCTGCCGGGCACACCACGACGTTGGACATGGATTTCATCCCATGGCCAAGTTTTTACGAGCGGGTTGCCGCCTCGCTGACTTCGGGCGAGCAAAAATATCAAATGATCGTGACCGACAGTCAGTGGTTGGGCGCGTTTGTCGAGGGCGGTTATTATATGAACCTGACCGACAAGATCGCCGCCGATCCAGAGCTTACGGCGATCCTGCAAGACCTTCACCCGGCTTTGGTGTCGGCCTATTCGACCTATCCGCACAAAACCCGTGCGCAGCTTGAAGAAATCGGTGAAGTGCCCGCACCCGGCGTGGCATATTATGGCTTTCCACAATTTCCAGATACATACGTAACCTTTTATCGTCAGGACATCTTTTGTCATGAGGGCGAGATGGCCGCGTTCCAGAATAAATATGGCACCAATCTGCCGTGTTCTTACGAGGATTGGCAGGACACTGATTGGACGAAGTGGGGTCAGGTTGGTGAATTCTTCCGACGCGCCAAGGGTGACCTGCTGGCCGGTGTCGCGCTTGACGATGACTTCTATGGCATCGCTTATCAGGCCGGTAAGGGATACGACTTTTCAACCATGCAGACCAACGCGTTTATTTGGCAGCAAGGTGGTGATATTTGGGATGAATCCAAAATGCCAACTGCGCAGGCCGAGGGTGTCGTAAACTCTGACGTCGCGGTCAAAGCGTTTGATGAATACCTCAGCTATCTGCAATACATGCCACCAGTTAGCCAGACGGGTCAGATGGATATCTTTGTGATCCAGGACCTGTTTATGCAGGGTAAGGTCGGTGCGATCATTGATTGGGTCGGTTTAGGAGAGCCTGTGCTAGACCCAAGCGCGTCCAAAGTGCATGACAAGTCGGCCTTTGGTCCGGCGCCGGGGTCGCGCAAGAACGATGGTTCAATTGACCGCACTGGCAATATCGGTGGCCAGCCTTTTGTTCTGACAACCTGGAACGAGGACGAGGTGGTCGACGAAGCCCTGAATGTTGTCAAATGGTGGCTGAACTCTGAAACTCAACTAGAGGCCGTTTCCAATGGTGGTCAGTCGGGTCTGATGAGTGTCATGGCCGATCCGTCTTATAACGGATTGCGCCCATGGAACCGCGCCCATGTCGAGATGATCGACTGGCAGAAAGACGTCTGGCACATCCCAGAGTTCTTTGAACTGCTGACCCAGCAGCAAGAAGAATTCGACAAAGCCATCACTGGCCAGATCAGCGCAAAAGAAGCGTTGGATGCCGTGGCTGAATTCCAACAGGAGCTGCTGGAAGAAGGCGACTATATCGAGTGAGTTGAGCACTATCAAAATGGGGTCCAGCTTCAGCTGGGCCCGGTTCTTTCCAACTCTTCCCGATGTTTATGACCAACAGGACGGCACTTAATGGCGAATACAGCAAAAACGCGCAGTGGCTTTGGCGCTTGGCTACTTGACCCCAAACGCCGGGGTGCATTGTTGGTTGCCCCTGCGATTACAATCCTGTTTGTGATGAACATCTTCCCACTGATGTGGTCCTTTGGCCTGAGTTTTTTCAACTACAAAGCCAGCAGCCTGAAAGTCCCCACATTCAAAGGCTTCGATAATTATGGAAAGGTTCTGACAGACGAAAGAGTTTGGGAAAGATTCCAAACTACAGCGATTATTGTGAGTTCTTCTGTCATCATGCAACTGATCATCGGATTTCTCATGGCGATGATGTTTGCCAAAGTTTTCCCATTGCGTCGGATTGTGCTCATGCTGGTTCTGACGCCGATGATGCTGTCGTTTGTGTCAGTTGGCGTGTTCTTCAAACTGTTCTACGAGCCGACATTTGGCATTGTCAGTTTTGTTTTGAACTTCTTTACGGAAGAGCGTTTTGTCCTGCTTGGATCGCCAGAAGGCGCTATACTTGGCATTGTGATTGCCGATGCCTGGATGTGGTCGCCGTTTGTGATGTTGTTGGTTCTGGCGGGGTTGGTAAGTGTACCCAAATATCTATACGAGGCCGCCGAGATTGATCGTGCCAGCAAATGGCGCACATTTTGGACGATCACCTTTCCTTATATCAAGTCTTTGCTTCTTCTCGCTGTGCTGTTTCGTACAATTGAAACGTTCAAGCTGTTTGATGTGGTTTATATCATCACCGATGGCGGCCCCGGAAGTACAACAGAAACCATCGCAGTGTACCTTTATCGCACCGCGTTTCAGTTTTTCAAAACGAGCCAATCCTCGGCCTTGGCCTATATCGTGCTGTTCATCGTGATCGTGCTGACCAACCTGTATCTATACGCCGTGAACAGGCGCGAAGAGGAGGTCGAGTAATGGTGCGTAAACACCGAGAAATTGGCAAGGCTGGTTGGGGCTATACCGCCACCACCAGCATAATTGGGTTTATTTATTTCTTTCCGGTGTTATGGATTATTCTGACCGCGTTCAAAACCCGCACCGACGCGCTGGCCACTCCACCAAAGCTGTTTTTCACGCCGACTCTGGATAATTTCACTTCAGTTTTCTACCGCGCGAGTATCACCACGGGCAGCAGCCAAGCCACCGATATGGGGCTGTATTTCTTTAACTCGATCTTCATCGCGGGCACCTCTGTGGGCTTGGCGCTGATCGTCGGTACGTTGGCGGCCTATGCGTTCAGCCGATTTCCGCTGCGTGGCAATGACACCTATCTGTTCATTATTTTGACCACACGGATGATGCCGCCCATCGTGGTGATCATTCCGATCTTTTTGATGTTCCGTCTTTCCGGTTTGGCCGGGACTTATTGGGGCATCATCCTGCTGTACACTGCGTTCAACATTCCGTTTTCAATCTGGCTTATAAAATCATTCTTTGACGAGCTGAATCCCGAAATCGAAGACGCTGCGCGCATGGACGGGTCAACCGAAGGTCGCGTGTTCTTTGGCTTTTGCATCCCGCAAATATTGGCAGGCCTCTCGGCGACGTTTGTCTTTGGCCTGATCTTGACTTGGAACGAATTCTTATTCGCCTTGCTGTTAACCGGGGTCGAAACCCGCACTGTCCCGGTTGCAATGGCGCGTACTTTAGGGGGCGAAGTTGGCGTCGATTATGGCCTGTTGGCAGCCATCGTCACGCTGTTCTTGATTCCGATATTCTTTGTTACCTTCCTGTTACAGAACCAGCTTTTGCGCGGCGTGACCTTTGGAACGGTTAAGAAATGACCATTGAACTCAAAAAACTTACCAAACGTTTTGGCGCGCTTACAGCAGTGGATTCGGTTGATTTGACAGTCGGTGATGGCGAGGTGCTGTGCCTGCTGGGGCCATCAGGTTGCGGCAAGACCACAACCTTGCGGATGGTTGCTGGATTGGAATTGGCCAGTGAGGGCGAGGTGTATTTGGGCGGTAAGAATGTCAGTGATCGCGCCGCGCGCGATCGTAATGTGGCGATGTCTTTCCAGTTTTACGCCCTATACCCCAGCTTGACAGTGGCCGAGAACCTGGCGTTTCCATTGTATGGCGAGGGGCTGTCGAAGACCGAAATCGAGGTGCGTGTCGCGCGGATATCCGACACGCTGCAATTGGGTGGGATCTTAAACCGGACACCGGGTCAGTTGGCCGAGGGCGAAAAACAGCGCGTTGCTGTTGGTCGCTCGATTATTCGGGACCCCACTTGTTTCCTGTTCGACGAACCCCTAAGTCGCCTTGATGTGCAACTGCGCGAGGAAATGCGTGGCGAGATCAAGCTTGTGCTACAAGACCTGTCACGCCCTACCGTGATAGTCACCCATGATCAGTTAGAAGCGCTGACCATGGCCGACCGCATTGCCGTTATGCGTGACGGCAGAATTGAACAAGTCGACACGCCGCATAACGTTTTCCAACGCCCAAAGAACCTGTTTGTTGCTGGGTTCATTGGAACACCGCAGATGAATTTGTTGACTGCCACGCTGACCGCAAGCAATGGTGCCAACGCCGAGTTTGCCATTTCAGGTGGGCAAACGATCATGATTGATGTCGATCCACGGATTTCAGAGCTTTCGCCGGGAACAGACGTCACATTGGGCGTCCGTCCGCGCAATCTGGAAATCAGCAATGAGCCGACGCCTGATGGTATTTCCACCACCATAGATATTGTGGAACCCATGGGCGCCGAAACGCTGGTACATCTTAGCGACGGGCAACATGTTTTGCGACTTGTCACTGATTGGCGCGTGCCGCTTAACGAGGGTGACAAAGTGCACACCCGGTTCCTGCCGGGTACCACGCATATCTTTACCGCCGACGAACAAGTGTTGAGGACGCCATGACAGCCACCCAAGCCAAATTTGTCGAACGCGCCATCATCGGCCTGTGTGTGCTGTCGATCATGGCGATCTTTCAGCCGTTTTCAATGACGCTATTTTCCATTGGCTGCGTCACGGTCGTGATAGGCGCACTGGCCTTTAACCTAGTGCCACTGTGCCGTGAAGGTGTTCCTGTGCGGGCATTGATCAAGGCGATAGTCATTGTAATGGTGATCCTTGGTGTCGCCGCGGCTTTGGGTATCAGCACTGCGTTTTTATACGTCAAATATCTGGCGTCATTAAGATGAGTCGCTTTGATGTCTCAGTCGTCGGTCTTTATATCCTTGATGTTCTCGGTCGCCCCGTTACGGCCATTCCTGAGGGCGGCAATGTCGATTTCATCGACGAAATCCGCTTGACGGTTGCCGGAACCGCTGGCGGAACTGCGGTCGATCTGGCCAAGTTAGGCCTGAGTTGTCAGGCTGTTGGCGCGGTGGGATCAGACGAAAAGGCAGATTTTGTCGTCAATCGAATGCAGCAGTTCGGCATCGACTGCACTCATATGGCACGGCTGCCGGGTATTGAAACCTCAGCCTCTATCCTAAACGTGCGGCCTAACGGCGAACGTCCTGCATTGCACTGTCGTGGTGCGTCAGACCATTTTGATGTGACTGATGACATGCTAAGCGACGTATTGGATTGTCGGGTTTTCCACCTTGGCGGCACTGGGTTATTGGCTAAAATTGACGGCGCGCCCAGTGCGCGGTTGTTAAAGGCGGCGCAAGAAGCCGGATGCGTAACGACATGGGATTTGGTCGGTGCTGGACCGGATACCTGGCAATTTGTCGAGCCGCTTTTGCCACATATCGACTATTTCATGCCGTCCATCGAAGAGGCGGAAATCCTCAGCGGTATTCAAGGTGTCGAGGACAATATCCAGTTCTTTCAGTCGCGCGGCGTGAAATGTCCAGTTCTGACGATGGGCGGTGACGGATCGATAATCGCGATGGGCGATGACCGCGTCCATGTGAACGCTTACAATATCGACGTGGTCGACACGACCGGATGCGGTGACGCATTTACGGCAGGATTTATCGCCGGGTTGGTCGACGGGCGCAGTCTTGAAGAGGCCGCGCATCTTGGCACAGCGTCAGCGTCTTTGGTGGCCAGCGGGTTGGGCTCGGATGCAGGGATTATTGACCGCGCGCAGGTGGAGGCTGAAATGGCCAATTGGCGCGCATGAGTGCAGCCAAATCGCATGTGTCGCAGGTACATTTGACACGAAAGCGGACGAGTTTAATCTATTCCAGACTTGAACCGTGCTGCCGGCTTAAGGGTGCGTACTTTTGATCTAGAGACGACCGGCCTAGGCTTTGAAAGTGTTCTGGCGGTAGAAGTTGCAACCTTTTCATCCCATCGGCGCCGGGACTCTTCTGGGACAGGCCGATTGGAAGGCCGTTGTAATGGCAAGTTGGGCACGTTTAAAAATGCCTGACGACGGATGTTGTTTATTGTTAAACAGGGCGACGGGGGCACAACAGTTACTGAGATTTTCCGTAAGGCTGGGATAGAACTTGTTTTGAAAGCAAACTTTGATACCAACTTTTCTCAAGTTTTTCGTGACGCGCTTCCGCGTGACCCTAAATTAAGCTTGTTCTCTTTCCCAGACAGAAGCCTCTTGACGTTTTCCCTGTGCTTTATGACTATTATAAGCGCCAGCGTAAACGAAGTTGCGTGAAAGTAAATTGTGTTTCCGAACACCGGAAGCAGGGAAATTATGACGAAGAAAGTGCATGCCAAAATCGTTCCCAGTGAAACATACCGCGTCGCCGCAACAACGAATATGAAAACGCACAGGCTAACTAGGGAGGTCACCCAGTTGATTATGAACATCACGGCAGCGGCGGTCAGGGCTCCCTTGCCGCCTACGAAGTTAAAGTACACCGGCCAATTGTGGCCGATAACGGCACCTGCGGCTGCAGCCAGAAGGCTTACACAGTCGACTGCATCACCGGCTTGAACGTACACGCCGATCCATAGACCGATCAGGCAAGCAACAACGCCCTTCAAAATATCTCCAACCAAGACGAATACAGCTGCGCCCTTTCCCAGCACCCTTAGTGCATTCGTCAGCCCGGCGCTTTTGCTTCCAAGCGTGCGAATTTCCACGCCATATGCTCTTGCTACGATTAAGCTCGAATTCAGGCTCCCCAGAAGGTACCCAATACTCAGGGCGGCCATTGTCTTCAGAATGTCGATCAACGTGGATTCCCTAGAGCTATTGGCGAATCTGACTATGCGTCTGGTTGCATTATTGCGGCAAAATGACCAACCAAAGAGTACACATGACCATGCCAAACAATGACATCATCCGACCTTCCGGTCTAGACGGAATTACGGATCCGTTGACTGATTTGCTGCGCGATGGTGTCCGGCAATTGATCCAGTCGACGGTTGAGGATGAACTGGCGCAATTTACCGAGCAAACAACAGCCACGGGCCACCGCACCGTTGTGCGTAACGATGTTGTAACGCACAGATCTGCCTGTATGAAAGCCAAGTTGCGTTTTGTGGGTTGTTTTACCCGCGGCACTGCCGCGATGTGACTTTTGGAAAGATCGTCAATCTCGCTGATATCATGTTCCGCATTCAGTATTTCGATGATGCTATGGGTGCCGATATAGCCGACACCTCCGGATACAAGAAGTTTCAAAATCAACGCCTATCTTGAAATTTTCGTGGACTTTAAAATGCAGGGATCTGTCCAGCTTGCCGAGCACTAGTACGTGATTGTGCGGTACCTTGGCATGTCAATTTCAATGCCTCAAAACGCAAATTTTATGCTGCGTCAAGGCCAGGATTGCCTTGGTTTTTGCGAGGCAAGCTCGATGGAGCGATTGCTCAACGAACAAGTGTTGGTTGTTCAAATGCAAGCATTCACACAGATCGCAGGAAAACCATGGCTGGAAAAATTATCATGCCGGCGGACACGCCAGCAGAATTGCCCAATTAGGGGCAACTGCGTCAGATGAGCAATCCGTTCTTGACGGACGCAAAGCAATTGACCGCCGTTGAACTGAATCTAATCCCTGGCAATGGGCATGACTTGCACAAACAGCCAGACCAAGAAGAAGTGATCTGCTGTGTTTGAGGCAAGCTTGAGCAATTGTTGAAGGACGAACAACAGATTTTTTGCCCTAGCGTTCCCATATTGATTGTCGCCGACGTCGTACATTCCTCGTTTAATATTAGCGAAATGAACGAACAACTACGCGCCATCCTCGGTCCCTGTGCCGGCGGACAGGGATCGAGGTGGTTGATGTGTTGCACGTTGAGGCCCCTTGGAGGGATCTGTGCCGCTAGTTTGCGGCTTCCCACAAACCGGTTTCGCCGGATTTCAGAACGGCATCAGTCACCAAATCAGTCTGGTGCGCATCAGCAAATGTCGGCGCAGCACCTTTGCCATCCAGCCCATTGATGAAATCGGCGGCCTGATGTACAAAACTTTCTGCATAACCGATACCAAGGCCTGGCACCCACCAATTGCCCATATAGGGGTGGTCACCGTCTGTGACATGGATTGATCGCCAACCGCGCGTTGTTCCCTGATCCCCGTGATCAAAATACTCCAGACGTTGCAGGTCGTGCAGGTCCCATTCCAAGGACCCATGCTCGCCATTGATTTCCAGCGTATAAAGCGCCTTGTGACCCCGAGCGTAACGCGTAGATTCAAACGTCGCCAGTGACCCATTGCCAAACCGTGCAAGGAAGGCACAAGCATCATCAATTTCAACCGGTTCAACCTTACCAGTTAGTGTATGTTCACGCTCTTTGACGAAGGTTTTTGTCATCGCCGTGACGCTATCAATTCCACCGTTCAACCACATCGCCGTGTCGATGCAATGGGCCAGTAAATCTCCGGTTACGCCTGATCCCGCGACGTCCTTGTCAAGCCGCCACAGTCCTTCTCCACCTTGTGGAAGGTCAGTTGCAATTGTCCAATCCTGCAGAAATTTGGCGCGGTAGTGATAGATGCGACCAAGCTTACCCTCATCAATCATCGCTTTGGCCATACTGATGGCTGGAATACGGCGGTAATTGTACCAGACCATGTTAGGCACACCGGCCTTTTCGACCGCTGCCACCATTTCAGAGGATTCAGCGGCCGTTCGACCTAGCGGTTTTTCGCACATCACCATCTTGCCCGCCTGAACGGCGGCAATCGCGATGTCATGGTGCATGTTATTGGGGGCTGCGATATCGATCAAGTCGATGTCATCGCGTTCTACCAAAGCTCGCCAATCGGATTCGACGCTGCTATAACCCCAGTTAGAAGCAAACTCTTCAGCGCGCACTTGGTTGCGGGCACAAACTGCGGTTAACTGAGGCTCATATTCCAAATTAAAGAACTTAGGCGCTTGGGTGAAGGCATTTGAATGCGTTCGGCCCATAAAGCCATAACCGACCATGCCGATGCGAAGTTTTTTCTTTGCCATGTCTTTTACCCTCAGTCTTTCCAGCCATGCGCGTTGCGTACTTTGATCATAGTGGCAAGGATGTCGTTCCAGGTTTGTTGATCCTCAAGCACAGCGTTAGGGAACATGCAGCCATCCCAGCATATATGGCGCATTGCCTTTGTGGGCGTTCCATCCGCATTGTTCAGCCACATGCCAGAATGCTTGACCACATCCATTTTACCGTTCGAATCCAATGCCATGCAGTGCCGCCCAGTTTTATCGTGGCTGCCAGAGCCATGTACCGTGCCGTCATTCTGCGCAATATGAAAATCAATGGTCCATGGCTGCAAGGCGTCGATAATAGTTTTCAACGCTGTGTCCAACGCCGCACTATCGTCAAGCTGCTCGGTGGTGATCAACTGGTGCTCTGGTGCGTTATAGCCCAATGCGTAAAGCATCGTATGTGCCATATCCGCCTGAAATCCCATGACCTTAGGGCGATCAACGGCTTCTAGCAGGTCAACCATATGTCGCCAGCTGTGCATGCCGCCCCAACAGATTTCTCCCTCGGCTGCCAATTGTTCACCGTGATCGGCGGCAATATCGCAGGCCAAGCGCAAGGTTTCTGCCATGACAGCGGTATTGCCTGCCGGGTCTTCAGCCCATTCGCCAACACCTGTGGCCGTATCGACGCGGATCACGCCGCTATGACGAACACCAATATCACGTAGACGGCCCATGATGCCACATGACTTGCGGACTGCAGCCAAAAACGCTGTGCGTCCGTCGCCTTGGTCCATTGCAGAGCCACCGCCGACAGGTGGCCAAACTGGAGCCACTGCCGACCCAATTGCCAGCCCGCGCTCACCAACATTATCTGCCAGCGTCTTGATCGCGTCATCGTCGGCGTCGATTGACGTGTGCGGATCTGCCAAAAACAGATCAACCCCGTCGAATTTGACCCCATCAACCTCTGCCGCTTGGGTCATATCCAACATTTTATCCAAACTGATTGGTGGCTCGTCTTCGCCTTTCCCGACCAACCCAGGCCACATCGAATTATGCAGCTTAGGAAATGTATTGTCCCCCATGGCATCCTCCTGAAATTTATTTGTGTATATCGCTATGTTTCCGCGTTATGACGACAAATGCAATCTTTTTATGACGTACGTCCCTCAAAATATGCTTTGGTTCTGTGTTTGGTGGCGCTATGCTGGGTAAATTGGATCCACTCTGGGGAGAATCATCGTGAAAATCGGATTTTGCATGCTGTTGTGGACAACGTCTGTTGGCAATGAGCATCGCGCGTTGTTGGAAGATATCAAAGCCACAGGATATGACGGAGTTGAAGTGCCTATTTTTGGTGGCACGCCCGATAGCTATGCCAAAACTGCCGTCATGTTGGACGAGATTGGGTTAGAGCGAACGGCCATTTCAGTAATTCCAAGCTTAGAGCAACATCCCTTGTCAGAAGATCCAGCGGACCGCCAGCGCGGTGTTGAATACTTGAACTGGCTTGTCAATTGCGCCACAGCCCTTGGCGCGCAAGGCATTGGCGGCCCCTTACACCAAACGCTTGGTCATTTCAGTGGGGCAGGCACAACTGATGCGGAATTTGACCGTGCACGAGAGGTACACACGAAAGTTGGTGATCACGCGCAGGCCAATGGACAGGTTATCGCATTGGAGGCAGTCAATCGATTTGAAAGCTATTTTGCCAACACCATGGATGATCTTTGTGCCTATACGCGTTCGTTGAACCACCCTGCGATCAAGACGATGTACGACACGTTCCACGCCAATCTGGAAGAGCGTGATCCAGTTGCCGCCTATACCCGCAATGCCAGCGACGTGGTGCATATCCATATCAGCGAAAACGACCGGGGCGTTCCGGGGTGTGGGCATGTGCCATGGGCTGAAACCTTTAGTGCCATAAAATCGTCTGGCTATGACGGGTGGCTTACAATCGAAGCTTTTGGTCGCGGGCTTCCAGAATTGGCAGCGGCCACAAGGGTCTGGCGGGATTTTGCTGAATCTCCGGAAGCTTACTATCGGGAGGGTTATAAATGTATTCGGCAAGGCTGGGACGTAGCTTGAACGATTTTTCACAACAAACAGCGGTCATCACCGGCGGTGCGCAGGGTATTGGAGGGGCAGTGGCAGATGCATTGCGGGCAGGCGGCGCGCGTATTGCAATTTGGGACTTGGATGCTGATCTTGCGGCTGAAAAGGCTGCAAGCCTAGGCGGTGGCTGCTTTGCATTACCAGTAAATGTTGCCGATTGGAGCAACGTTGAAGCCGCCCGCGATGAAACACTTTCCAAATCTGGGCGCATCGATATCGTGGTCAATTGTGCTGGCGTTGCAGGCGCGAACGCGACTGTCGAAGATTATCCGGTGGATCATTTCGCAGAGATTGTCACAATCAATCTGGTGGGCACATTCCACGTTAACAAAGCTGTTGTTCCCACGATGAAACGTCAACAGTATGGCCGCATTGTCAACATCGCATCGGTTGCGGGAAAAGACGGGAACCCCAATGCCAGCGCCTATTCTGCGTCCAAGGCTGGCGTGATTGGTTTCACGAAATCGCTGGGTAAAGAGCTGGCCGATATGGATATTGCCGTGAATTGCGTGACTCCCGCAGCCGCACGGACGCGGATATTTGACCAGATGAAACAAGAACATATCGATTATATGCTGTCGAAAATCCCGCGCGGTCGCTTTTTGGAATTGAAAGAGGCCGCCGCAATGGTCAGTTGGCTTTGCACGAAAGAAAACAGTTTCACGACGGCTGGTGTGTTTGATTTGTCCGGTGGACGGGCGACTTATTGACCGTTTTTGGCGGATTTTTCACCGGCGCCTGATTGCGGTCGTTACAAAGTAACGCCGCTAAGGTGGCCGGCACACAAGGTAAGGCAGGCTGTACATCGGCATAGATTTTGGCACCTCCGGCATCAAGGCAATCTTGATGACGCAAGAACAAACTCTTCTGGCCGATTTCAGCGTTGAATTGCAACTTGCATGTGTAATTGCAGTTGGAGCGAGTGGGACTTGACGGATTGGAATATCACCTTTGAATCTGAGTTGGACGATCTGGTATGACAAATGGATCTTTCTGCAGTAA
>DDEJ01000031.1:0-3173 GCA_002336405.1 Rhodobacteraceae bacterium UBA1957
CAGCCTGAACCATTTGGTCAAGCCGGCCCAGCATGTGGGTGCTGATGCCCTGAGTGGCCAGTGTGCTGAGCTTGCGGGTATAAGCCATAATAATAGCCTTTATTTTAAGAGCATATAGCCATGCGAGATGGCTGAAAGTGTCCACGATGGAACACAGTATTTAGGATGAAAAAGGGGCTGCTTTGCTTACGACGCTGGCAACCCAAAGCAGCGTCAAATGTGTATGCATAATTATATCAAAATGGTACGTTCCTATTAAGTAAATTCGTATACATAGTGACCAAACATGTAACCAAAATAATTAGCCTTTAAATAATTAACTTATTGTATTTAAACATTAGTATTTTATTATTATGGGAGTTTAATCTTCCCCTGCAGCACCATATATTCCTTTATTTTTTTAATGACGGCTTACATCGAACCAATAGCACTCTGGGAGAATGGATATGCGAAGGCTTCAGTCGCGGTTTATGAGATGAAATTTCGAACCAAGACGTATTCTCAAGCTTTCGCGATCCCAAATCATCATCATCGAAGGAGGGAGGGGGAAGCTACATCACAAAGAGATCACTCTGCGCACCGGATTACCACCCTACGGCGCTGGACATGATTGTCCCGATGGAAAAAAGGCCAAGTATACACTAATATCGCAACTGAACCCACAGATAAGGCTGGTCATTTGCGTGACTTAATGGCTAATTTTGTTCATGATTGGACCTGCAGCAAGGCTTATCGTAAATTTCTGGGAGAACACGCACCATGAAATTCATTCACATAACAGATATCCACCTCGTTGGAGATGTTGGCGCGTTGAATGGTATGGTGCCTTCCGCGCGCTTGGATGCATGCCTGAACGATGTCGTTCAGTGGCATAGTGATGCAAGTTTTTGTGTTATTTCTGGTGATCTAGCTGAATTTGCTGAATTAAATGCCTATCAGTCTTTGAAAATGATGCTCAGGTCTTTTCCCCTGCCGTGCTTTTTAATGATTGGCAATCATGACAATCGCACCGTGTTCCAGTCAGCGTTTCCCAAACACCCCAAAGACCCAAATGGTTTTGTCCAGCATAGATTTGAAAAAAATGGCTGTGTTTTCTTGTTTCTTGATACAAAAAAAGAAGGGCTTGGCGTGCATGAGGGGCAGCTTTGTGCGGATCGCTTGGATTGGCTGAAACAGCAGTTGATACAGGCCAAAGATAAGCCTACGTTTTTGTTTTTGCATCACCCGCCTTTTGATATTGGCGTTCCATATGTTGATAAGATTCGATTGCAAGACGTCGAAGAGTTTGCCGCTGCCTTAAAATATGGACGAAATATACGACATGTGTTTTATGGCCACGTGCATAGGATGACATTTGTGAACTGGCGCGGGGTTCCTTTCACGAGCTTGCCGAGCCTAAATCACCAGATTCCCCTTAATGCTGCCAGTGTGCAGGGAGAGTATTGCGATGAACCGCCAGCTTACGGAGTCGTGCAGATAGAAGATGATCAATTGACAGTGCATTTTAATACCTTCTTGCAGCGCAATCCTTTGCATCAGACCTGAAATATGGATCTTTCCTGGATAGGTTTGGTTCTGGTATCCGCTTTGCTTCATCCATTACGAGACTTGATGCTCAAAGGGACGGCGCAGCCGATGCTGTGTTATGCGGGGGTTTCCTTTACGTGGGTCGTCCTAGCAGGCTTCCATGCGGTTGCGACGGGTCAAGACCTTTTTTTGCAAAGAGAAGTATGGCCCTTTGTTGCGACTTCGGTTTTTGGATTGAGCCTATATTACTACGGTACTTTATCAGCATTACGGCGTGGAAATCTGTCTATCTATTACCCAATTATTCGATCCTCTCCTATTGCCATTGTTGTGTTCAGTTGGCTCGTGATGGATCAGTCTTATTCTTGGTTGACTATTGTGGGAATATTTACTGTTTTGCTAGGTGGCCTTATGATTCAGAAAACACCAGGTAGTTTTCTAAAGGATTCAAAGGCCTTTTCGCTGGCGGTCATAGCAATGCTGGGTTCGGCTGCCTATTCGATCAGCGACGCCGGTGCTATGCAATTTACAACGCCCGCAGTATACCTGCTTTATACGAACATCGCAGTCACAGTTTTACTTCTCAGCATTCACAGATGGGAAAGCCGCGGGGATTTAATGTCGTTTGCACAGGTTGTGCAGCACTGGATGCTGGTTCCTTGGAAAATTATTTTAGCGGGGGTTTCGTCTTATCTTTCCTATCTGTTTATTCTGATGGCATTTCAGCTTGGAGCTGAGGCTGCTGCTGTGAGCGCAGTGCGACAAGCCTCGATTCCAGTTTCGATTACACTTGCGGCAATAATCCTTTTGGAACCTAGTTTTTTGAAGAATATCGCTTGGGCAAGTTTGATCGCATTAGGAATAATATTTATTACGTTTTCCACACTTTAAGTCATTGCCAGAACAGCGGTTCATTATAGAGTAAGCTCTTAAGAGAAAATACAGTGGTGAATGCTGATGACTATGAGCACTGTGAAATGCCACAAGTTAGAATAAAAGCTGTAGTTGCTGAGCGAACATCAAAGGCGAGATTTCGATTTTTCATTGAAGACGTATCTATTTCTATATAAAAAAATGGCCTGTTAAGTAGCAAGAGTTTGCTTTTCCGTAAAGTCTAGCAGGCCGCAAAAATAAGGTTTTGAGGGAAAACCTATAGGTAGAAACTGACCATTCGATTGATCTTGTCAATTTTAATCCTTTTGCGCTACGTCACCGCATGCTCAAATTAGGTGTGGATTTTTGTAGTGCAGTGAACGCTAGAAAATACAAGGTGCTTATACCTGCTTATATGACTGGGGTCGCGCAAAATTTGGTTGTTACACAAATTTGAAATCAGCAAAAAAGCCGATGCACTGTCTTTATTTGATAACTGTCACATCCCGTGAGGTAGTATAGCTGTTTGGTAAACAATTGCCGGTTTGCGTTTGTGCCATTGTTTCATGGTGTGCAAAGGCGTTTTGCTGCCCAAGGGTGATTGTGCAAGCGGTTGGTTGTAAAGCCTGACATAGCGGTTCAGCGTCATCCCCAGCTCTTGGCCTGATCTAAAATGCAGGCTTTCCAATACGTCCTCGATGCGGCCGTTGAACCGTTCGACCATGCCGTTGGTTTGCGGCGCTCTTGGTGGGATCAGCCGGTATTCAATACCG
>DDEJ01000031.1:3582-4158 GCA_002336405.1 Rhodobacteraceae bacterium UBA1957
GGTCAGTTAACGCCTTGCCATTACAGGTTAAAATGGTGTGGATCAGGATCAGACATGCACGTTTCAGGTCGCCTAGAAAGCGACGGGCAGTTGCGGTTGTCTTGTTGCGATACATGGCAATGAAGACCCGCCGGCTGGTCCTGTCGATTGTTACAAAGAAATATCCCCGCGACGTGTCATTGGCCATGCATGGCGGGTATTTCACGTCAATGTGAATATGTCCGTGCCCATACGTTTTCAAGCCACTGTGCTTAGGTGTGCCATCCTTGGCCTTAAGGTCACGAAGACGTCCCGCCCCATGCCAATGCAGACAAGGGTCTAGACCCGAACGAGACATAGTCGGGTTTAGAAACTCGCGCACCACGGCCATTAGATCGTCAAGTGACACCCGCCACGTGTTGCGCAGTGCATCCGCCACGGCCTCCTGCGCTGAGGTCAGGGTGGTATAACGACGGTGGGGGGGGCTGGCGACGGTAGGGTGTTTGGCTGCAATCCTGAACACTGTCGCGGTTGCGCTATTTCCAGACAGTCTGCTCAGCGGTTGCGTGGCGGTCTGCCAAGACCCACGCAGGTTCA
>DDEJ01000031.1:4572-6425 GCA_002336405.1 Rhodobacteraceae bacterium UBA1957
AACAAATATTGGTGTCGCCCGTCTGAATATGCCCCCAGCACCGGTCTGGCCAGAAAAAACACAGAACGACGGGGGGCTATGTGATCCTCTGGGATGATACAGATAGGTTTCCAAGTGCCCTGTCGCCTGTCAATATTGAAAACTACATAAATCCAAAGCGGATGTTCAAGGTAAGGCCTGCGGAACAAGCTTACCTTGATGAGCAACGGTATGAAGAGAAACCAGAACATTATAAGCAATGCATCAATCGGTGATCGTAATTGAAAAAATCAATTTGATATATTGATCCTTCTGAGACATTCTCTTCCATTGAACGATCATACGCGCGCACGGTATAGGGATCGGGAAAATGTGGTCTTACAATAGTCCGGTTAGAGTTCTTTTCGGAAATGACGGGTTCGCTTCGATTGCGCCCTTAATTGACGGCCGGCCCTATGCTCTCGTGACATATGCTGACGCTCCGTTTCGGGCTTTGGCTGACCAAGTGACTAAGGAGGCAGGTAAGCCGCTTATTGTTGTCAACGACATCGCCCCAAACCCGGATTGTAAGTTGCTTTCCGAGCAATCCGCGCGTTTTGCTTCTTTGCCATCTGAGCCCGAGGTGATTGTCGCGCTCGGGGGGGGCTCGGTTATCGATTCTGCCAAAGTCTTTGCCGCAGCGGCTGGCGATTTCAGCAAGGTATTGCACTATCTCGAAACTGGCGCTGGCGGATCAGCACTTTCTGCCATTCCGATTATCGCGGTGCCCACAACGGCCGGTACTGGCAGCGAAGTTACCTCTTGGGCAACAGTTTGGGATGAGGAGCGTGGGCGCAAATTCTCCCTTGTGCGCGAAACCCTGTATCCCGAAATCGCCGTTATTGATCCCATGCTGATGTTGGCCAAGCCTTATGGTCTAACCCTTGCCACGGGTCTTGACGCGCTTTCCCATTCGATTGAGAGTATTTGGAACATCAACGCAAATCCCGTGTCAGCGCGCCATGCTGTTACGGCTGCAAGCGCAATCTTGGCTGATCTGCCAAACCTTCTGCGTGATCTGGGCAATCTTGAGCTGCGCAACCGAATTGCTGAGGCATCGCTGAATGCCGGTCTGGCGTTTTCAAATACCAAGACAGCCATTGTGCATAACCTGTCTTACCCAATCACATTGGGTTGGGGGGTGCAGCATGGCATTGCCTGTTCGTTCACATTGCCGACGATCCTGCGCTCGGTAATTGGGGTTGGCGGGTTTCGCGAAACGGCTTTGAAGCAGATTTTTGGCGATGATCTTGACTGGGGTGCTGACGATCTAACAAAGTTTCTGGCCTCCCTTGGCGTTGGTCACAGATTTACTGACCACGGCGTACCCGATGCCGACTGCAAGAAAATTACTGACGAGGCGTTCGCTGGCGAACGCGGTAAGAATTTCATTGGTTCAAAAGCTAGCTTCTTGAAAGTAGCCATTCAAACAGGTGTTCTGATGCCGTCGTCTGCATAACAAATAAGGCGGATAGAATACCAGATGCGTTCAAGTTCACCAACGAAGGGTGATACGAATATCTGGGCTAAAACAAGCAGGATTTTTGCACAGCACCGCCGGCGCCAGTGGCAGGTAAAGGGTTCACACCGGCTCAGGTGTGCAAGGCCCCTGAGGTTGTCGTTGTCGATTATCCCAGCAGAGGAAACGGCTCATACGTGTCTTCTGTCATGGCCTATGGTTCAAAAGAGCTTTATTTGGATAACAGCTATTCGCACCCCTTGAAGGTCGCCCAACAGCTACCCGTTTGATAAGGATCCATAACTTTCAGTTATCAAACCTTGGCAATCGGTGGTTGGTTTTGTGGTTTAGTTGAGACGCGGTGCACTGTCATGCG
>DDEJ01000031.1:6761-9535 GCA_002336405.1 Rhodobacteraceae bacterium UBA1957
TGCACTGTCATGCGGTGTGCTGTTAGATGGTGAGTTTGCAATGAAAAATATCTGCTAATTAGGCTGCGCTGCGTGTCTAAAATTTTGTTTAAAGACACCGGTATTCAGCCAGTAAAGCCACGGTTTTAAAAATTGTGTTGTTTACAATAAATCGAAAGCGCTTTGTCTAGTTTTTCCTTTAATTCCCAAACTAAAATATGGCGGCCAAAAGGCTGTGTTCTTCGACGTCTGGCTGATTTTGCAGCGTGTTCGGCGCGGGCTGGCTGTTACAGTTCTTTCGGTGCTCGCCAAAATGACCAACGCACCTCGCCCCCATCTGTTTCAGCACTTTAACGGTGGCCGCCAGATAGTCTCATGCGGGCTGGCGGTGTCTGCACTGCGTGAAAACCCCACCACTGTGTAATTCCCGATACTATGCAAACCTCATGGGGTGACCGCCCTGCTGCAGATTGACTAGCTTTCGGGGATTACTTTTCCTGGATTGAGAATATTGTTGGGGTCCAGCGCCTGTTTTATCGCCCGCATTACGCCCAGCGCAGGTTTATTTTTGCGCCGCCGCATCGAGGGGAGTTTGGTCTGACCAATGCCGTGTTCGGCTGAAAAGCTGCCACCAAGTGATAGCGTCACGTCCTCAACGCTTTCCATAATTGCGCTGTGCACGGTGGGATCGGGTGATTTGGGCCAGACCGCATAATGCACATTGCCATCACCCAGATGCGAAACGATGATTGTCTCTGCGCCCGCATCCAATTGCGGCAGCAGGACCTCCATCTGGCGCAGGAATTCGGGCACCCGATCCAGAGGTACTGCGATGTCACTGTTGACGATGGGATGTCGGTGCATGGTGATCTCACCTGCCGCCTCGCGCCGTTCCCACATTTCGCGCCGCTGCGCCGCGCTTTGGGCCACCGTGGCATCCAAAACTGCGCCCTGTTCAAACAGCTTCGCAAGGGTGTTTTCTAAATCGGCCATCAGCGGTACGATGCCATCGTTGTCTGGAGTGCTATCGTCCGGGATGGTGGTGGCGATTTCGACCAATAAATTGACCTCATAGTCTGTCTCAAACGGCGGTCGTTTTTCGGGATACTGCGCGGCATATGCTTCAAGATAACCCCGCGGCATATATTCAAACGCTTCGACCAGCCCACCTGTGGTTGTTTGCAATTGATTGAGCAGGCCAAGTGCTGCGGGTAGATCTTGGACCGCCACCATGGCAGTGGCATAGGCGCGCGGTTTTGGGGCCAGTTTAAGCACTGCGGCGGTGATGATGCCCAAGGTGCCCTCGGCCCCGATCATCAAGTGTTTCAGATTATAGCCAGAATTGTCTTTGTGCAGCTCAGACATTAGATCCATCACCTCGCCACTGGGCAGGACCACTTCAAGACCGAGACAGAGATCTCGCGCATTGCCATAGCGCAAAACGTTCGAGCCGCCGGCATTGGTTGCCAGATTGCCACCAATCATCGCCGAACCACGCGCGCCAAACGTCAGTGGAAAAATTAGGTCATGTCCCGCTGCCGCATTATGCAGTGCCGACAGTACAACACCGGCCTCGACAATGGCCAGACGTGCTTCGGGGCGTATTTCGCGGATGCGGTTCATCCGGTCCAGAGACAGCTGGATGGATCCCTCGGCCTCGGCGCCTCCGGCCAGACCGGTGTTGCCTGACACAGGGACCACAGCAGTCCCAGTTTCATTGGCCAGCTGCAGAATTTGAGAGACCTGCTGGGTATTTGCAGGCCGCACCACCGCCAGTGGTTTGTAGTGATAAACGCCGCTCCAGTCACGCGTCCACGGGGCCAACTGGTCATCGGCCACCACATAGTCGGCGCCCACAATCTGCATCAGTTGGTCTTTTATCATGGCATTATCCTGTTTGTATTCCGCGAATGCTGCCGCAGCTCGCCGGTAACCACAAGCGTTTTTCAGTTGGGTACGGCAAAAGTCAGCGAGGCCCAAAGCGATTCCCAAACCGCGCCGTCAGATGTTGCCGCATCCAAGGGACGCATGACCACAGCGTCCGCAAGATAACGTCGCCCACGCTGCACCGGCACCCGGACATGTCCGGTTTCATCCGTCCTGTGAAAGGTGATCTGGACTTTGCCGTCTTCGGTTTTCTCGAACAATTCCACTTGGGCGGCGGCGCGGGGGGCGCCTTTATAGAGTACCCGAAGCAGCATACCGTTGCGAATGTCATCGGTGAAGGGGTTTGTCAGCGCAACCAATTCGGTCACAAGGCCGACCTCGCGGTCTTGGCCCGCCCCATTACCAACTGCCAAAAGGCTTTTCGCATAGCGGCTATAGCGTTCTTTGAAGCCGGTTTCTGGCAAACCGCGTCCCAAATGGTCATCTGTGGCCCAAGCGAAGTCTTTGTGGGTGACAAAGGCTTTGAATTTTGCCCAGTCTTTATATGTCAAGGTCATATCGTCGGTGACATGCACGGCGACTATTAATCCTGTGGTGGGGGGCGTCACGTTCAGCGCGGGCCGGTCGCCGGGTCGTCCGAGAACCGGTTGCGTTCCTTGAGATGTGATTAGATCAAAGCGTCTGAACTGTGGTGGGTAATATGCATAGGCCGCGCCGCTAAAATCCTGTCCAACTCGGATATCAGCCACCAAAGGCGCATCGACAGGCAGTTGAAATGCCACCGGGTCAATCCAAAACTCATGCGCCTTAAGTGCGCCACTTGCCGGGGCCATGACGATCAGCCAACCAAGCATCTTCAGGGTGTTACATATGTATCGCATCGGTTTCTCACTTGGTCTTAATGTCGG
>DDEJ01000031.1:9919-15168 GCA_002336405.1 Rhodobacteraceae bacterium UBA1957
CCCATCTGTCGCTGAATTTCTATCTTAGGGTTCGTTACACGTTTGCCGCTCGGTGACAAGATCAGCCTGTGTCTATCGCAAATGCAGTCGTGGTGCAGGCGCAATGGCAATTGGTCCAAAAAATATTTGTTGGCCTTTCAGGGTCAACGTCAGATCAAGCGAGCTGTCTTGGCCTTTCAGTCTTGCTAAAAAGGCCAAAGCTTTTTCTGTCAAGTCAATCACGTGGTCTGGCAACTGTCCCGCGCTGCGGGTCAATTCCAGAATTTCGCGCCATTGGGATGCCTTGACGGTGACATCGCCACTGGGCCAACCAGCGGCGTCGACCGCCAGCTTGCCGGCAATTTTAAGGTCGAGCACGCCCCAGGTTGCCTGTGCCAAATGCAGATCAATCGCGGTTGGTTGTGGCCTGAGGGCTTCAAGCGCTGACCGGTCCCAGGGCCGGTCGAATGCAATCGTCATATCAGCCTTTAAAAGTTGCAGATAGCTCGGCAACATTGTGCTTGGGTCGATTTTTTTCCGGGTTTCTTCGAGGGGGCCGAGACCCTCTGCTGACAGGGCGATTTGATAGCTGTGAGTTGCCAAATCGCGGCGCTGCAGCGCTAAAGATATAAGGCTTGCCCGCACTCCGGTTTGATCTGCATTGGTCACGGTCAGATCTTTTGCGATAAAGCTGCTGCGGTCCAGGGCCAGCGATTTTGGGTCATCAACTACAAGACTGGCGCGCATATCGGCGCTGCTGATCGCGAGTTTACTGTTTGGTGTCGACAGCTTTTGCTGTGGTGGCCAGACAGCGATCAGGTGGGTGGGTTTGTAGCTCAGGCTGAACAGTTGGAAGAAATCTACAGACCAGGCCCAGCCGGTGCTGGGGTCGGCCAGTTCCAAATTGGTGAAATTGGTGTCAAAGCGATTCGGAAAACCGCGTACTGAGACGGCCCTGTAGACGGCAATCCAGCCCGTATCCTGACGGTTTTCAAACCAGAGCGATATGTTGTTTCGAAGGCTTTGGGCGCCGATAAACCAAAATCCGGACCAGCCGAGCGCGGCGACAAGGATGACCAATAGTAAACGTTTCACAAAACACCTCTCTTCACCTAAGTTGCGATAGTGTTTACAGCAGGTCTTAGCATAAAAACCAGAGGAATGCGTATGTGGGTATTTGGCTATGGATCGTTGCTGTGGAATCCGGGGTTTGAGTATGCGCAGAGCCAGCTTGCGACGCTGTCGGGCTATCACCGATGCTTTTGTATGCGTTCAATCCACCATCGTGGCACCCCTGAGGCTCCGGGGTTGGTTTTGGCCTTGGACGAACGATCTGACGCGCTGTGTCGTGGTATGGCGCTTTTAGTACCTGCGGCAACGCGGCAGCAAACGCTGAGCTATCTGCGTGAACGCGAGCTGGTCTCGTCGGCCTATGTCGAGAAAACGCTTCCTGTCACCCTTGCGGACGGCTCTATCGTATCGGCGCTGACCTATGTGGTTGATCCCTATCATGTGCAGTATTGCGGGGCCCTTTCGATGGACGAACAAGCGCTTATTATAAGCCGCGCGGTGGGCGGTCGCGGCGCAAACAGCGAATACTTGCACAAGACTGCGCGTCAGCTTGCCAACATGGGTATTTCTGATGCAGATTTATCGTGGCTTTCGACGCGAGTAGCGGTTTTAACAGGATAATGGCTTGGCTTACCGCCTAAGAAGAAATAGAATATACTCTTGTAACTGTACTAGGACCGATTTTTGATGGACGTATCCGATCCAAGAACAGAGCTGCATTTTTCGCAGCCAGTACGTCAGATCGTGCTGATGCTTTTGGTTTTAGGTCTGGTGGCGTCTGGTGGTACTCTTGCGGCACCAAGGGTTCTGCCGGTGTTTGAGGCCAATCCCTATCTGAACGGATTTATCCTGTTTGTGTTTTTTATTGGTGTTGTTGGGTGTTTTTGGCAGGTTGCTCAGCTAATCACCTCGGTGCGATGGATTGAGCGTTTTGTCGGAAAACACGATGATGTCATGGATGCCAAGGCACCCCGCTTGTTGGCGCCCTTGGCGACGCTGCTGCGCACGCGTGGTATGGCGATGCAGATCGGTTCCTCGTCTAATCGGTCCATCCTTGATTCGGTGGCAACCCGGATTGATGAAGCACGGGAATTTACCCGATATCTGGTCAACCTACTGATTTTTCTAGGCCTTTTGGGAACATTTTACGGGCTTGCGACAACCGTTCCGGCACTGGTGGATACGATCCGTTCCCTGGCACCACAAGACGGAGAAGAGGGCGCAGCGGTCTTTGGCCGTTTGATGAACGGGCTCGACAGCCAACTCAGCGGCATGGGGGTTGCGTTCGGCTCTTCTTTGCTTGGTTTGGCAGGATCTCTGGTCGTCGGTTTGCTTGAGCTGTTTGCCGGACATGGACAGAACCGGTTTTACCGCGAGTTGGAGGAATGGTTGTCCTCGATCACCCGGGTTGGGTTTTCCAGTGGCGACGGCGACAGTGGTTCAGAGCAGTCAATGGTGGCTGGCATTCTTGATCATATGGCGCAGCAGATGGAAAAGATGCAAAATATCTTTGCCAGTGCGGAATCGAGCCGATTTGTGGTCGACGAGAAATTGGGTCGCCTCGCTGATGCGCTCGACAATATGACGCGGCGGATGGAGGCGTCGGATAATGTCGATAACGGGATGCAGCGCGTTGCAGAGGGCCAGCACCGTCTGGTGGAAACCTTGCAGCAGCTTGACCTTGGCGATGGGTTTGACGCCGAAAGCCGCATGAGATTGCGTTCGATGGATGTGCAGATGCTGCGTATTCTCGAAGAGATTGCTGCTGGCCGTCAAGAGACGATGGCCGAACTCAGGGCCGATCTGGCATCCTTACATGAACCATTGGAAAATATGGCTCAACTGATGGCGGGACGCCAGTCGATTCGTCAGATGCGTGAAAAAGCCAGATTGGCCTCCGCTTCTGATGGATCTGTGCAGGAGGGCTAGTCAATGCCCCTGTCACGGCGTACCGGCCAACGGTTCCAAGCCTCAATCTGGCCTGGGTTTGTCGATGCGATGACCGGTTTGTTGCTGGTTTTAATGTTTGTGCTGACGATCTTTACCGTTGTGCAATTTGTCCTTCGGGAAACCATCACTGGTCAGGAAAACGAACTGAATTCGCTGGCCTCAGAAGTTCTGGCGCTGGGGCAGGCTCTGGGTTTGGAACAGGGTCGCGCAATCGATCTGGAAGTCAAACTGGGGGATCTTTCGGGCCAGCTTGAAAGTGCAAATGCCGCAGCCACCGAACAGGCGGCTTTAATAGCTTCGCTGCGGTTGGCCAGTGCCGTGCAGGAACAGGCGCTGTCAGAGGCGACCGCGCAGATAGTGTCGTTTGAAGATCAGGTTGCAGGCCTTTTGGCTCAGCGCACAGTCGCTCTGAGTACCATTGATAATTTGCAGCAACAGCGCACAGCGCTCGAAGTCGAGCGGCAGGATTTGTTGTCGCGCGAAGAGGCACTGCAAGTGGCGCTGACCCAGAGCCGCAGTGAAGTAGATCTACAAACTGAACAGGCACGGTTGGCGGCGACCAAGCGCGAGGCGCTCGAGGCTTTGATCGAGGATTTGCGCCGCGATGCTGCTGACCAACAGAGTGTTCAGGCCGAACTTACCCAACGTTTGAGTGCCAGCGAAGAGGCGCTTAGCGCTGGGGAGGCGGCGCGTTTGGCCGAAGCTGCTGCCGCTGAGGCGCTGCGCGATCGCCTGAAAAACGCAGATGCCGAACTGACTGCAATGACCATGGCGCTCGAGCAGCAGAGAAAAGAGGCCGAAGACACGCTGACCCTGCTTGCGGCGGCCGATACGGTGCAGGATGATTTGGATATGCAGCTTGCCGCAGCGCTGTTGTCTAAGACCGATGCCGAGACCCAATCGGGTCTTTTGCAAACTGAGCTTGAGACGACGCGGGATGATCTTGGCGCAGTGACTGATAAACTTGCCCTGACAGCGGTACAGCTTGAGGTGACGCAGGATCAACTGGTGATGACCCAAAAGCAGATGCAGACGGTACAGCAGCGACTAGATACTGCGCAGATGGCGCTGGGGGAGGCCCGCGGCGCAGCTGATGCCCGCGCAGCGCAGTTGTCAGAAATAGAACAAGCGCTGGCGGCGGCGTTGCTGGATTTGGAAAATGCGCGGATCGAGGCGGTGGTCGAGCAGCAAGAGGCAGAGCGACAGGTGGCCCGCCTAGAGGCGCAAAATACTGCCTTGCAATCGGACCTTACGATCCGAGAAGACGCCTCTGTTGCGCAAGATGACGCTATGTCTAAATTGCAACAGCAGCTGGCTCTAGCGGCGCAGGATCTGCAGAAAAATTCGGAAATAGCTGTCTCTGAACAGACCGAGATGAGCAAAAAAATACGTCTATTAGAATCTGAACTGGGCGCTTTGCAAGCCGGCGCGCTTTTAAAGGACCAACAGTTTACGGCACTCAGCCTCAAGAGCGAGACCGAACGCAGTACTGCCGCTGATAAATATGCAGCCCTAGAACAGGTGTTGGCAGACTTGCAAATAATAAATGATCGCCAGATTGCTCAATTTGAAAGCCTGTCTTCACAAGTTCAAGAACAGCGGCGTGAAGCTGCAACCACGATATCGGACCTACAAAAGGCGTTGCAGTTATCACAGACTGAGGCCCGAGACCAAGACACGCGTTTGACTGTCTTGTCAGAGCGGTTTGCTATGGAGCGCATTACTGCGTCCAACGCGATTGAGCGTTTGAAAGCTGACCTGTTGGCGCTGCAAGCGCTAAACGCGGAACAAAATGATGCGCTGTCCGCGCTGTCGGCGCGCACTGAGACAGAGCGCACGGTGGCCTCCGGCACGATTGAGAGCTTAAACGCTGATCTGCGGGCACTGCAGGCTGAAAACACTGGACTAAAGGCAGATCTCATAGCGCTGAACGAACAGTATGAGGTGGAGCGTTTGAGCGCGGCTGATACGATTGGGACCCTGAAGGCAGATCTTTTGGCAGTACAGTCCGAAAACGCCAGCCAGGAAAAAGACCTTGTGGCGTTGACAGCGCGTTATGACAGCAATAGTGCCGCGTCAGCTGGTGAAATCTCTGGGTTGAGGGCAGATCTTTTGGAGGTGCAGATTCAAAACGCGGGTCAGCAGGCGGCGCTTTCTGAGTTGACCGCGCGCTATGATGGTTTGCGGGCGACATCGACGGCGACAATAGCAGAGCTGCAAGACGAAGCGCGCCTGTTGCAAGCTAAAAT
>DDEJ01000031.1:15506-16375 GCA_002336405.1 Rhodobacteraceae bacterium UBA1957
AACGCACAAGTGACCCGATTGGAATCTTTGAACGCCGAGAGCAGTGGATACCAGAATGCTCTGTTAGAGGCGACACGGGCCATTGCAGAGCTGCGGGCGGAACTGGCGAAAACGCGCGAAGCTGCCGCGCAGGCAAAAGCGGCACTGGAGCAGGATGCAGACGGGCTGAAAAAACGGCTGGCGGCGGCATTGACGCAAAAACTTGCGGATGACGCCGAACAAGAAGATGTTCGCGCCAAGCTTGCCGCAGCGCTTGCGGCAAAATTGGCAGCTGAGCGCACGAATGCAGATCAGATGACCGAAGCTGAAATCCGGGCAGCCCTGCTGTCTGAGGCGCAGAAAACCCTGTCAAAAGAAAAAGCACTTTCGGCTAAGGCTCGGCGTGAAATGGCATTGTTAAACCAACAGGTGGCGGCGCTGCGCACGCAGTTACAAAACCTGCAGGGTCTGTTGGATGATGCGATGGCCAAGGATATTGCCGAAGACGTTCAGTTGCAAAACCTTGGTAGTCAGTTAAACTCTGCTCTGGCGCGGGTCGCGGCTGAGGAACGGAAGCGACGCAGGCTTGAAGAGGCAGCGCGCAAACGCCTTGAGCGCGAAGCGCTGGAGCTTCAAGGCCAGGCGAATACGCTGAGCTCTCAGGCTAAGGATCTTGAGAAATACCGCTCGGAATTCTTTGGCCGGCTGCGCGATGTTCTGGGTCAGCAAGATGGCGTACGGATCGCTGGTGACCGTTTTGTCTTTTCATCCGAGGTGCTGTTTCCACCAGGTGGGGCTGATTTGTCAACTGAAGGCCAGCAGGAAGTGGCGAAAGTGGCTGAGATCCTCAAGGCGGTTGCTGGGCTGATACCCGAAGAGATCAACTGGGT
>DDEJ01000031.1:16709-17164 GCA_002336405.1 Rhodobacteraceae bacterium UBA1957
ATTCGGGTTGATGGTCATACCGATGATACCCAAGTCAAGCCGGGGTCCAGATTTGCAGATAACTGGCACCTTAGTCAGGCACGGGCGCTGTCAGTGGTGCGTTATTTTGCGAACACACTTGGTATTCCTCCCAACCGGCTGGCAGCAAACGGCTTTGGCGAACATCAGCCTGTCAACGCGGAAAACACCCCTGAGGCCCGGGCGCAAAATCGCCGGATTGAATTGAAACTTACTGAAAAATAACTGGTTTCTAGGGCGTGATGGTCAACCCGGTCTGACGCACTGCAAGGATGCGGTTGTTGCGCCACAATGTAACGACACCGCGATACTCACCGCTGGGCCATCCCGCTTTGGGGCGGCGTTTGCCAAAAGCGCGAAACAGCTGGCTTTGGGTTTTTTTGATCTGGGCCGTGTGCTCAAAAATCAAACCCTCGGGACCAGTTACGCGCAGATGA
>DDEJ01000005.1:0-1573 GCA_002336405.1 Rhodobacteraceae bacterium UBA1957
TCGTCACGATGCTTGTCCAACAACTCGATCAAAAGCGATGTTTTTTCAGATTTTGCGACAAAGTGAACTGACTGAACAATGCGGTCAACCGCTTCGCCCGGGGGGTTCACCTCGACCCGCTTGGGATTGTTGAGATAGCTTTGCGCCAGTTCGTTCATCTGTTTCGGCATGGTCGCCGAAAATAGCATGGTTTGGCGCTGTGCCGGCAAAACGCTAGCGATACGACGCAGCGCGTGGATAAAACCCAGGTCAAGCATTTGGTCGGCCTCGTCAAGCACCAGAAAACTGGTATCGGCCAAACTCAAGGCGCGCCGGTCCAGCAGGTCGATCAACCGGCCGGGGGTTGCGACCAACAGATCCGTGCCCCGTTGCAGGCGTTTAATCTGCATGTTGATCGACGCTCCGCCAACCACTAAAGCCACTTTCAATGGCGTTTTTTGCACCAGTTGGGTCAAGGTATCGCTGATCTGCTTGGCCAGTTCGCGCGTCGGAGCCAGCACCAGCCCCCGCGCCGACTTAGGCGCCGGCATGGAATTTATCGCTAGCATCTGGGTCACCAATGGCAGACCGAAGGCTGCAGTCTTACCGCTGCCGGTTTGCGCCAAACCCATAACATCACCACCATCTAGCGCGATCGGAATCGCATGGCTTTGGATCGGGGTCGGTTCGGTGATACCCAGTTCTTTTAAGCGGTCGACCAGTTTCTCTGGCAAACCCATCATTTCAAATTGCGTCAAACGACTTCCTCTCAGACCTGACGCAATGCGCAAGGCCAATTATTTCTATCCGCCTTGCCTTGGACAAAGCAGCATGGTGCAACACAACCTGACTGACAGGTGGACCACATTGCCCAGCTGCCGAAGTTGCGCTTGTGCCCACGCGTGATTTTGGGAACGCTGCGATGTTCCGTATAAGGCCGTTGGTTCCGACGGTGCGGATCGGCCTGTCGACTGCTCACGCGGCAGGAAACATCGCTGGGATGTCCCTGGGCTATTACAGGTTAAAAGTCAACAACCAACCCGCATGACGACAAACATCTGCCACGCAAGGGGGGGTTTACTGATCTGACAAATACCATAAAAAGGGATTAGGAATATCGGAATGTATCAATGTCAGACACTATGATCAGCCGCTGTGAGGCCAAAAGCCTCAGAATGACCGGCCCGCGTAAAATCATCGCAACCGTGCTTGAAGCGGCCGATGATCATCCGGATGTCGACGAACTTTATGCCCGTGCCGCGGCTGTGGACAAGCGCATTTCGCTGGCCACCGTCTACCGAACCGTAAAGCTGTTTGAAGAGGCCGGCATTCTGGATAGGGTTGATTTCGGTGATGGCCGGTCGCGCTATGAAAACGCAGAACGGGCGCATCACGATCATCTTATCGACTTAAACTCTGGCGAAGTGATCGAATTTGTGGACCCCGAGATCGAAGCCCTGCAAGAGAAAATCGCCCAGCGATTGGGATACCGTCTGACAGGCCACAAGTTGGAACTCTACGGCGTACCACTTAAGAAATAAACTTGCTCCCAAGGGCGCGCTGCCATAAGCCTGCCTTCGCACCGCTTTCGCAC
>DDEJ01000005.1:1894-8783 GCA_002336405.1 Rhodobacteraceae bacterium UBA1957
TTCGCACCGCTTTCGCACTGGCGAACGTAGGCGGTATCAAAAGTCCAACCCTTCATTTATTCTGAGTATCTTCATGGAAAACCTGCGTGCCATCGCCCTCATGGTTCTATCGATGGCTGGATTTGCCATTGAGGACATGCTTATCAAATATATCGCGCTTGAAATGCCGACCGGGCAGTTTTTGATGCTGATCGGCGCCGGCGGCGCGCTAATTTTTACGCTGATGGCATGGCGGCAAGGCCAAGCTGTTCTATCGGCCGACTTCCTGCGACCGACAATCATCATCCGCAATCTGGGCGAGGTTATTGGCACCTTGGGGTTTGTCACCGCGCTGGTGCTAACACCGCTGTCCAGCGCATCAGCCATCCTGCAGGCCACACCGCTGGCGGTCACTTTGGGGGCAGCGCTGTTCCTGAGAGAAGCCGTTGGATGGCGACGCTGGAGTGCGATCTTAATCGGTTTTTGCGGGGTCGTTGCAGTGATCCGACCAGGACTGGAAGGGTTTCAGCCAGCATCGCTGTTTGCCGTTCTTGGGGTGATCGGGCTGGCGACACGCGACGTGGCAACCCGGGCCACACCGGCAACGATATCGTCTTTGGTCTTATCTGCCCATGGGTTTGGGATGTTGGTTCCGGCCGGAGCCTTTTTGCTGTGGATCAGTGGCGGCGCGGTCGCCCCTTCAGCACAGGGGTATGGTCTTTTGTTCGCCGCGCTGATCATCGGCGTCAGCGCCTACTATGCGCTCACACTGTCAATGCGCTTGGGCGATGTGGCAGTGGTCACCCCGTTTCGCTATGTCCGGCTGGTATTTGCGCTATTTATTGGGGTGACTGTTTTTCACGAACAGCCCGATGCCTGGACCCTTGGCGGCGCTGCCATTATAATTTTATCAGGGCTCTATACGTTTTTCCGTGAGCGCCAGCTGGGTCTTAAAACCCGCAGCTGAGACCTCCATTTTACGAGCAGGGCATGATAGCGCTAACATAGGCGGTTCCCTATTGGATAGGGCTCTGCTAGAAGCCGCGCAGACACTTTTTGCAATTTAGGGGCAATACATGAGCATTATTATCGATATTCACGGGCGCGAAATCCTCGACAGCCGTGGCAATCCGACCGTCGAAGTCGATCTGTTGCTCGAAGATGGCACCATGGGGCGCGCCGCAGTGCCGTCAGGGGCATCGACCGGTGCCCATGAGGCCGTTGAAAAACGCGATGGCGACGCAAAGCGCTTTCTTGGCAAGGGCGTGCTGGACGCGGTCGCATCGGTGAATGGCGAGATTGCCGAGGCGCTTGTTGGAATGGATGTCACAGAACAACAATCTATCGATGCTGCGATGATCGAGTTGGACGGCACAGAAAACAAATCCCGCTTGGGGGCCAATGCAATCTTAGGCGTCTCTTTGGCTGCGGCAAAAGCCGCCGCCGAGTTCACCACACAACCGCTGTTTCGCTATGTCGGCGGCACCTCAGCGCGAATTCTTCCCGTGCCAATGATGAATATCATCAATGGCGGCGAGCACGCCGACAACCCGATCGACATTCAGGAATTCATGATTATGCCCGTCGCCGCCCCCACATTGCGCGATGCGGTGCGTATGGGTTCGGAAGTGTTTCACACGCTGAAAAAAGAACTCTCGGCGGCAGGGCTGTCCACCGGCATTGGCGATGAAGGCGGTTTTGCCCCCAACCTAAGTTCAACCCGTGTCGCGCTGGATTTCATCCTAAAATCAATCGAAAAAGCGGGCTACAGACCGGGTGAGGACATCTATCTGGCGCTGGATTGTGCCGCAACAGAATATTACCGTGATGGCAAATACGAAATGAAAGGCGAGGGAACATCGCTCTCTTCTGAACAAAACGTTACCTACCTCGCCAGTCTGGTGGCCGATTACCCGATCATCTCGATCGAAGATGGCATGGCCGAGGATGATTGGGATGGATGGAAAGCCCTGACCACCGCCATCGGACACAGCACGCAGTTGGTCGGAGACGATCTGTTTGTTACCAACCCAACGCGTCTGGCGCGGGGCATCGCGGAAGGCAGCGCCAATTCGATGCTGGTTAAGGTCAACCAAATCGGCAGCCTGTCGGAAACCTTGAAGGCGGTAGATATGGCGCATCGGGCCGGGTTTACCAACGTGATGTCACACCGCTCGGGGGAGACCGAAGACACCACCATTGCCGACTTGGCCGTGGCAACCAATTGTGGCCAGATCAAAACCGGCTCGCTGGCACGCTCTGACCGGCTGGCGAAATACAATCAGTTGATCCGCATCGAAGAGATGCTAGGCGAAAGTGCCGAATACGCCGGTCGCGGGATTTTAATGCGCTAAAGCATACCCAAAAATACGCCAGAGCATTGGGATTTAATTCCGACAGCTCTGGCGCTTTCAAAGATCGACCAAGGTGCACTGCGGCGACACGCTGGACCTTGTGGCGCTGATCAAGCAGCGGTATGACCGGCGCATCCTCCACGCAAGATAAAAGGCTTTTTGTATGATTCCCCGCTACTCCCGCCCCGACATGGTTGCCATCTGGTCGCCAGAGACCAAGTTCCGGATCTGGTACGAGATCGAAGCCCACGCCTGTGACGCACAGGCCGATCTGGGCGTGATACCACGCGCCAATGCCGAGGCGGTTTGGAAAGCCAAGGACGTCACATTCGACGTAGCGCGCATCGACGAGATTGAAGCTGTCACCAAGCATGATGTGATCGCTTTTTTGACCCATCTGGCAGAACATATAGGCGGTGACGAAGCGCGCTTTGTGCATCAAGGCATGACCAGTTCCGATGTATTGGACACTTGCTTCAACGTCCAACTGGTTCGCGCCACGGATATTCTTTTGGCTGATATGGACAAACTTCTGGCAGCATTGAAAAAGCGGGCATTCGAACACAAAAATACCATACGGATTGGCCGCAGCCATGGCATCCATGCCGAGCCCACCACAATGGGGCTCACTTTTGCGCGCTTTTATGCCGAGATGGACCGCAACCGCACGCGGTTGATCGCAGCACGGGCTGAAATTGCCACCGGGGCAATTTCCGGTGCTGTAGGCACTTTTGCAAACATAGATCCGGCGGTCGAGGAACATGTCTGTGCCAAATTAGGCCTGACAGTCGAGCCAATCAGCACGCAAGTTATCCCACGCGACCGCCATGCAGCATTTTTTGCAACATTGGGCGTGGTCGGTAGTTCGATTGAAAATGTCGCAACCGAAATTCGCCATATGCAGCGCACAGAAGTACTGGAAGCCGAAGAGTTTTTCTCAAAGGGTCAAAAAGGCAGCTCAGCCATGCCCCATAAGCGTAATCCTGTTCTGACCGAGAACCTGACCGGCTTGGCGCGTTTGATCCGCATGGCTGTGGTGCCTGCAATGGAAAATGTGACGCTTTGGCACGAGCGTGATATCAGTCACAGCTCGGTTGAGCGCAATATCGGACCAGACACAACAATCACATTGGATTTCGCCCTATCTCGCTTGACGCAAGTGATCGAAAAGCTTGTGATTTATCCTGACAACATGCTAGCAAATATGAATAAATTTCGTGGTCTTGTGATGAGCCAACGGGTGCTTTTGGCGCTGACCCAAGCCGGTGAAAGTCGCGAGGATGCCTATAGGCTGGTGCAGCGCAATGCCATGAAGGTCTGGGAGCAGGGCAAGGACTTTAAAACTGAACTTCTAGGCGATAAAGATGTGTTGGCCGCGCTGAGCGCTGAGCAAATCAATGAGAAATTTGATCTCGACTATCACACCAAACATGTGGACACGATTTTCACGCGGGTGTTTGGCGACAGCTGATCCTTGGCGGCACGCCTGCGATATAACCGTCTCGCCGCCAGAATGCGACGAGACGGAGATCACAAGCCGTTACAAAGCCTAAAAGCATAAAGTTTTACGAGAATTTATCTTGGCGCATTCCAACGCTACGGTGGCAACCTTTTTGACGCTATTTATTTGTAATAAAGATATATTTTTGAAGCTAGGCGCTGCAATACCCTGACGGTCCCTGCCCTATTGGTATCGACCTTTGAACAATCTTTACCCTTGGCTGCTTATCTGGCGCTTCAACTGTCGGAGCTTGCACAATGACCGAACTCACCGCCGTTAAGCAGATCAAAGCAACGGCCTTGCCGGAAAGTAACAACAAATCCCATTTATCACCCAAGCAAAAAGCCGTTATTGTGATAAAATTTCTGATCAATCATGGCGCAGATTTACCTCTGGACCAGCTTCCCGAGACGCTACAAATTGACTTGATCCACCAGATGGCCGCAATGCCACCAGTCGATCAAAGCACATTGGCCGATGTTATTGTCGAGTTTGCAAATGAACTGGATTCTGTGGGTTTATTTTTTTCGAACGGCCTGGCCGGAGCTTTGACCGATCTGGAAGGCAAAATCAGCCCCGTAATGGCCCGCCGCTTGCGCAAAGAGGCCGGGGTGCGCCAGATAGGCGACCCTTGGGATAGCGTCCAGACCCTGCCACTGGATGAATTGGGGCAATTGATGCGATCAGAAAGTACTGAAGTGGCCTCGGTAATTTTGTCAAAACTTAAAACTAGCAAGGCGGCCGAATTGCTAGGCACCCTGCCCGGTGACCAAGCCAGACGTATAACCTATGCGATCTCGTTGACCGGAAATATAACCCCCCATGCCGTTGATCAAATCGGGTCAAGCCTTGCCGCGCAGATCGCAAACAAACCTGAAAAAGCATTTGAGGATACGCCCGTCAAGCGTCTTGGGTCTATATTGAACGTCTCTGCAGCCAATATACGCGACACATTGTTAAGCGGATTGGAAGAAGATGACCAAACGATCGGAACGCAGGTTAGAAGCTATATTTTCACCTTCAAGCATATACCGCAAAAGCTGCAGGCATCAGACATACCAAAATGCCTCCGGTCTGTGGATAAAACCGTTTTAGCAACCGCCCTTGCCGGCGCTCAGCAGGCCGACATGTCAGATGTTGCCACCTACTTGCTTGAGTCCATGTCCAAGCGCATGGCAGACAACCTGCGCGAGGACATCACAGAGCTTGGGAAAGTCAAGGCACGCGAGGGAGAGGTAGCAATGAAGGAGATAATGATTGAAATACGTCGATTGATCGATACGGGCGAAGTTGATATACTTATTCACTCAGAGGAAGAGGAAACCACAGCCTTTGAGGCGTAAACCATACAGCGGATAAACCCATTGATTTCGCCAACAGCTTGCCCATCATGACATGTTTTACCGGTACCAGCGCACCAAACCCGATGTCATCACCGCAGCAGCACCGCTGAATGGATAGCGCCGTGCCCTTCTTGTTGAATTAACAAAACTGCCTGCTCGTGTTGTTTCAACGCAATCTCAACTGTCAATGGGGCCGCACCACTCCACTTTCGAAGTCGATCGATCCGTTTCACCACGTTTGTATATTGCAATTTCCTACCGGCGTTTTCACCACGTTTGATCTCCACCACTTCATGCGTAGATATATAAGCAACCTGCAGCACCGAAGGTCCTATCTTTCGCAGCGGTTTCACCTCAACACGCACCTTATTTGGGCTTTGGCGCAAGGCCAATTCGACAACCGGTTGACGTCGGGAATGTCGATCAATCATATCGGCAACGTCCATCGGCGCGGTACCCGCCACATCATCCAATCCGTTAATAATCATCTGCGGCGTATAGACCGAACGTCGTCCCGCCGCGCGGGCATAGGCCTGCTGCCGTGCGGTGTGCGCAGGGCTGGCAAATTTATCTTTCCAACCGATATAATCCCAGTAATCCACATGCAACGACAGGGCGAGCACATTATTGCGACTGGACAAACGGTCTAACAGTGCATCCGCCGGAGGACAGGACGAACATCCCTGAGATGTAAACAATTCAACCACCACTACAGGTTTGTCTTGCGCCGACCCAGCCGTCGCTGCGAAGACTAAAACCGCCATCCACATTAATATGCGCATTCTCTGCCTCTGTGCTGTCAATTATGACATAATCATAAATAAATTCGATGAAAATATCCAATCACCCTTTCGCGACCAGAGACGGCAAAAAATCGCCTCAGATAATTTGTATACAATTGTATACAATAGTGATAAACAAATCTTGAATGACCACTCAGTATAGGTCACAACCATCCCAGCAAGATCCTTTAAACAGCTTATGAGGGAGGCCAGCATGCCCATCACAGTCGGAAGAGATACATCCAAAACCCGTAAAACACTCAATATAGATGGAACAGAAATCGCCTTTTACTCGATACCCGCTGCAGAAGCCGCCGGACTGGGTGATTTTTCAAAACTCCCAGCCGCGCTAAAGGTCGTGCTGGAAAATATGTTACGGTTTGAGGATGGTAAAACGGTTAATGTCGACGATATTAAAGCGTTTTCGGACTGGGCCAAGAACGGTGGTAAAAACCCGCGCGAAATTGCCTATCGTCCGGCACGGGTGCTGATGCAGGATTTTACTGGCGTACCGGCCGTGGTCGATCTGGCCGCGATGCGCGACGGTATCGTCGCCCTGGGCGGTAAAGCCGAGCAGATTAACCCACTCAATCCGGTTGATCTGGTCATTGACCATTCGGTGATGATTGACGAATTCGGCACTCCGCGCGCGTTTCAAATGAACGTTGATCGCGAATATGAGCGCAATTTGGAGCGGTATACTTTTCTTAAATGGGGGCAAAAAGCGTTCAACAATTTCCGCGTCGTCCCACCTGGCACAGGTATCTGCCATCAGGTCAATCTGGAATATCTGGCACAGACTATTTGGTCAGATACCGACCAAGACGGGATCGAAGTGGCTTATCCCGACACCCTGGTTGGGACCGACAGTCACACCACAATGGTCAACGGCATGGCGGTCTTGGGCTGGGGTGTTGGTGGAATTGAAGC
>DDEJ01000005.1:9098-19424 GCA_002336405.1 Rhodobacteraceae bacterium UBA1957
GTTGGTGGAATTGAAGCTGAAGCTGCAATGCTGGGTCAACCGATTTCGATGCTGATCCCCGAAGTCGTCGGATTTGAGTTAACCGGCGCTATGATGGAAGGCACCACGGGTACGGATCTGGTACTTAAAGTTGTGGAAATGCTGCGCGCCAAAGGCGTGGTCAGCAAGTTTGTAGAATTTTACGGCAAAGGTCTGGATCGACTGCCATTGGCCGACCGGGCCACCATCGCCAATATGGCCCCCGAATACGGCGCAACTTGCGGATTTTTTCCAATCGATGATGAGACTTTGCGCTATCTGCGCAATACCGGGCGCGCTGAAGCCCGCGTCGCCCTTGTTGAGGCCTATGCGAAAGAAAACGGGTTTTGGCGCGGTGTTGATTATGCACCGATTTATACCGACACCCTGCATCTGGACATGGGCACGATTGTACCGGCGATTTCGGGCCCAAAACGGCCACAGGATTATGTTGCTCTAACCGACGGGCAATCGGCGTTCCGCAACGAAATGGAGCAGACTTTCAAGCGCCCAATGGGCAAGCAAGTCGCTGTCGCAGGCGAAGACTATACCATGGAGTCTGGCAAGGTTGTGATTGCCTCGATCACATCGTGTACCAACACTTCAAACCCCTATGTCATGATCGGCGCCGGCCTCGTGGCGCGCAAGGCGGCAGCCTTGGGAATGAACCGTCAGCCTTGGGTGAAAACCTCCCTTGCCCCCGGATCACAGGTGGTGTCGGCCTATCTTGAGGCGGCCGGCCTTCAGACCGATCTTGATAAAATCGGCTTTAATCTTGTCGGTTATGGTTGCACCACCTGCATTGGCAACTCGGGGCCAATACAAGCCGAACTCAGTGCAGCCATTGCTGAGGGCGATCTGGTCGCCACCGCAGTGCTGTCAGGCAACCGCAATTTTGAAGGCCGCATCTCTCCGGATGTGCGGGCCAACTATCTGGCTTCTCCACCGCTTGTGGTGGCCTATGCGCTAGCAGGAACAATGGACATCGACCTGTCACAAGATGCGCTGGGCCAGGATAAAGACGGCAATGACGTCTTTTTGAAAGATATCTGGCCGACCAGTCAGGAAGTTGCAGAACTGGTTGAGCAAACAGTGACCCGTCAGGCCTTTTTAACAAAATATGCTGATGTATTTGAAGGCGACGAAAAATGGCAGGGGGTCGAGACCACCGAACAACAGACCTATGATTGGCCACCGACATCGACTTATGTACAAAACCCGCCCTATTTTCAGGGTATGAGCAAAGAACCCGGGATGATCAGCAACATTAGCAACGCCAAAGTGCTGGCGGTGCTGGGCGATATGATCACCACAGACCACATCAGCCCCGCAGGGTCTTTCAAAGACACCACTCCGGCGGGGCAATACCTGCTCGACCGGCAGGTGCCTGTGCGCGAGTTCAATTCCTATGGCTCACGCCGTGGCAATCACGAAATCATGATGCGCGGCACCTTTGCCAATATCCGGATCAAAAACGAAATTCTGAATGGGGTTGAGGGCGGTTACACCAAAGGACCCGACGGCGCGCAGACATCAATCTATGAGGCGGCTATGATGCATCAAGAAGCCGGAACACCGCTTGTGATATTCGGCGGTGAGCAATACGGCGCCGGTTCGTCACGCGATTGGGCCGCAAAGGGTACTGCGCTGCTGGGCGTCAAAGCCGTTGTTGCCGAATCCTTTGAGCGTATTCACCGCTCAAATCTGGTCGGTATGGGCGTTATTCCTTTCGAGTTTACCGACGGTGACACGCGTAAATCTCTGGGCATCACCGGCGATGAAACCGTCTCAATCAGTGGTCTGGATACGATTGAGCCGCTGCAAGAGGTGCCCTGTAGGATCATCATGGTCGATGGAGGTGTCAAACAGATTACGCTGAAATGCCGAATCGATACTGCGGTGGAAATCGAATATATCGAAAACGGTGGCGTGCTGCATTATGTACTGCGCAATTTGGCAAAGTCTGCCTGAACCTGCCTGATGGCGACAAATCAAGCTGTTCCAGACCAATATAGCGGCTGGAACAGCGTTAGGTTTCGGAAGAAAACCATTCATAATATCAACAGTAATATTACAAATTAGGGTCATTATTTGGCGCAATTCTGCTGCTTGGGAAAACAAGCCCATTGATTTTGACAAAGGCGGTTGATGGCTTGTTGCTCAATTACAAATTGCTTTAACCACGTCTGAACCTTACCCAAAACCGTTTCTCAACTTTTCAGCAGCCCTAAAGAAAAGGTCACATTTATATGCCATCTGCCTAATGCGGCACCAGTCGGGTTTGCAATGCGATGGCCCACTGAAAACTGCAGTTTTCAATCCAAGTATACGGCACTAAATATCTTTTCTTTTGATCATCAATTTTTAAGAATCCAGGTCATGGATCGTCAGAGGTTTAGACATGAAACTTACTATCATTGCCAGTCTGATCCTCACACTGACAGCCTGCAGCACCCCATCAGATGGAGATCGCTTTAAGCTTCCAGCCTTTTACACCGCATTCGCTGTTTCTATCGGGTTGATGATCTTAAGTGGAACCCCTGAACCTTTGACAGTCTTCTCTAAGACTGCGTTTTATAACGACCTAAAGAATTACATAAACATAGCCCTCATTATGGGGCTTGTTTTGGGCTGTACAAAGGAACCTTACACTTCTGCGGATACGGTCGAGGCGTCCGCAGAGATCAAAGCCCAAAGCGCCTCAGGGGCATTCACACTGGGTGGGGTGTCGGCGTATTGCTGGTTGAGTTTTTATTAATTAAAGCCTTCGAAGACGGCATCGAAAAAACTTTTGGAAATTTGTAAAACTTATCAGTTTATGCGATCAAAATAGCAGGTCATTCGCGGCGTGCAGCATCCAGCACTGGGCGAATTTCCGCCTCCAAAGCCCTTTGCGTAATCGGACCGGCAAAGCGCTTTAACACCGCACCGTCTCTGCCGATTATATAAGTTTCCGGCACGCCGTATAATCCCCAATCCAACCCCATCTTGCCGGTCTCGTCTGCGCCAAGGGCGCGGTAGGGGTCACCAAGTTCGGCCAGAAACCCGAGTGCTTTTTCCGCCGTGTCTTTGTAATTCACCCCATAGACCACCACTCCAGCTTCCGAGAGAGCCGCAAGACTGGCGTGTTCGGCCCGGCAAGGTGCACACCAGCTCGCCCAAAAGTTGACCACCGTCACCTGCCCTTGCCGCAGGCTCTGATCGTTAAAAACCGTCTTTCCCGACAGCGGCGTCAACCGTACCGGTGGCGCCGGTAAATTGACCCGCGCCGACGGCAACGCATCCGGATCATTCCGCAACATGCCAATGGCAAAAACAGCAACCAACCCAATAAATATCATCGGCGGCAACAACATCAGGACAGGCGGTCTAGACATCCTGAGAATCCTCCTGACGCTGAAGTTCTGCTTTCACACCGCGCCACCGCAGATAGCTCCAAGCAACCAAGCCGACCAGAAACAGCAAAGACAGCCCATAGGCAGACAGCACCGTCACTGCATATTTTCCCAAAACAGGCATCAGGTCATACGCCCACGGTTGATCAAAACCGATATCCGTCGCAACCGAATTTCAGTGCCGGTCCGCAACAACACCAGCGCGAGAAACAGCAATACAAAGCCACCGATGGTGATCACAAGAGGCACATAGAAAACATCCGCCACATGTTCTTCTTTATCAAGGCTCAGCGACGCCCCTTGATGCAAGCCTTGGTTCCAAAAATTCACCGCATACCGGCTAAGCAGAGCAAATACCGAGCCCACAAGACATAACATGCTGGTCAAATCGGCAGCCTTATCGGGATCATCCACCGCATGCCACAAGGCCATATACCCGAGATAGAACAGAAATAGAATCAGAAATGAGGTCAAACGCGGATCCCAAACCCACCATGTGCCCCACATGGGCTGCCCCCAGATTGCGCCGGTGATAAGCGCGATCACCGTCATTACCGCGCCCACAGGTGCGGCGGCTTTGGCTGCCAAGGCGCTGACGTGATGACGCCGGATTAACCACACCAGAGAGGCCACAAGCATCATAATCCAACCATTGATCGCCATCAGTGCCGATGGGACATGCAGATAGATAATTTTCACAGTAGACCCCATGCGGTAGTCATCAGGGCTATAAAAAAATCCCCAGATCAATCCCGCTGTCAGCAACAGAAGCGACAGCACTGACAAGCCCGGCAGCAAGCGCTCTGACAGGCCTAAAAACCGGCGCGGATTTGCATATTCCCAAAGTGACATTATGCGTCCTTTCTGGTGTCGATTATCAGTTCACTTCCCATTAACGCAAGTTCATCTTTAGGACAGTGCCCGCCGCAAAGGGCAACAGTGCGATTGTGCCGCAACTGATGCCCACCAAAAGTAAAAGCGGTGTCGCCAACTCCAGCCCCTCAGCCCCGCGACGTGCCACCTCGGCCCCAAAGATCAATGTCGGCACATAGAGCGGCAACACCAGCAGCGACAAGAGCAATCCGCCACGTTTGATCCCAACCGTCAGCGCCGCCCCAAAGCAGCCAATCATGCTGAGTGTTGGCGTTCCCAAGGCCAGCGACACCGTCAGCCAGATATACCCCGCGCCCGGCAGGTTCAACATCAATCCAAGCACCGGCGCGACCAGCACCAGTGGCAGCCCGGTGGTCAGCCAATGTGCCAGTGCTTTAAGCGCAATCACCGCCTCCATCGGCAGGGGTGATGTCGCCAAGAGCTCTAAGGCGCCGTCTTCCCAATCCAGCGCCAACAACCGGTCCAGCGATAACAAGCAGGCCAAGAGCGCCCCAAGCCACAAAATACCCGGCGCAATCTTTGCCAACACCGCCGTATCCGGCCCGACACCAAAAGGCACCAGCAGAACAAGGATCAAAAAGAACACCAAAGCCAATCCAAAGCCCCCCCCCGCGCGGGTCGCGAGACGCAGGTCACGTTGCAACAGGGCGATCATGAAAATGACTCATCAAACGGTGTAGATGTCGTCGACCCAGCACGATATGGTTCCAAAGCAAGCACCTCTGCCGGCAAGCCAAGATCAATATGACTGGCGATCAATACCGCCCCCTCCGCCTGAAGATGGTCGTATACGGCGGCGGCAAACAGCGTCACTGATGCATCGTCTAATGACACGGTCGGCTCATCCAAGAGCCACAGCGGACGGTTAGTTAGTAGCAGGCGTGCCAAACCCAGACGCCGGCGTTGGCCCGCTGAGAGCGTTCCGGCCAAGCGGTCTGACAAGGGTCCCAGCTCAAAGGCCTGCAATGCGCGTTCAATATCCCAGCAGCCAAATATGTCTGCCCAAAAGCGCAGATTTTCAAGAACGGTCAACTGCAGCTTGACGCCATCAGCATGGCCGGCATAGGCGAGGCTATCAGCCGCCATCACTATCCGACCCGCCAAAGGAGGCTGCAGCCCGGCGAGACATCGCAGCAATGTGGTTTTTCCAATCCCGTTGCGACCCTGGAGACGCAGGGCCTGTCCGGCCATGAGGTCGAATGACAGATCGCTTAAAACCGGGCGACCGGCGCGGGAAACGGTCAGGCTTGAAACAGATAAAACCATGGTGCCATGCCTAGCCTATTGGCTGGCCCGGCGCAAAGGCTGTTTGTGGACCCAACCCAACATGACCGGATCATTTGGTGATAAGTTCCGGCCCCATAAAGGTATTTGGCAAAAACGTCGACAGCACGGGCACGTAGGTCACGATAATCAAAAAGACAAACAACACCGCGAGAAACGGCAAGGCTGCGCGCACCACATCCATCATCGGCATGCCTGCGACCCCGGAGGTTACAAACAGGTTCAAACCAACCGGCGGCGTAATCATACCAATCTCCATATTCACCACCATGATAATCCCCAGATGGATCGGATCGATCCCCAGTTGCATGGCAATCGGAAACACCAGCGGGGCAACAATCACCAGAAGGCCTGACGGCTCCATAAACTGGCCCCCGATCAGCAATATAATATTGACCACGATCAAAAACACCACTGGCCCAAAGCCGGCAGACAGCATCGCCGAGGCGATCTGTTGCGGCACTTGTTGATCGGTAAGCACATGTTTCAAGATCAGCGCATTGGCAATTACAAACAGCAGTGTCACAGTCAGTTTTCCGGCATCAAACAGGGTTTTACGGGTATCTGAGTGAAAAAAGGCCGTGATCAGCGCAAAGGGCTTCGCCCGCAAACTGTAGTTTGGCAAGCCATCCGGCGTGGCCAGCGGGCCCATATCCTTATAGACGAAGGACGCGATTAAAAAGGCATAGACTGCGGCGACGGCTGCCGCCTCAGTCGGCGTGAAAACACCGCCATAAATACCCCCAAGAATGATCACGATTAAAAATAGCCCCCAGCCGGCATCCCACGCCGAAGCAAACACCTCACTCCAGCCAAGCCAGGCGCCTTTGGGCAGATTTTTAACCTTGGCCATGACATAAATAGTCACCATCAGCATGGTCCCAGCCAGCAATCCGGGAATAACCCCCGCCAAGAACATCCGCCCGACGGAAACCTCAACCGCCGCAGCATAGACCACCATCACGATAGAGGGCGGAATAAGAATGCCCAAAGTACCGGCATTACAAATCACGCCGGCAGCAAACTCTTTGGAATAACCGACCTGGCGCATACCCGCGATCACAATGGAGCCAATGGCAACAACCGTGGCCGGGGAGGACCCCGACAGCGCCGCAAACAACATACAGGCAAAAACGCCCGCAATCGCCAGACCACCGGGCAGATGCCCGACGCAGGCGATAGAAAAGCGGATAATACGCCGCGCCACGCCACCGGTGGTCATAAACGACGAGGCCAGAACGAAAAACGGGATCGCCAAAAGGGTGAAATGCCCTTCAAAAGCCTCAAATAAAGTGGCCGCAACCGAGGCCAGCGAGCTGTCAGAGAAGACCAACAGAAACAGGGTGGAACTCAGCCCTAACGCCACAGCGATCGGCACCCCGATTAACAAAAGGCCAATCACCAGAGAGAAGAGAACAACAACCTCCATCAGCCCTGATCTCCCGCTGTCTGCTTGGCCTTTGCAAGCGTGATCTCGTGTTGGTCCGCCTGAATCTGATCAAGCTCCTTTTCGACTTCGTGGCTGGCCACCAAACGATCTATCTTACCGGTCCCAATGGCGACAGCGGCTTGCCCAAAACGAAACAACAGCATAGCCATAGACAATGGCAGCACCAGATACGGCACCACTTTCGGCAGTTTTTCATAGCTGTCGCCATAATTGATTAAGTCTTCTAGAAACCGCAGCGGCGCGATCATCGGTACATCTTGCACTTCATAAAAGGATTGGCTGCGAAATTTATCCTCAAATCCAAGCGGAAACCAGCGGCCTGCCGTGGGTGGCAGGTCGGCAAAGACCGCCCAGTAATCATAGGCACCCTTCACCATAAGGGCGGCGAAAATCAGACAACACGCCACCGACACCAACGCCAAGGTCCGGCGTGGCCCAACAGGCAGCGCGTTAACAATCACGTCAACGCCAAGATGGGCATGGATCTTAACCGCGTAAGACGCCCCCAGCAGCACCAACCAGCCAAACATAAAAACTGTCAGCTCAAGCGCCCAAAGAATATTTGAATTAAAAACAAACCGGGCAATCACATTGGCAAAGGTGACAACGGTCATCAATCCCAGCAAGGCGCCGATCACAGTCTCCTCTAAACGGTCCAACCAATGGCGTTGCATCTCGATCTCTCCGGTCGTTTGGCTTGTAAGTCAAAAGGCGGGCCAAGTCTCTGGCCCGCCCGTTAATGATAGCGTATCAGACTGCGGCTTTTAAAGCCCCGCGTTGATCGCCTGCGCGGCATCAATCATGTCTTGGCCGACATCACCCGAAAACTTTGACCAGACCGGCATCATGGTATCAACCCAGTTCTGACGCTGGGCGGCGCTGAGTTGACGCACAACACCACCGGCAGCAATGATGGCCTCTTTGGCAGACTCATTAACCGCAAAGCTCTCTTTATTGCGGGTTTGGGTCACTTCCGACATGATCGTCAGAAATTGATCGCGCACATCAGCGTCAAGGCTCTCGAGCCAGTCAACCGAGGTCACAACCAGATAGTCTATCACGCCGTGATTGGTTTCTGTAACACCGTCCTGCACTTCGAAGAACTTTTTACCATAGATGTTTGACCATGTATTTTCCTGGCCATCAACCACCCCCTGCTGAAGCGCGCCATACACTTCGGAAAACGCCATTTTCTGCGGGCTACCGCCGATGGCTTCCATTTGTGCCACCAATACGTCAGACGATTGCACACGGAACTTTAGGCCGTTGGCATCGGTGGGCGACACCAGAGGTTTGCTGGCAGACATTTGTTTCATGCCATTGTGCCAATACGCCAAACCTTGAAGGCCCCGGCGCTGCATGCTGTCCAGCATCGCCTGACCCGCATCAGAGGCTTGGAATGCATCAACCGCGTCGATGTTTTCAAACATGAATGGCAAATCAAACAAGCGGAACTGCTTGGTAAACTTTTCAAATTTAGACAGTGAAGGGGCCGCCAGTTGTACGTCGCCCTGCAACATCGCTTCGAGCACTTTGTTGTCATTATACAAAGTTGAGTTTGGGAAAACCTCAAGACAGGCCTTACCATTCATTTCTGTATTGACCCGTTCTTGCAGCAGCGAGGCTGCAATGCCTTTGGGGTGTTTGTCGGTGTTGGTAACATGGCTAAACTTGATAACCATCTCGCCTGCGTCACAGCTTGCCGATGCCGCCTGCGCGGTAACTGCCAAAGCCAGTGCAATCGTGGCTGTAGTTAATAGTTTCATTTGGGTCTCCTCCCAGTCTGTCTGCATAATTTCTCTGGTGGTGGCGCGTCAGCACCCCTGAACTGAGTTGACCATAGTCCAGAGAGAAAACACAGCACACTGCGACAGCTGCAGAGGGTTTCGCATAATGCCCTAATAATATTTGTCTTTTTTCAATTTTAACTCGACGCCCGCGAATTCTGCATCGCGGCAATGTGCGAAAATCCGCACAATTGTTGGCGCTAACTGTGTGATTCTTCGCACAAACCGTTACACAAATCATCACAGAATTTACCGCAGTATTCATTGCCAAAGCTGGGCCCTGTCAGACCAAAGTGGTGCGAATGTTACTTTTATAACTTGTTCACACACCAACAAGATCGTATTAAAATTCAGCGTTTGATATTCAACTTAGTCCAAAATTCATTGGATTAGATGGTAAAAAACTTACCACGCGGGTTCATGTTAGAAAGAAAAATGGACCCACCAAACAATGAAAGCCCACACCGACGCTTTTTTGCGACACCCCTCTTTTTACAAATCATAAAACCTAAGGTGAGACATTTATAAGTGACAGATGGTGCCCAACCCGAAACAATCACAATAACGCTGACAGTAAAATTGGAGCTATTTACTTTTAACCTCTGAAGAGGTTTTAATAGCGTATGAGTAATAGTATGATTATCAGTGGCTTATTAATCGCCTTGGTTGTCGGTGGCGGGGCCGTTTATACCTTTACGTCTTCTCAAAATAGACCCGCTAAAATTACCACTGAAACGGTAAAATCTGCGCCAGTGGTGAAGCCATCTGCAACTGGCCAGGCAGATTGCAAAGCAGTAGCGGCTGTAGTTCCCTTGGTAAACCTCACCACCGGTATGGGAATGACCACCGCAGTTGCAGCCTGTGAATAGCTTATAGCCGAACAGCATCAGGACAGTATAATCAAACTAAATCCCTGAAAGCCAAATCACTATTTCTCAGCCGAGACTCTAAATAATGTCACATCATGAGTAGGTTTTGAGACTGGTAAATATTCTTAGCTGAAACTTTACTAACCGAGAGATCAAAATTTATGCTCCGACATCAATAAGATGACCAACCGTCCCATTCCCGTCTTCGCTGAGGAGGGTCCTAATGTCGTTGATGGCCTCACCGTCAAATTTGTTCGAACTGATCATCTCAAGAATTTTCTCTAACATTTCTTGTTCTACTGCACTGCGAGGGGTCGCAAGCGTTGTATTTGACCGATTTGGCACAGAGCTGCTGTCGTCTGGCCCGAAATCGTCGCCACTTTGAGATTCGGTCAGCTTTTTCACACGCGACAAGGGACGCATTGACTGAGGAGCTAAGTTAGCAATTACTGCATTGTTTGAAATATACAATTTAGATCTGCTCCTCTTTCAAGTTGTATTGTTTAAGGTCTTCCACAAAACAAAACCTATGCGCAGAGCTTGAACAACACGCTGGACAACGATTTCTCATGCAAATGTCAGGCCTCTTGTGAGATAGAACGACCGTTTATTGATCTTTTTTAATCGCC
>DDEJ01000005.1:19837-19986 GCA_002336405.1 Rhodobacteraceae bacterium UBA1957
AAGCATTATGGGACAGGTTCGCTATGAGAGCGCCACAACAAGGGACCTGTCGTGCTTTCGTGCCACTCCAAGTGTTCGTTTAAGCCACCTTCGGTTCGAAAGCGACAGGACTTTTCCAGCCTAATGCTGAGTCCTGCCGGCGCGGGTTA
>DDEJ01000110.1 GCA_002336405.1 Rhodobacteraceae bacterium UBA1957
GCTGTTGCGGCAGACCCTGAAAAGGCACTCACAATAGGCTTTCACATCATAGCGATTGCGCGCCAACACCTGTTGATCGCAAGACAGCTCACGCAGTTGATCCACCTGCCGCTTCCAAAAAATAAACACCGGGTTCCAGAAAAAAAGCGGTCGCAATGCCTCGAGGGCGATTTCCCATTCGATATCGCCTTGCCGCAGATGTTGAAATTCATGCGCCAACGCCATCTTTAAATCGTCACTCTGGCCCAGCATTGCCGAGGGCAGAACAATATAGCGGCGGCGCAAGCTGCGGGTCGAAAACGGCACATGGCTGGTGTCTGACAGGCGTAAATGCAAGTTTCCGAACTGCCGCCATGCATGGCTGCGGCTGATGATATTGTTCAGCGCCATCATACTGCGTAAAATTCTGACCGTCCCCACGCTAAATCCAATGATAACGCAGCCGGTCAAAATCACCGCTCCCGTGGTATTAAAGCCCACAAGCGCCGACATCATTTCGCTGCGCAGACCCAGAAAATACTCCAATTGCGAGGGTTGCATGGCAAACCCGCCATTCAGGTATTGCGCCAAAACGATATCAGACAGGCTTATCGCATAGGATTGCGACACAGTTCCCGTCTCAATCAACATATCAAACGCAACCCCAAAAAACGGGCTGACGGCAACCGCCAAAAACACGCCGTTCAACAACCTCAGTTGCAAACCAAAGGCCTGTGAAAATCCAAACCGACCCAAAATGAAACGCGCTAGCGACCAGATACTAAAAGCACATATCAACAAAATATTTGCATCAATATAAGCGTTAATTAAGTAATTAATCAGGGTCATTCTTTAACCTCCTATCAAGAAGTGCTCGAATTTCCTCTAGGGCCTGTTCCGACAATCCGTCATCATCTACCAAACGCGCCACCAAAGAGGCAGGCGTATCGTCAAACAGTTTTGCAGACAGATTTTTTAACGACCTCGACTGATAGGCATCCTTGGCCAGAACCGGGGTGTAGACAAACGTCTTTCCCTCTTTGACACTGGTGACAAAGTTCTTTTGCTCCAGAATACGCATGATCGTCGCAGCCGACGTATACGCGAGATTTCGATCTACCGCGAGTTTGGCGATCAAGTCCCGCACGGTTCCCTGACCGATTTGCCACAGCACTGTCATGAATTCCAATTCAACTTCGGTCAGGAATTCACTTTTCTTTTTCTGTCGCATCAGGTCGTCCTGTAATTTTGCGGCACTTTTGACCGCTTTTTGAAACTAAATACTATAACTTTCGTTTTACCAAGTAGTTTCTGTCAGACCTTGGTTAAGCTTCATACCTTGCGGAAACAAAACACCGCCCAAAGCAAACTCAGCCCCAAAGGGGTCCAGAGCGGCATTCCCATCAATCCAAGCCAAGCCAGAAAAATATACACACTGCCCAAAAGTGCGATAAATAACCGATCGCCTCGGGTGGTTGTCAGGCCCAGAATACCCCTGCGTTCCGCCCCGCCAGGGCTGCGTATTTCAATCACAATCAACACCGCAATTGCGCTGAAGATCCCGACAAACACCAGTGCAGTCGGCCAGGTCCACGCCATCCAAATCAGCATTATACCCTCCCCAGGGCAAAGCCCTTGGCAATATAGTTACGCACGAAATAAATTACGATTGCGCCAGGAATGATGGTCAGCGTACCCGCGGCCGCCAGCAGCCCCAACTCATAACCTGCGCTTGAGGCAGTTTTTGTCATTGTAGCGGCAATTGGCTTTGCAGCCACAGCAGTCAGGGTCTTGGCCAAAAGCAGCTCAACCCAGGAAAACATGAAACAAAAAAACGCTGCGACCCCGACCCCAGCCTTGATTGAAGGCAAAAAGATCGTCATGAAAAAGCGCGGGAAACTATAGCCGTCGACTGCGGCGGTTTCATCCAATTCCTTTGGCACCCCCCCCATAAACCCCTCAAGGATCCAAACTGCGAGCGGTATATTAAACAGACAATGGGCCAGCGCCACAGCCAGATGGGTGTCAAACAACTCAACCGCCGAATACAGCTGAAAGAACGGCAGCGCAAACACTGCCGCCGGTGCCATCCGATTGGTCAAAAGCCAAAAGAATAGGTGTTTGTCACCCAGAAAACTATAACGCGAGAACGCATAGGCCGCAGGCAGCGCCACTGTTATCGAAATCACCGTATTCAGAGACACATAGATAATTGAGTTGATATACCCCCAATACCATGTGGGGTCAGTGAAAATCACCCGGTAGTTATCAAAGGTCCAAGTCTGTGGAAACAGGGAGAACCCTGATAGAATTTCGCCAGTGGTCTTGAAACTCATCGCCACCAGCCAATAGATCGGCAGCATGAGAAACAGCGTATAAAGGATTGGGATCAGAATGCTCAGACGCATTTTTGGCTGGGTCATTTGACATCATCCTTTGTCATCAGCGTGTAGAACAACCAAGAGATCAAAAGCGTGATTGCAAAATAGATCAACGACATCGCCGCAGCCGGACCCAAGTCAAACTGACCGAGCGCTATTTTCACAAGATCGATCGACAGCAAGGTCGTTGAATTTCCGGGCCCACCACCGGTCAGGACGAATATCTCGGTATAGATATTAAAACTGTCCATGAACCGCAGCAAAATGGCGATGGTCAACACCTGTTTCATTTTAGGCAGTTGAATGTATCGAAACACGGCCCATTTGCTTGCGCCATCAATTTTGGCGGCCTGATAATAGGCATCCGGGATCGACACCAGACCTGCATAGCTGAGCAAAACCACCAGCGATGTCCAGTGCCAGACATCCATGGTGATGATCGTCGCCCAAGCGGCAAACGGGTCCTGGGTCATATTATAATCAATGCCCAGCGTATGGTTCATAAAATACCCAAGCAAGCCGATGTCAGGCAGGGTAAAGATATTCCACATCGCACCAACCACATTCCAAGGAATCAGCATCGGCAGCGCCATAGTGACCAGAAAAAACGGCACCCAGATGCCTTGACGCGGCATCGCCAGCGCGATGGCAATTCCCAGCGGCACCTCTATCACAAGGATCAACCCTGTGAACATAAACTGCCGTCCCAAGGCGGCGTGGAACCGATCCGAATTCAGCAACTTTTCGAACCAGCCCAAGCCCTCCCAGAAAAACAGATTGTTTCCAAAGGTTTCCTGCACCGAATAATTCACCACGGTCATCATTGGTATCAGCGCGTTGAACGCCACAAGCAACAATACTGGCAGCACCAAAAACCAAGCTTTTTGATAGGTTTTTTTCATTCTGCGGCCTCCAACGCTTGGGTGGCGATCCAGCCATCGCGATAAAGCCGGGTCTTGCTGGGGTCAAAGCGCAAATGGGTCGCCGCGCCCTGCACCGGTGCAGCACCTTCCACAATCACTTTGATCAAGGTCTCTCCCACTACGGTATCAACCACGCTGTGACGGCCAATATCTGCCACCTTTCGCACAGTTGCCGGCACACCAGTCGCGCCAAATGTGATAAATTCAGGCCGGATGCCGATCTGGGTTAGCCCCGCGCCCTGATCCACAGTTCCAGCCTCAATCGGGCCTTCCAAAACCACGGTGTGACCTTCAAACAGCGCCTGACCGTTCTGTACGTTACACGGCAAAATATTCATCCCCGGCGAGCCGATAAAATGGCCAACAAACGTATGGGTGGGGCGTTCAAAAAGCTCAACCGGAGTGCCAATCTGAACAATCTGTCCATCCTCCATGACAACGACTTGATCCGCAAAGGTCAACGCTTCGGTCTGATCATGGGTGACATAGATCATCGTGGCACGCACTTTTTGATGCAGTTCTTTCAACTTCGAGCGCAACGTCCATTTAAGATGTGGATCGATCACCGTTAAAGGTTCGTCGAACATCACGACATTGACGTCATCGCGCACCAGACCGCGCCCCATAGAAATTTTTTGCTTATTGTCGGGTGACAAGCCCGCCGCAGGTTTCCGCAGCATCTCAGTGACATCAAGCATTTCAGCAATTTTGGTCACTCGGTCTTTGACCACCGCTTCATCAACACCGCGGTTACGCAGCGGAAAGGCCAGATTATTATAGACGGTCATGGTGTCATAAATGACTGGAAACTGAAATACTTGGGCAATATTCCGCTGCTCTGGCGGCAAATCAGTAACATCTTTTCCGTCAAATAAAATACGGCCCTCAGAAGGCGCCAACAAGCCCGAGATAATGTTTAACAGGGTGGATTTACCACAACCCGACGGCCCAAGCAGCGCGTAAGCACCGCCATCATGCCAATCGAGATCAATGTCCTTCAGCACGTAATCATCCGGCCCTTTCGGGTTAGGCAGATAGCTGTGCCGCAATTGAGAGAGGGTTATTCTTGCCATATCTGATGCTCTACTTACGCCACACGTTGACCGTCAGCAGCAAAGTAAAAGCACTTTGTCGGGTCAAGATAAAAGGGATGTACTGCGCCGATTTCGTAACTATGAACGCCATGCGCCAATGACACCCAAACGTCTTTGCCTATTGAGAAATGCGCGCTGCTGTCCGACCCGCTGAGTTCAGTCACCAACACAGTGCCTGTCAGCGGCACACAGGCTGTTTGAGTTTTCACTGGCGCAACATGATTGGGCCGGACCGCGACTTGATAGATCCCGTCGCGCAGCGCTGCTGCGTCCCCCGACAATTCCCAACTGGTCTCAGGGTTCAAATGCGCGGTTGTTCCATTTTTTGTGATCTGAGCGGCATTGATTGGCGGATCAGAGAATACATTTGCCGATGTGAAATCATGGGGCCGGTGATATAATTCGCTGGTTGGGCCGAACTGAGACACCCGCCCATCAGAAATCAGCGCCGTCTCTCCGCCCAGCAGCAGCGCCTCTTCCGGCTCGGAAGTGGCATAGACCACAACCGCTCCACGGCCAGCAAACAACACCGGCAATTGCTCGCGCAGTTCTTCACGCAGTTTAAAATCCAGATTGGCCAAGGGTTCGTCTAGAAACACCGCCTTGCTTTGTTTTACGATGGCGCGGGCAAGCGCTGTGCGCTGTTGCTGGCCGCCCGACAGCTCTTGTGGCCGCCGCGCCAGCAATGGTCTGATCTGCAGGATGTCAGCCGCCTCTTCCACCCGCCCTTGCAACTCGGAGCCAGATATTCCAGCGAGTTTAAGCGGTGAGGCAATGTTATCAAACACCGTCATATGCGGATAATTTACAAAAAACTGATGCACGAGGGATATGTTACGCTTTTGTGTCGACAACGCCGTAATATCGGCACCGTCCATCAAAATCTTACCGCCGGCGACCGGATCTAAACCAGCCATCAATTTGATCAAAGAAGTTTTCCCCGACCCTGTTTCACCTAACAGAACGTTGAAATGCCCAGGCTTTAATAGCAGGGTCGTGGGCTTGATATGGCACACCCCCCCCACCTGTTTGGAAATATTTCTCAGCTCAAGCGTCATAAGTTCTCTTTTCAGTATCTACACCAGATCTGTGATGGGTACGGGTCTCTGGCACCGCCTATCGCTTACATGCGCCCCGGTCTTTTAAAGTCAGGGCCCAAAGTGGGCCCTGACCATACCTAAGGTTACCATTTACAAACGGTTATTGCGACGCCCAACGGGCAACCAGTGCTTCATAATTCACTGTTTGACCCTGTGGCTTTTCATTGGCCAGCAGTGGCTTGGCACCACCATTGGCAAACCAATAGGCTTCATCGCGTTCTTCGTTCAGGCGCGGGCCACAACCACCATATACATTGGCAGCCTCATCGGCGGCCTGCATACGTGCCATTGTGATATCCATTTCACCTGCGAGACGATCCATTGCCTCTTGCGGGGTAAACGCTCCCGAGTTCACATCACCGATCTGCTGCCACCAGATTTGTGCCAACTTTGGGTAATCAGGTACGTTGATCCCGGTTGGCGACCATGCCACGCGGTCAGGCGAACGATAGAACTCGACCAGACCACCCAGTTTGCCAGCCCGCTCCGTAAAGGAGGAGTGATTGACGGAACTGTCGCGGATAAAGGTCAGACCCACATGCGACTTTTTCACATCGACCGTCTTGGAGACCACGAACTGTGCATAGAGCCACGCGGCTTTTGCGCGCTTTTCTGGTGTCGACTTCAGGATTGTCCAGGATCCAACATCCTGATAACCAACCTTCTGTCCCTCTTCCCAATACGGGCCATGCGGGCTTGGAGCCATCCGCCAGAGCGGTGTACCTTCGGCGTCAACTGTGTTGTTGCCCGCGGACTGCGGTGCCACCATGTCGGCGGTAAAGGCGGTGTACCAGAAAATTTGCTGAGCCACATTGCCTTGGGCCAATGCCGGCAAAGATTGATAGAAATCATAGCTCGCCGCACCGGGAGGGGCGTAGTTGCGCAGCCATTCATCCCATTTTCGGATCGCATAGACCGCCGCTGGGCCGTTGGCTGCCCCACCGCGGCTGACGGATGCGCCAACAGGGTTACAGGTTCCCGCTTCCATCCGAATACCCCATTCATCGATTGGAATACCGTTCGGCTCGCCTTTTGATCCTGCACCAGCCATTGATAGCCACGCATCAGTCATGCGCCAACCAAGATCAGGCGCACGTTTGCCGTAATCCATATGGCCATAGATGGTGTTCCCATCAATTTCTTTAACATCCTTCGAGAAGAATTCCGCGATGTCTTCATAGGCCGACCAATTCACAGGCACGCCAAGATCATAGCCATATTTGGCCTTGAAAGCGTCTTGCAGATCGGTACGGTCAAACCAGTCTTTGCGGAACCAATACAGGTTGGCAAACTGCTGATCAGGCATCTGATAAAGATCGCCATCGGGACCAGTGGTAAACTGGGTGCCCATAAAGTCATCCAGATCAAGGCCCGGGTTTGTCACATCTGCGCCAGAACCCGCCATGAAATCTGTCAGGTTGACCGCCAGCTGCAAGCGCGAGTGGGTCCCGATCAAGTCACTGTCGTTGACATAGGCGTCATACAGATTGCGGCCGGTTTGCATTTGCGTTTGTACGGCCTGTACGACCTCACCCTCGCCCAGAATCTGATGGTTGACCTTGATTCCGGTAATCTCTTCAAACGCTTTGGTCAGCACTTCAGACTCGTACGAATGGGTTGGTATACCCTCTGACAGTACATTGACCTCCATGCCCGCAAAAGGCTTGGAAGCGTTGATAAACCACTTCATTTCTGACAGCTGTTCCGATTTTGACAGCACTGATGGCTGAAATTCTTGGTCAACCCATTTTTGGGCTGCCGCTTCATCGGCAATAGCTGTTGTTGACCCCGCAATGACGGCAGATACCGCTACTGCGGAGAGCAGATACTTACGCATCTTGTCTCCTCCCATTATATCGATTTGAGCCGGGCATTGCCGACAGGTTCATAGTTGAACAATGGAGACCCGCTTGTCAACTAAAAGTTTAGTAGTTGTAAACTTGAAAAGTTAATGATATAAGTCATTGTTTTAAATTGATAAAAAGTTAATGCTCTTGAGATATGCACCTTTTGACTCCAAAAAAATAAATTCCTGCCCACATCACACAGGCCAAAAAAAAATGCAGGCAGACAGCAAAGCAAACCCATTTTGCAAGGGTGATGCCCTGATATCGTCACAGTACCTAGGGCAGTTTTTTGCGAACCCACCTATGCGATGATGGGAGGCGGTAAATTATCCGCGAGGCACCAGATCAAGGGTTGCTGAGTGCGGCAGCTTTCGTCACACAGACAAACATGTTAGACCGTCTTTATACTCGTCTTCTGGCTTTGTCACAGCACCCCAAAGCGCTTTGGGTACTGGCACTGGTAGCATTTGCCGAAAGCTCGGTTTTTCCGATCCCACCAGATGTTTTGATCCTGCCCATGGTTCTGGCAGCCCCGTCACGGGCGTGGATAATTGCCTCAGTTGCCATGGTCGCCTCGGTTGCCGGTGGCATGCTTGGATATGCAATCGGCGCGGTGATGTTCGAACAACTTGGCCAGCCAATCCTGCAAGCTTTGGGAAAAGGTGATGCAATCGCGGAGTTCAACCAACGCTTTAACAACCTTGGATTCTGGGCAGTCCTAGGCGCCGGGCTAACGCCCTTTCCCTATAAGGTGGTTACCATTATGTCTGGGTGGACTGGCATGCATTTGGGCACTTTCATCGCCACGTCAATATTGGCGCGCGGATTGCGGTTTTTTATTGTCGCGGGGCTTTTGTGGAAGTTCGGGGCGCCAATTCGCGGCTTTATTGAAAGACGGTTGGGACTGCTGTCGATCTTGGTTATGGTGCTGCTCATTGGAGGGTTTTTTGTGGTGAAAATGTTATGAACCAGTCGCGATTGGTCATGCTGGCAATGGCGGGATCGGCAGCGCTTTTTCTGAGTGCCTTGGGGTTCCAATATCTGGCAGATTTGGCGCCGTGTAAGATGTGTTATTGGCAACGCTATCCGCATGTCACAGCCATTCTTTGCGGCTTTGGCTTTTTTATTATGAAGCATCCGTTGGCACTTTGGCTGGGGGCAGCTTCGGCCTTGGCAACCGCCACAATCGGAATGTACCACGCCGGGGTTGAACGTGGCGTCTGGCAGGGGCCAACAAGCTGCACCTCGCAGTCGATTGACGGGCTCAGCACCGAAGAGTTACTGGCACAGATCATGGCCGCGCCTATGGTGCGATGCGATGACATAGCCTGGGAGTTATTGGGGCTGTCAATGGCCGGTTGGAACGCGGTGGCTTCATTGAGCCTGATGGTGATCTGGCTCTGGGCCAGCAAGTTGTGGACCCAGCGCTAGCGGGCTTTGCGCGTCGACAACAATAGGCTGGTTTCGCTTGATGTCACCCCGTCCATGCGTCGGATTTTAGCCAGAGTACTGTCAAAATCTTCCAGAGAGTTTGTGCCAATCTCGGCGATAACATCCCAGCGCCCATTGGTCGAATGCACCGCGCGCAGTTCTGGCAAGCCGGTCAGCTGACGCACAATACGGTCCGTGCCACGGCCCTCAATACCAATCATCATAATGCCGCGCACCGGATCGTGGATTGCGTCATCTTTCAAAACCACCGTAAAACCCAGAATATCACCGCGTTGCTGCAAGCGCTCAATGCGACTGCGCACCGTGGTACGCGACACACCCAGCCGATGCGCTAAATCAGAAAGCGACACCCGGGCATTTTCGCGCAGAGCCGATATCAGACCATGATCTTTTTTATCCATTTCGAACTTTTTGACATTCATTACGTCTAATTTGCTTTCAATTAGATCACTTTAACGGCTTTTTTACAAACTATTTTTACATCATAGCTACGCCGTGATAAACAACGGACCAAGGGTATGATGAGGCAACAGCACTGTATTTTGGTCGGCGCTCCCGTCGACAGCGGCAAAAAACGGGCCGGCTGTTTAATGGGCCCGGACGCTTACCGCACCGCCGGACTGGCGCGGGCCCTGCATGAGCTTGGGCACACGGTCAGTGATCTGGGCAACATCACGGCAGCGCCAGTGGCAAAAGTTCAAACCACGCTCAGTGCATATCAGTTGGAAGAAACAATCGGTTGGACCAAAAACCTAGCCAAAACTGCACATAGCGCGATCACTGACGCAGTTCCTATTTTTCTCGGTGGCGACCACGCCCTGTCTCTGGGCTCGATCTCGGGGGTGACCCGCTATGCCACAGCACAGGGGCGGCCACAATTTGTGCTCTGGCTTGATGCCCACAGCGACTTTCATACTTTGGAGACATCGACCTCGGGCAATCTACACGGCACGCCTCTGGCCTACCTCACCGGCCGAGACGGCTTTCCGGGCTTTCCAGAGCTGCACACGCCCATCCCGCAGGAAAATGTCTGTATGCTGGGCCTGCGTTCGATTGACCGTCCCGAGTTAGACGCCTTGGCCTCAAGCCGGATCTCACGCCACGATATGCGCGAGATCGACGAGCACGGAATCGCACAGCCACTCTCGCAATTTTTGACCCGCGTGGCCGCCGCCGGCGGTATGCTGCATGTGTCCCTTGATGTAGATTTCCTTGACCCGTCAGTCGCCCCAGCGGTTGGCACGACGGTGCCCGGCGGCGCAACTGAGCGCGAGGCCCATCTGGTGATGGAGATGCTACATGACAGTGGGTTGATGACGTCGCTTGATCTGGTGGAATTAAATCCTTTTTTAGACGAACGCGGTAAAACCGCTTTGCTTATGGTCGATCTGGCCGCCTCTGCCTTCGGGCGGCGGGTCTTTGATCGCCCAACCCGACCATTTCATTAAAGGATACACCATGCCCCCGCCGTCAGAAAAAGCACTGGTTCCGTTCATTTCAGTCGATCATATGATGCAACTGGTCAATCACATCGGCTTGGAACAGATGCTCACCGGGTTGGCCAGCGCCATTGAAGACGATTTCAAACGGTGGCAAAGCTTTGACAAAACACCGCGCATTGCCAGTCATTCGGCCGAAGGCGTGATCGAGCTAATGCCCACCGCAGATGAAACCACTTACGGTTTCAAATATGTCAACGGCCATCCCCAGAACACCCGCAGTGGATTGCAAACCGTCACCGCTTTTGGCTTGTTGGCCGATGTCAAAACTGGCTATCCGGTTCTTTTGACCGAAATGACGCTTTTGACGGCCCTACGCACAGCAGCAATGTCGGCAGTCGCAGCCAAATATCTGGCCCCAGAGGCTGCCGGAACCATGGCTATGATCGGCAATGGGGCGCAGTCGGAATTTCAAACCATCGCAATGAAGGCTATCTGTGGGGTTACATGTGTGCGGCTGTATGATACTGACGCCGCCGCAACCACAAAGGCAGCGAAAAATCTGGCTGGCCATGGGATAAAAGTAATCCGGTGCACCAGCCCCGAGCAAGCCATTGAAGGCGCACAAATCATCACCACTTGCACGGCCGACAAGCAATATGCCACTATTGTGACAGATAACATGATCGGTGCCGGGGTTCATATCAATGCCATTGGTGGCGATTGTCCGGGCAAAACAGAATTGCACCGGAATGTTTTGCTCAGATCAGATATTTTTGTGGAATACCCACCTCAAACGCGGATTGAGGGCGAAATTCAGCAACTTGAGCCCACACATCCTGTCACAGAACTCTGGCGGGTCATCGCCGGTAAAAGTGCGGGGCGCACTGAGGCAAAGCAAATTACTCTGTTCGATAGTGTGGGTTTTGCAATCGAGGATTTCAGTGCCCTGTGTTATGTACGCGCGCAGGTGCACGACACCCCATTTTCACAACTCCTCGATCTGCTGGCTGATCCAGACGACCCCCGCGATCTCTTTGGTATGCTGAAAAGATCACAGCAAAGTGCCTCAACGCTAGAGATAGTCTGACCGCTGCAATCCATATTTTGCCATTTTTTCGTTCAACGTGCGGCGCGGCAAGCTCAATTCTTCCATCACGGCCAGAATGCTGCCCTTCAGACGGCGCATTGTGTTGTCGATCAACATGCGCTCAAAGGCTTCGACGTATTCTTTCAGTGGTTTACCATCGGTGGTGACAACAGCCGGGACCTGTTCGGAATCCACCATTAACAAGGACGAGAGTGATCCGCCACCGCGGCGCGATTGTAAAATTGCGCGCTCTGCCACATTGATCAATTGTCGCACATTCCCCGGCCAGGGTGATTGTAGAATTTGCGCTGTGTCCTGCGCCGACAACTTGGGCGCCTCACAGCCGTATTCTTCAGAAAACTGACTGCTGAGCTGCCTGAATAACGCAAGAATATCATCGCCACGTTCCCGCAGTGGAGGAGCGGTGATCCGCAGTCCGGCCAATCGGTAAAACAAGTCATTGCGCAATGTCTCTTGCGGCATATGAGCAGGATCTTGGCTGTTACAGACAGCAATGATCCGCGTCTCGGGCGGGCTGCCCTGCTGATCCAAAAAACTGAGCAGCCGGGCCTGAACCGCCGGCCCAAGCGTTTCAATATCTTCTAACACCAAAGTCCCGCCTCTGGCGGCCTCAACCGCGGGCAGCTGGCTCTCATCTGGCTGCATGGGACCAAACAGACGCCCAATAAGCGTCTCTTGTTCGACAGCGCTGCAGGAGATCAATGAAAATGTTTTGCCAGCCCGAGCGCCAGCGGCATGCAGTGCGTGAGCTGCAAGGGTTTTTCCAGTGCCGGTTTCACCATCTATCAACACATGTCCATCAGCCTGCCCCAGATCCAAGATGTCCTCTCGCAGTTGCCGCATGGCTGGCGAGTTTCCAGCCAGTTTTTGCATCAGCTGCCCCCCATCCGACAATTCACGGCGCAATGCCCGATTATCAAGCGTCAACCGTCGTGCCACAGTTGCTTTGCGAACGATCGCGGTCATATTGTCAGGATCAAAAGGCTTTTCCAGAAAATCAAACGCCCCAAGACGCATCGCCTCAACCGCCATCGGCACATCACCGTGTCCAGTAATCATCATCACAGGCAAGGCGCTATCGCTGCTCATCAATTTTTTCAGCAAGCCCAGACCATCCATACCCGGCATGCGAATATCTGTGATGACAATACCCGGATAATCGGGGCCAACAACGCTTAGCGCCTCTGCAGCACTGGCAAAACTTTCGGTGTCATAGCCCGATAGAGACAACCACTGCGAGATGGAAAGACGCATATCTTTTTCATCGTCAACAATTGCGACCTTCATCATTTTAGACATCTTTCATCACTCCGCTGCGGCAATATGATCGGTCAGAATCGGCAGTTGCATTTCAAACAAGGCTCCACCGTCTTCAACGTTGCGAACCAAGAGCCGGCCGCCCAAATCTGTGACAATGCCCGACGAGATCGCCAAGCCCAAACCAACACCCTCACCGGGCTGCTTGGTGGTGTAAAACGGCTCGAACAATGCATCCAGATCATCAACCCCATAGCCATTATCGCGCACGGTCAGGCTGGCATTTTCGCCACCAACCAATCGAATTTCGATCTCTGGATCCACAACGCCCTGCGTGGCATCGATGGCATTGCGCAATAAATTGACCAAGACCTGTTCAATCCGGACCCTGTCTCCCAAAACCCAAACCGGCGTCTCCGGGGCTGTCCGAATGATATCCACCGCTTCTTGTTTCAATTGCAGTTCCATCATCGACAGAACCGCGCCAATCGCACTGTTCAAATCAACAGGCCCAAGACTATCCCCGCCCTTGCGCGCATAGGATTTCAACTGCCGGGTAATCGCCCCCATGCGTTCAAGCAAGTCATCAATGCGGTGAAACGACACCAAAGCCTCGTCCGGGCGGTTCCGCCCAAGCAAAAGGCGCGCCCCCGCTAAATAGGTTTTCATCGCCGCCAGAGGCTGGTTCAGTTCGTGGCTTACCGCCGCTGACATTTGCCCCAAAGCGGCCAGTTTAGAACTTTGCGCTATCGTTTGCTCGGCCACTTCAAGGGTTTTCTGCACCCGCTCTCGTTCCGCAATCTCACGCTGCAGGCGTAAATTAAGCTGCCGAAGATCTGCCGATTCTTGTTGAAACCGCTGCATGCGATCTACAGACTGCCGGCTGAGATAATAAAAACAAAACGCCAGGAAAACCGCAAACCCCATTACTTCCAGCGCCAAAAACCCGTTCACCCGTTCCCGCACCCCGGCATAGGTCCGAAACCCGGCCATGCGCCAACCGCGAAATGCCACCCGGCTTTCTACGCGCATCATGCCTTCACCGCGCAGATAGGCATCCGCAGGCACTGCAGTCCAATTGCTTGTCGTCTGAATGGCGCGCTGTATCGCGCCACTGGGCGGTTGGCGCGCCAGCGCCTCACCTTCACTGAGCCCCCGCCAGAGCGGTTCGGTTGACAGAATAATCACTCCGGTGTTGTCAGTGACGATCACAGCATCCGAAATTCCGGCCCAAGCATCTTCGTATTTTTGCAGATCTGCCTCGACAAAAATCACGCCAATGGTCACTCCTTGGCTTTCTATCCGCCGAGAATAGATGAAATTATAGGCTCCAACCTCGTCTTTATAGACGGTGAACATGGTGGCATCCACACCCATGGCTTGGGTGAAAAAGGCTGTGTCTTGATGCTGAGATCCAAGGCGGGTGCGATCGGTTGACGCCACCACCCGGCCTTCCGCATCTAGCAGCGTCAGCGTTTCCGCACCAATCTCATCCACAAACGAGATCAGGCGCTGTGTTGACTGTGAGAAATTACTCGAATTCAACGCACCTATCAGCGCGGGGTCGCGCGCCAAAAGCTGCGGAACAATGGCAGTTTGGCGCAATTCACTAAGAAGGGTACCGCTGTAGAGGGCAAGGCGCAATTCTGCTTGATTGCGTGATGTTTCGGTAAAGCGGTTGATCAAAACCCGGTTGGTCACCCATATAGACGCAATCGCCAACACCGTAAGAAACGCCAAAGCAAGCCTGATCCGCCATTTAATTTGCCCGGTAAGAGCAGTCTCTTGAACTGGTTGGTGATCCTTTTCCATACATTACACTAGGACTGTTTTGCGCAATTCTCAAGTCATACGGGCGCCATCTGCGACATCAAACTGGCGAAAAGTCGCTGGCCATCAGCGCTGTGATGCTGCGGATCAAAAGCGCGCTCGGGGTGCGGCATCATCCCCAGAATACGACGATTTTGTGAAAGAATTCCTGCCACGGAACCATCCGAGCCGTTCGGGTTATCCACATAGGTAAATGCAATTCGGTCATCACCTAGCAACCGTGCCATCACCTGTGCATCTGCAGTGTAGTTGCCATCGTGATGGGCAACCGGAATTTGCAAAATCTGATCGGCGCAGTAATCCGCAGTAAACGCGCTGTCAGTGCTGCCAATCTGCAGACCTATCGTCTTGCTGATAAATTTCAGCTGCACATTGCGCAACAAAGTACCAGGCAACAGCCCGGTCTCGGTCAAAATCTGAAATCCATTGCAGATGCCCAACACATACCCGCCCCGCTCAGCATGGGCGATGACCGAGCGACAAATCGGGGAATTTGCTGCAATCGCCCCACAGCGCAGATAATCCCCGAACGAAAATCCCCCCGGCAATCCCACGATATCAATACCATCAGGCAGCGTCGTGTCCTTATGCCAGACCATCGTCACCTCGGCGCCAGCAGCTTTGAACGCTACGGCAAGATCGCGATCACAGTTTGATCCGGGAAACACAATCACTGCAGCGCGCATTAGATGAACTCCACGTGGTAGGTTTCGATCACCGTGTTGGCGAGCAGCTTTTCGCACATCTCCCCAACCCGTTTTTCGGCCGCCGCGCGGTCTGTCTCGATCAAGTCCAGCTCAATCACCTTGCCTTGCCGCACGCCTTCGACGCCTTCAAAGCCCAAGGTCCCAAGCGCATGGCGCACCGCTTCGCCCTGAGGGTCAAGAACCCCGTTTTTCAACATAATATGTACGCGCGCTTTCATGTCGTCTCCTTACGGTCACAGGGGCACTCGGGGGTTTTAGTTAATCAGCGTCGGCTTGCCCATCGGGGCAGAATTTTTCGGCATAACGCCAAGTCGGCGCGCAACTTCGGTATACGCGTCAGTCAAATTGCCCAGATCGCGCCGAAACACATCTTTGTCCAACTTTCGGCCCGTTTCGATATCCCATAACCGACAGCTATCTGGGCTGATTTCATCGGCAACGACAAGCCGTTGAAAATCGCCGTCATAAACCCGGCCAATTTCGATTTTAAAATCGACCAACCGAATCCCAACCGCCATCATCACGCCTGACATGAAATCATTGACCCGCAACGCAAGGCTGAGCACGTCGTCCATATCCTGTTGGCTCGCCCAGCCAAAAGCGGCAATATGCTCCTCGGACACCAGCGGGTCCCCCAGGGCGTCATCTTTATAGCAATACTCGACAATTGGGCGCGGTAAAGCAGCACCCTCTTCCAACCCCAGGCGTGTACAAATCGTTCCAGCAGCATAATTGCGTACAATAATTTCCAGCGGAATAATTTCGCAGGCCCGAACCAGTTGTTCGCGCATATTCAACCGTTTGAGAAAATGCGTTGGGACCCCGATATTATTGAGGCCAGTCATGAAAAATTCTGACAAACGGTTGTTCAATACACCCTTACCGTCAATGACTTCCATTTTCTCGGCATTAAATGCGGTGGCATCATCCTTGAAATATTGCACGATCGTCCCGGGCTCTGGCCCTTCATAGAGAATTTTAGCTTTGCCTTCATAGATTTTGATGCGCCGCGCCATTATGTTTCTTTCTATATCCGGGAGCCGAGTCTCAGCCGGTGGCATTCACATAGTATATGGGTTGAGTTGCTGCAAGCGCCGCTCTGTAGTTTGCCAGCCAGCGCACACCCAGACAAAGACCATACGTGTCAACGGCACGCTTACAATGCCCAGTGGCGCGATATGACAGACTGCAATTGGACGCAAATTCATAATCTTGATGAGAATTGTGCATTTGATTCATGTCTGTTTCCATGACACTGCGGTGAGATCAGATTTGAGGCCGCAAAGGACCGGGATCAATGACCAATGCGTTATCACGCTTGCTGACCCAAAAAGGCTATTTGCTGGCCGATGGGGCCACCGGGACCAATCTGTTCAACATGGGCTTGATGTCAGGGGACGCCCCTGAGCTGTGGAACGAAACCCAACCAAAAAACATTCTTAAGTTGCATCAAGGTGCCGTTGATGCCGGCAGCGATCTGTTTTTGACAAATTCTTTCGGTGGCAACAGCGCACGCTTAAAGCTGCATAATGCCGGACACCGCGCACGAGAACTGTCGCGCACCGCCGCCGAACTGGGGCGGGAGGTGGCCGATAAAGCCAGCCGGCCGGTCTTGGTTGCGGGATCGGTCGGGCCAACCGGCGACATCATGGCCCCATTGGGTCCACTGACCCACAGTGCCGCAGTCGAGATTTTCCACGAACAGGCCGATGGCTTGAAAGAAGGTGGCGCTGATGTCTTATGGCTTGAAACAATCTCCGCACCGGAAGAATTTCGTGCAGCCGCCGAAGGCTTTGCCCTTGCTGGGGTCGACTGGTGTGGCACAATGAGTTTTGACACTGCAGGCCGCACCATGATGGGCATGACCTCTGAGGCGATGGTCGAGATGGTTGAGGCGCTGCCCAACCCACCGCTTGGCTTTGGCGCCAACTGCGGCACCGGAGCCTCTGATTTACTGCGCACTGTTTTGGGATTTGCCAGCCAAGGCAGCGCCTTGCCGATTATTGCAAAAGGCAATGCCGGTATTCCAAAATATGTCGACGGCCATATCCATTACGATGGCACACCCGAACTAATGGCCGATTATGCGGTTATGGCGCGCGATTGTGGCGCGACAATTATCGGTGGCTGCTGTGGCACCATGCCCGAGCATTTAAGAAAAATGCGCACCGCACTAGATGAACGGCCGAAGAGTCCTCCCCCCGAACTGGATGACATTTCCACCAGAATTGGACCCTTCTCATCGGTCAGCGACGGCACTGGCAACACAGCCGCACCACCACCGCGCCGCCGCACCAGACGGACCACAAAAGCCAAACAATAGGCGGCATCGCGGCTGCCCACTTCAAGATCAGACCAACCCTGAGGCACGACAAAAATCGTCACATCAGAGCCAAGCCCTCAGCGGGCGGTAATACCGGCCCAAAACAAGGCTTAAAACCAAATTTTACATCGATACGTCGGTGGCGAAACCATCTATGTCGCAATCCGAACAGTCTGAAATGGGCAAATTGATCAGATAAGAAACATAAATGGCCGCATTTTGCGGTCACCCAGCCAAGGAACGCGCCATGTCGGAACAAGACGACGAAATCA
>DDEJ01000146.1:0-772 GCA_002336405.1 Rhodobacteraceae bacterium UBA1957
AGGAACAGGGATTCGAACCCTGGGGACGCTTTCACGCCCGTCGGTTTTCAAGACCGGTGCATTCGACCACTCTGCCACTCCTCCGACGCGCTCCTCCTATACGCTGCCTTCTGATTCTAAAAGCAATAATCAAACAAAAATTTATTCGTTCTGCCGACAGGCTTTCAATATAGAAAGCATGAGGCTAAACTGATTTTGATACTCGGGCCGATCGCGCCCAGTGCCGTGTGGGAAAACCCACAATCACAGACCAAGTAACGAGGCAGCACGCATATGGCATGGACCCGCCACAACATCGCTCGGCCAAGGCAGCTATCTGCCACGCTATGGGCAATCACTTTTGCTGGGCTGCTGTTGGGCTGCCAGCATGTCGATCAGATGGCGTCACAAAATATCTCAGACGCGTCGACGCCAGCGCCTCAGGTGCGCCTTGTCGAGCGCGACATCGAAACCCCCGAAGTGTTCGACATCAGAGCTCCGGGTCTTTGGGATGGAGCACCGACACTGGGCGGCATATGGGTAGCACATCCGGATTTAAAAGACCCCATCCGCGTGGTTATCCGCAACTTGGCAACGCAAAAATTTGTCATCGGCTCCCTGTTTCGCAACGACCCCAAGCCGGCGGCCCCCGCAATACGGATCTCATCAGATGCAGCCCGGGCGCTGGGGATAAAGGCCAATGATGCCGTCCAACTCAGCGTGACCGCTTTGAGCCGGGTATCTTCTGCAACGACGATGCCAAGCGCGCCGCAAACCACCTCTGCCAAACTGG
>DDEJ01000146.1:927-12696 GCA_002336405.1 Rhodobacteraceae bacterium UBA1957
CATCGGCTCCCTGTTTCGCAACGATCCCAAGCCGGCGGCCCCCGCAATACGGATCTCATCAGATGCAGCCCGGGCGCTGGGGATAAAGGCCAATGTTGCCGTCCAACTCAGCGTGACCGCTTTGAGCCGGGTATCTTCTGCAACGACGATGCCAAGCGCGTCGCAAACCACCTCTGCCAAACTGGAGCCCGCCAAAGCAGCGCATTCTCCTGCCGGTCCCCTTGCCAAGCCCTATCTCCAAATCGGCTTGTTCAAAATTAAGGCGAATGCGATGGGCGCGGCTAGCAACCTAGACAGCGTCGGTACGGCATCGGTCGTGAAACCGTACACCCACAAAGGCAAGGCGTTTTGGCGGGTTCTAGTCGGGCCTGCACGGTCTGTCGAGAAAAGAAAAACCCTCCTGGCTCTAGTCCGGTCAAAGGGATTTTCAGATGCATATGCAGTATCGAGGTGAGCACCGAAAAAATGGCTGAATTTCAAATAAAATCTCCCCAACCACGTTTGTTTAAAACGCTTTGCGTCGCTCTTATCTGGCTGGCTCTTCCTGCCACTGCATTTGAGACCCCAGCAAAAGCCGCATATGTGCTGGATCAGACCACCGGCACGGTGCTGTTGGCAAAGAATGCCGATCAGGCACTCCCCCCGGCCTCCATGTCAAAATTGATGACGCTCTATATGGCTTTTGAGGCGATCCGAGAGGGGCGGCTGGCACGGGATGAGCGACTTTTGGTATCGCAACACGCGATGAATTATGGTGGATCCACCTTGTTTCTGCGTGCCGGTGAACGGGTCAAAGTCGATGATTTACTGCGCGGTATTATTGTGCTGAGCGGCAATGATGCCTGCGCTGTTATCGCCGAAGCACTGTCGCCCAACGGCACTGAAGCAGAATTTTCCCGTCATATGACCCAGCGCGCCAAACAATTGGGCATGCAAAATTCAAGCTTTGCAAACTCCAACGGCTGGCCTGATCCCAATCATCGAATGTCTATGCGGGATCTTGGCATATTAACGGACCATATGATCACCGAGTTTCCAGAATTCTATTCTATGTTCGCGGAAAAAGAGTTCGTGTTCGACGAAAATGAATCGCAGAACCGTTATAATCGCAATCCACTTTTGGGCCTGGGCCTTGGCGCAGACGGCTTGAAAACCGGCCATACCAAAGAGGCCGGATACGGCCTCGTAGGCTCGGCAAAACAGGGCGACCGCAGGATTATATTTGTGCTTTCAGGCCTGAACAGTGCCAAGGAGCGCGCCGAGCAATCAGAAGCAATCGTCAACTGGTCATTCCGACAATTTGCCAAACATAAAATTGTGTCTGCAAATACCGTCATAGCCTCTGCTAATGTATGGATCGGCGCCAAAAGTACCGTGGGTTTGGTCGCAGATCATGATCTTGAAATTTTGCGGCCGGTGTTTGGCAATCGGAATCTGTCAGCCGAAGTGGTCTATCAAGGGCCACTTGCAGCTCCGATAAAAAAGGGGGCTGTGGTGGCAAAACTGATCATCTCAGCCGAAGGGTTGCCGCAGCAAAGCATCCCCTTGCAGGCCGCGCAGGATGTGGCACAGGGCGGATTTCTGGAACGGGTTTTAACTACGGCAAAGGTGCTGATCCGCCGTTTAACAGATAATCCAGCGAAGACTGAGGCGGCCTCGTGACTGCAAAATCTGCGTTTATTTCTTTCGAAGGCATCGATGGATCGGGCAAAACAACGCAACTCGAACTTTTGGCTGAGCAACTAAGAACCGAGGGCCATCAGGTTTTGCTGACGCGCGAACCGGGGGGCTCGCCTGGGGCAGAAGAAATCCGTACGCTGGTGTTGCAGGGTGATCCGGACAGATGGTCGGCTGAAACTGAACTTTTGCTGTTTACCGCCGCACGACGCGATCATCTTGAACGCACCATTCTGCCCGCACTTGCGGCTGGTAAGATCGTGCTGTGTGACAGGTTTGCCGACTCGACCCGTATGTATCAAGGCCTTAGCCGTGGTGACCTGCGCCAAGCGGTGGACACCCTGCACGCGCTGATGATTGGCACAGAGCCCGACCTTACAGTCCTGATTGACATCAATCCGGCGCTGGGACTGCGCCGCGCCAAATCCCGCCATGGCACAGAAGAACGCTTTGAAGATTTTGGCGAGAGTTTACAGGCCCGCATGCGGCAAGGTTTTCTAACGCTGGCGGCCGAACAGCCGCACAGGATTCGTGTGGTCGATGGCGATCGCAGCATCGAAGATGTGGCGCAGGACATTTCTAATTTAGTTCAAAGTTTTCTTGCATGAAAGCCGCCAACACCATCCCTGAACCTGACCGTATCTCCGGCGCACCGCACCCCCGCGACACGCTGCGGCTCATTGGCCAGTCCGAGGCTGAAAGCTTTTTTTTGACGGCCTTCAACAGCAACCGACTGCATCACGGCTGGCTGATTAACGGGCCGCGCGGTGTCGGCAAAGCCACATTGGCTTGGTCGATTGCAAGGTTTCTTCTGGCCACACCGCTGCAAACCGAGGGGGGGTTGTTCGGCGATGTTTTACCGCCACCCAACACATTGAACATTGCGCAAGACCACCCGGTCCATAGCCGCACACGCGCCGGATCCGAGCCAGGGCTGTTTGTTTTGCGACGTCCTTACGACGAAAAAACTAACCGACTTAAAAAACAGATTACGGTTGATGAAGTGCGAAAATTAAAGAACTTCTTTGCCCTGTCGGCCACAGACGGGGGGCGTCGGGTTGTGATCGTTGACGCCGCCGATGACATGAACATCAGCGCCGCCAATGCAATTCTTAAAGTTCTTGAAGAGCCCCCCGAACGCTGTTGCCTGCTGTTAATTTCGCATCAACCTGCAGGGCTGTTGCCGACCCTGCGCTCACGCTGTTGTGACCTGCGCCTACTGCCGCTGAGCCCGGCGGATATGGCGCTTGCGCTGCAACAGGCCGACACGACATCTCAGGCGGATACCGAGGCTGATTTTAATAAGGAACCAGAAATTGAAATGGCGACTGCTTCAAAGTCTGCATCACAGGGCCATGCGGCGGTACTGGCCGAATTGTCCGCAGGGTCTGTAGGCGGATCAATACGTTTGAGCCACCTTGACGGCATCGCGCTATATCGCGATCTGATAAGCCTGTTTTCCCAGCTTCCAAACTTGGACAGATCGCAAGCGATCAGACTGGCTGATACGGCGGCGATGCGCGGCGCAGAAGACCGCTTTGATATGCTGCTGAATTTGCTGGACATATTTCTATCCCGGTTGGCACGCAGCGGCGTGACCGGACAAATGCCCGCAGTGGAAATCATCAAAGGCGAATTTGACGTACTGCGCAAGGCTGCCCCCAACCCAGCCAGTGGTCGCGCTTGGGCCGAAAGTGCCCAGCAGATCACCGCCCGCGTGCAACATGGCCGCGCAGTCAACCTTGACCCTGCCGCACTCATCCTAGATACGGTTTTCAGAATGCAGAAAACAGCGGCACTTTAGGCCGGGGTTTGGGAGAATTCATGACACACCGCGCGCCAATTACCGACAGCCATTGCCACCTTGATTTTACAGATTTCGACGCCGAGCGCGATCAGGTTGTCGCGCGCGCCTTACAAGCCGGTGTCCAACGGATGGTCACCATCTGCACCAAATTGCGCCAAGAACCTCATGTGCGCGCCATTGCCGAGACCTATCACGAGGTGTTTTACGCAGCCGGCACCCATCCGATGAGTGTCGCAGACGAGCCCATGGCGACGCTTGAAGATTTGATATCAATTTCCCAGCATCCCAAATTTGTTGGAATCGGGGAAAGCGGTCTGGATTATCATTACACCGCCGACACCGCGTTGGTGCAAAAGCAAAGTCTGAAAATTCATATCGAGGCAGCCCAAAGGACCGGGCTGCCCCTGATCATCCATGCCCGCGCGGCAGATGATGATATGGCCGACATATTGACCCAAGAATATCGCAACGCGCCCTTTGGCTGCGTCATGCATTGTTTTTGCTCAAGCGCGACACTGGCCAGTACCGCGCTGGATCTGGGGTTCTATCTGTCGATGTCTGGTATTGCCGCTTTCCCCAAAAGTCAGGACCTGCGCGATATTTTTGCCGCAGCGCCGCTTGACCGCATTCTGGTCGAGACCGACAGTCCCTATTTGGCGCCCCCACCGTTTCGAGGCAGGCGCAATGAGCCCGGCTATACAGTACATACTGCAGAGGTCGGGGCCAGTTTGTTTGAGATCACTTATGATGAATTCGCGCGCCAGACCGAGTTGAATTTCAACAGTCTGTTTGGCAAGGTTGCCACGTTCGAGGCCCGCTCATGACCGGTGAATTACGCTTTACCATCCTTGGTTGCGGCTCGTCAGGCGGCGTGCCGCGTCTGGGCGGACTGTGGGGCGCCTGCGACCCGACCAATCCAAAAAACAGGCGCCGTCGCTGTTCGATGTTGGTCGAGCGCGAAACAGAAAATGGCATCACAAGGGTGCTGATAGACACATCACCCGACATGCGCATGCAATTGCTTGATGCCGGGATCGGGACGCTTGATGCAGTGGTCTATACTCACGCCCATGCGGACCATGTGCATGGCATAGATGATCTTAGAATGGTGGTCTTCAACATGCGCCAGCGCCTGCCGGTCTGGGTTGATACCGCGACCAGAGAGGATCTTATCCAGAGGTTTGGATATGCATTTGTGCAACCCGAGGGCAGCCCGTATCCACCCATTTTAGACATGCATGACATCGACGGCGATATAACGGTTCAGGGCGCAGGCGGTGCGGTAACATTGCATCCGTTTGAAGTAAGCCACGGCGCCATTAATGCGCTCGGGTTTCGCATTGCAGACCTCGCGTATGTGCCCGATGCCTCAGCACTTAACGCCACCGCATGGCAGGCTGTTGAAAATCTGGACTGCTGGGTGTTAGATGCGCTGCGCCGGGCACCCCATCCCTCGCATTCGCACCTGAGCCAATCGCTCGAATGGATCACACGCGCCGCCCCCACTCGTGCGGTCTTGACGAATATGCACAACGATCTCGATTATGACACAGTGGCGACCGAAACCCCGGATTATGTCGTGCCGGCTTATGACGGAATGTGCATTCGCTATGAGGTTTAAGGGCCAAATATGCAGGCCATAATCGAAGTTATCTTGCCGGTATTCTTGGTTGTCGGTTTTGGCTATACTGCGGTCTGGCGTGGCTTGTTTTCATCTGCTGGCGTGGACGGGTTGATGTCGTTCACCCAAAACTTTGCCATTCCATGCCTGTTATTTCAGGCCATTTCAACGCTTGATCTCAGCCAGGGATTTGATCCTTGGATGATGTTCAGTTTTTATACTGGGGCCGCCACTGGCTTCGCCGCCGGGCTGTTTGGGGCCCGATATTTGTTTGGGCGCGACTGGGAAGATTGCGTTGCCATCGGTTTTTGTTGTTTGTTCTCCAACTCGTTGATGATAGGCCTTGCGATTACAGAACGCGCCTATGGGTCCGACGCCCTGACCCATAATTATGCTCTGGTCGCGCTGCATTCCCCGTTTTGCTACGGATTGGGCATCACCGTGATGGAGGTGGTTCGCAACCGTGAAAAATCACCCGCACAACTCAGCATAACCGTCCTGCGAGCGATGTTTCAAAACGCCTTAATTATCGGCATAGTTCTGGGCTTTGTGGTCAACTTTAGTGACATAACCCTGCCGGTTGCGCTTACCGACGCGCTTGACATGGTGGTGCGCGCCGCCCTGCCCGCCGCCCTGTTCGGCATGGGCGGGGTGTTGTTCAAGTACCGCCCCGATGGCGATCTGCGCACGATCGGCTTTGTGTGTGGTATTTCACTTTTGCTACATCCCGCCATCGTGTGGTTACTAGGCACCTACCACGACTTGTCAGCGCCAGCCTTTCGCTCGGCGGTGATCACAGCGGCGATGCCGACGGGGGTCAATGGCTATGTTTTTGCCAATATGTATGGGCGCGCCCGTCGAGTGGCCGCCTCTTCGGTGCTGCTGGGAACCGCCTTAAGCATTTTCACAATCAGCCTGTGGCTTTTGGTTTTACCCTGATGAGGGCGCGCACAAACGCTGTTTGATTATCGGACCCACGCTGGCAAAATCCATTTGTCCGGTGTAGGCCGCTTTCAACACCCCCATCACCCGGCCCATATCGCGAATCGAGGCCGCTGCGGTTTCAGTGATCGCTTCAGAAATCGCAGCCTCAACTTCCGCATCGGTAAGTTGTTGGGGCAAAAACTCTTCAATAATCTCGATTTCTGCCCTTTCACGTTCGGATAAGTCCAAACGACCAGCCTCTTCGTAAGCGCGCGCGCTCTCTAACCGCTGTTTGACCATCTTCCCCATAATCGCAAGAATATCTGCTTCTGATATTGCCTGTGTCTCGCCATTCACCCGGGTCGCAATTTCTTTATCTTTGATCGCGGCATTAATCAGCCGCAATGTCGCCAGCCGAATCGCAGCTTTCTGCTTCATCGCGTGCTTGACCGCAGTCACCACTCTTTCGCGTAAATCAGCCACTGTAATCACTCCGTTCGATATGTTCATTGCGGACGCTAGCCAAATCGTGGGCCCAAAGCAACCAGATCGGTAATCAAAGGCAATTGTTTGCCCCGCAGATACCTGCGCGTACCTTGACCAAGGTGCGGCACCGACCTAGTGTCCAGCAACTTTTACTGGAGAGCGCACAATGCCGAAAAGCCCGCACCCTACAGCCTGCCTCGCACTTGCAGACGGGACGTTTTTCTATGGTGTCGGTTTTGGCGCACCCGGCATAAGAGTGGCAGAATTATGCTTTAATACCGCAATGACCGGGTATCAGGAGATTATGACCGACCCGTCCTATGCAGGGCAGGTGATCACGTTTACATTTCCGCATATTGGCAATGTGGGGGTCAACCCTGAGGATGACGAAACCGGCGAACCCGTGGCAGAAGGTATGGTGGTAAAGTGGAGCCCGACCGCTGCCAGTAACTGGCGCGCGGCAGAACAGTTGTCCGACTGGCTGGCAAAGCGGGGCCGTGTCGCAATCGGCGGCATTGACACGCGACGTCTAACCCGCGCAATCCGCCAACAGGGCGCGCCTCATGTCGCTTTGGCCTACGACCCGGATGGAAAGTTCGACACTGCAGACCTCGTCGATAAGGCAAGGGCTTTTGCTGGGCTAGAAGGCATAGATCTAGCGAGAGACGTGACTTGTGCGCAACCTTATCGTTGGAATGAATTACGCTGGGCTTGGCCTGAGGGTTATGCCCCCCAGAAAGAGCCAAAGCATCGCGTTGTAGCCTTGGACTACGGCGCAAAACGCAATATTTTGCGTTGCCTCGCCAGCGCTGGCTGTGACGTCACCGTATTACCGGCCACTGCCACTGCAGAGGAGGTGCTGGCCCATAAGCCCGACGGGGTATTTTTATCAAACGGGCCCGGTGATCCTGCAGCAACCGGCACGTATGCCGTGCCGATGATCCAGCAGATTCTTGACACTACCGATCTGCCAATCTTTGGAATTTGTCTTGGACATCAAATGCTGGCGCTGGCCCTTGGGGCCCAGACTATCAAAATGAACCATGGCCACCACGGCGCGAACCATCCGGTCAAAGATCTCGATAGTGGCAAGGTCGAAATCACGTCTATGAATCACGGCTTTGCCGTTGACAGCCAAACTCTACCCGACGATGTGGTCGAAACCCATGTGTCGCTGTTCGATGGCTCCAACTGTGGTCTGAGACTGCGCAATAGAGCTGTTTTTTCGGTTCAGCATCACCCCGAGGCAAGCCCAGGACCACAAGACAGTTTCTACTTGTTTGAACGTTTCGCGGCTTCTATGTGTGCGTAATGCCATTAAAACTCACCTAATCCACTACGATTAACCAAAACTTAACACACCACACCCATTTCTAAAGCATCCTATTATGAGGATTTTAGAAATGGCAGTTTCACAAAAACGAATACCAGCTCAGGCTGTACCTACAAAGGTAGGCTCAGAAAGCAGACATCTCAATGCACCGTTAGGGTCAATCTTACTGAGCTTTAATTACATAACCGCCGATGATCTGAAGTTTGCTCAGACGCTGCAAAAATCTTCACTCGCTCCGTTGGACCGCATTCTAATCGCTGAAAATATAATCAGCTCTGACCAATTGTTGGCCGCTCAGTCAATGAAATACGGCGTGCAGCGTATTCAAAGCAAAGACAGTCGCCCGGATCCAGCCCTAGCAAATTTGTTGACGGCAAGTTTTTGTCGCAATCACGGTATTATTCCATGGAAAAAGCAGGGGCAATCCGTTCTGATAGCCACCTGTGATCCCGATCACTTTTGTGCAAACATGTCAGCATACCCCGAGCTTGCCCGCTGCACGAAGATGGCGCTTTGTTCGAAAGAGACGATTTATTCCGAACTTATCAAAAGACACAGCACAGAGTACCGCCAAAAGGCAGAAACACTTGTACCCGAGCTGGAAAGCTATCGCCACCAAAGTCCAGTCAATTGGGGCGGCATGAAAAGTATGGCAGTCGCCTCAGCCTGTGGGCTTAGCCTCGCTTTTACGCCCAATCTTGTCTTTCTGAGCATCGTCCTCTGGGCCTGTGCCGCATTGAGCAGCACTCACCTTCTCAAGATCAGCGCCGCCCTCTCAAGACGAACGCCCTCGCCGCTCGACACGCCACCAAAGCCGGTTGCCAAGGCTGAGCACACGCCGTCGACTGCGCCAATCTTCAAAGGCAGTATGACGCGGGTATCAATCATTGTTGCGCTGTATCGCGAGACCGAAATGGTCGAACAACTGTTGCGACAGATTGCACGCCTGCGCTATCCCAAGGCCCTAATAGAAGTTTTGCTGATGATCGAAGAGGGCGATACGGCCACCCTGAACGAGTTGGACCGCCTTAAATTGACCAATATAATAACAGTTCACATCTTGCCAGCTGGTCCGATCATGACAAAGCCCCGCGCGCTTAATTATGGGTTGGGGTTTTGTACTGGCGAAATTATCGCAGTCTATGATGCTGAAGACAAACCCGACACAGATCAAATCGACTTGGCCGTCGCGCGATTTGCCTCAGCACCAAAAAAGGTCGCCTGCCTTCAGGGTACATTGGACATTTACAATAGTAAAACTAACTGGCTCACAAAATGTTTCACCATCGAATACGCCGTTTGGTTCAGACTAATTCTGCCCGGTTTGATACGATTGGGGTTTGCTATTCCCCTTGGTGGTACAACGGTGTTTTTGCGGCGCTCGGCGTTAATAGATGTAGGCGGGTGGGATGCCCACAACGTCACTGAGGATGCTGATCTGGGGATACGGCTTGCCCGCCATGGGTACCAAACAGAAATGTTATCCAGCACCACCTATGAGGAGGCCAACAATCAGATTTGGCCGTGGGTCCGACAGAGATCACGCTGGTTGAAGGGATATATGATGACCTACAGGGTACATATGCGGTCTCCAAAATTGTTACTTCAACAACTTGGATTGCGCAGATTTGTTGGTTTCCAGATTATATTTTTAGCCAGCCTTAGCCAATTCATACTTGCACCAGTTCTTTGGTCTTTTTGGATTATTCCCTTCGGCCTGCCACATCCCATTCTGCCCTTGCTGGGACCAAATGCCGCGCAAGCCGTGATCAGCTTTTTTTTAACCATAATTGGGGCAGATATTATCATCAGTCTGTTTGCGTTGAGCAAAACGCGCCACCGGGGCCTTGGGCGCTATACACCAACCCTATGGCTGTATTTTCACTTGGGAACTCTGGCTGCTTTCAAGGCCGCTTACGAAATGATTTTCGACCCGTATTTCTGGGATAAAACCGCCCATGGCCATTCACTAGAAACGCGTAAAACTACGGCGATGCGCCCGCTAGTGAGTCAATCTTCAATCGAGTGACAAACGCAGCGGAAATATGATTTTTCAACGCCCCAAATGCCCGATCTTCATCACGCATCTCAATCGCTTCGACAATCGCCTGATGCTCGTCAAGTGCCGTTTCACTTCGCCCCTTTACCGCCAATGACGTGGTGGCCATCAACGCCATAGTGCGATGTACCAAATCCAGTTGTTGCACCAAATATCGGTTGTGCGACGCCAGATGTATCTGTTTGTGAAACCGTCGGTTGGCCAATGACAAAGCCGACGGATCACCAATCAGCCCGCGATCTTCAATCACCATATCGCGCAGGACCCGCACCTCTTCACTGGTGGCATGCCGGGCCGCCAATCGCGCCGCCAGCGCCTCTAACTCAGCGCGAACCGCATAGAGCTCTGTCATCTGATTGTGGTTCAATGTCGCGACGATCAGGCTGCGGCCATCACGCGCCAAAAGCGACTGCGTCTGTAACCGTTGCAATGCCTCCCGAATCGGTGTGCGAGAGACGCCAAACCGCTCTGCGAGATCACTTTCAACCAATCTATCCCCGGGCTTGAAAATCCCGCCGTCTATTGCATCCAAAACCAATTTATAAGCATCTTTTTGCGGCATTTTGTTAAGTGTCGTCATCTGCGCTATCTCCGGCGATTACTCAGACCATTCTAGACTTGTCTTAACCCACCCGGCAAGCCTTACCCACCATTGTGCAGCAGACGGGAACACGCTAAGTTTTAAGAATGCTAAAAAACAGTTTTTGCCATGTCACGCAGTGGGTCTTTGATCTAGACAACACACTCTACCCGCCCGAGGCGCGGTTGTTTGACCAGATCGAAGTCAAAATGTCAGCCTATGTCATGGCCTCGCTAGGGGTTGATCAAACCACTGCAGACCAGTTGCGTCGGGACTATTGGCGCGATTACGGCACAACCTTGGCCGGCTTGATGCGCGAACATAATGTCGACCCCGGGCCTTATCTGTTTGACGTGCATGATATCGACCTGTCGCATCTGAACAAAGATCCAGCTCTGGCTTCGGCCATTGACACCCTGCCCGGGCGCAAAATAGTTTATACCAATGGCACCGCGCCCTATGCCCGTCAGGTGCTGGCGGCGCGGGGCCTTGATCAGGTGTTTGAGGCTGTCTATGGCGTCGAGGAGGCCAACTTTCTGCCTAAACCCGAGCTGGAAGCTTTTGAGACAATATTTGCGCTTGATGGCATTCAACCCCGGCAAGCGGCCATGTTCGAAGATGAAGCTCGCAATCTACAGGTCCCTCACAGTTTGGGGATGCAAACCATTCATGTCGCACCGGCACCAGTCACCGCCCCCTATCTGCAGCATCACACCAATAATTTACGGCAGTTTCTTGAACTTTTGGTCTGAGACAGGATGACGCTTCGACCGGACCACCTGACCGCGCTAACTTTTGCTGTAAGGGAGCAGGCATGATGCAGGACCATTTTGACATTATTATTTCAGGCGCAGGCTTGGCCGGACTGGTCACCGCTGTCGCCTTTGGCACTGCAGGGTTTGATGTGCTTTGCGTTGACCCTGCCCCGCCTGTCACAGAGCGGGACAAACCCGGCGCAGATCTGCGCAGCACTGCGTTTTTACAGCCCGCCCGCGATTTCATGTTATCTCTAGGGCTGTGGGATCATCTTTCGGCACATGCCACCCCGCTTGAGGTGATGCAGATCATGGATGCTGGCGGTAGTGATAAGGCAACACGGGTCACCAAACGGTTCGAGGCGCGCGATATCTCCGAACTGCCATTTGGCTGGAACCTACCCAACTGGCTGCTGCGGCGCGAAATACTTGGTGCCTTGCACCAGCTGCCAAATGTGACACTGCGCAGCGGGATTGCCAGCGCCGGGCTGTTTACCCGTCTCAAAGAGGCACATGTCACCTTCAGC
>DDEJ01000146.1:13066-36318 GCA_002336405.1 Rhodobacteraceae bacterium UBA1957
TCAGCAATGCGCCGTGCCGCAGGGATCGCAGTCAAAACCAGCCGGTACGGCCAGAAAGCCCTGGCATTTGCGGTCACCCACCCGCTAGAACACAACAACGTCTCAACCGAAATTCACCGCAGCGGCGGCCCTTTCACCTTGGTTCCCCTTCCCAATTGGCAGGGTCAACCTTCGTCGGCAGTGGTTTGGATGGAAACAAGCGCCAAAGCCAATGCGCTGGATCAAATGGCGGTGCCTGCTTTTGAGACTGCAATGACCGAGCGCTCTTACGGCTTATTGGGCCCACTGACACTGGCTTCTCGCAAAACCCTATGGCCAATCATTAGCCAGACCGCCGAACGGCTCTGCGGCGAGCGGCTGGCACTGGCAGCGGAAGCTGCCCATGTCATGCCCCCTATTGGCGCACAGGGGCTGAATACCAGCCTGAAAGATGTTCAATGCCTGTTGCACCTGGCCCAAGCCAGACCAGATGGTTTGGGAGACGTCGCCATGCTTGACGCGTATCATCGCGCCCGGATCACCGATATTCGCGCCCGTGCCGTGGGGATCGAGATGTTGAACCGCACCTCAATGCTATCTGTACCGTTCCTGCGCGATACTCGCGCAGCAGCTTTAAAAGGGCTGCACGGCATCGCACCTTTGCGAAAATCTGTGATGCAACTTGGTCTCGGCCTGCCTAAAAGCGGATAGCCCATTTGACTTACAGTACAGCCTCTTTATCGCACCGTCTCTTTATAGAAACGTCTCTCTATAGCACCGTATCAAGCACCTTTTTCAAGCGCGCCAGAGTGGCTTCAACGTTATACAACTTATCGAGACCGAACAGACCCAACCGGAAGGTTGAAAACCCCTCGGGCTCGTCGCATTGCAAGGGCACTCCGGCAGCGATCTGCATGCCTTGGGCGGCAAATTTGCTGCCGTTCTGAATTGCCGGATCGTCGGTATAACTTACCACCACCCCCGGCGCGCCAAAGCCTTCGGCCGCGACGGAACGGATGCCTTTGCTTGCCAGCATCGCCCGCACACCATCCCCCAGTTCCCACTGCGCAGTACACAGGCGCTCAAAGCCATAATCACGGGTCTCAACCATAGTGTCTCGGAAGGCGCGCAGCGCATCGGTCGGCATCGTGGCGTGATAGGCTTGCCCACCGTTTTCATATATTTGCATAATGCCATGCCATTTTTTCAAATCAATTGCGAAACTGTCAGATTTAGAGTGTTCAAGCCGGGCAACAGCCCGTGCAGACATCATCACCAAACCAGCACAGGGCGAAGCCGACCAACCCTTTTGCGGCGCTGAGATCAACACATCAACGCCAGTAGCGCGCATGTCGACCCATGCACACCCCGAGGCAATACAATCCAGCACCAGCAGCGCCCCGACTTCATGGGCCGCCGCCGCAAGAGCGGTAATATAGGCGTCTGGTAAAATCACTCCTGCCGAGGTTTCAACATGCGGGGCAAACACCACATCCGGCTTGTCGGCCCGAATTTGCGCCACCACAGTGTCAATCGGCGCTGGAGAAAACGCCGCCTGCGCGCCATTATCACTTTGCCGCGCCTTGATCACATGGGTGTCAGACGTAAATCCGCCAGCTTCAAAAATTTGGCTCCACCGATATGAAAACCACCCGTTGCGAACCACCATGACCTTGGCGTCTCGGCCAAACTGCCGCGCCACAGCCTCCATCCCGAATGTCCCGCCTCCGGGCACAATGGCAATGGCATCGGCGCAATATACCTGTTTCAGCATGTCTGATATATCGATCATCACCTGCTTGAACGACGCAGACATATGGTTGAGAGAGCGGTCTGTGAAAACCACTGAAAATTCAAGAAGTCCATCGGGGTCGACATGATCAAGTAAGGCAGCCATGAGCCAAATCTCCGTTTTGTTTGCTCAGCACTACCCAGCGCCAAGAGGGATTGCACGGTCTACTTTTGTATACACATTATCAGTCTGACCCAAGGGGCCTAGGCGGCGTTCTTCAGATAAAAGTACGTTGGCCTCAACGTCCCCCACCCCTGGCAGGGTCATCACCCTTCGCCGTAAAATTCTTTCAAAATCAGAGATATCGCGCGCCACAACACGCAGCCGGTAATCATAAAGCCCTAAGACATGTTCCACTATTTGCACTTCGGGAATTGCCTTAACCGCACGTTCAAAATCTTCAAGGCTGACTCGGCCTTTGGCGGCCAGCTTAATCCCAAGAAACACCGTCACCCCAAATCCCAGTTTTTCGTGATCCAAGTGCACCCGCCGCGCCTTGATCACCCCCAGATCGTACAGCCGCTTGACCCGCCGCCACGCCACCGGTTGCGACACCCCTAGCTCTCGTGCTAAAGCGCCAATCGCCTGCGTACAGTCGCTGCGCAGTGCTATCAGCAGGTTGCGATCAAGATCATCAAGTTCAATCATATCGGCAGCATTTCTTGTGATTTGATCAGCGCCACCTGCATTAAAGTCTCGATATCTGAAATGTGTGGCAGGGTAAGAACCCGTGTCCGATACAGATGTTGATAATGGGCCATATCCCGAGCGATCACCGAAAGCCTAACATCGACGCGCCCAAGAAAAGTCTGGATCTCGATCACCTCGGGCACAAGGCGCGCCGCAGTGATAAAATCATCAAACGCCCGGGTTTGGGTCTTATCCAAACTCACCCGCAAACTTACCTCAACCTCATAGCCCAGAACCCGCCAGTCAATCACCGCCTCCTGACCCAAGATCACCCCGTTTTGTTTCATGCGCGCAAGACGTCGGGCGCAGACCGCAGAGGTGGTATTGGCAGCCTCAGCCAGCGCTGCAACCGACCGGGCGGGATCAATCTGAAGATGGCGCAGTATACGGCGTTCAAGATCATCAAGCATAAATTTTATCATATACATAAAATTACAGAATGAAAATAATCATTAATAGAAAAATATGACTAAATTAAAAACACATATACACGGTAAATCTTTATTTTAGAGACATCATTAAAGACCTCACAATAAAAATAGGGAGCAAAATCATGCGCGTTTACTATGACCGCGATTGCGATATTAATCTGATCAAAGACACCAAAGTGGCTATCCTCGGCTATGGCTCACAAGGCCATGCCCATGCGCTGAACCTGCGTGACAGCGGTGCGAAAAACCTTGTTGTTGCGCTGCGCGAAGGCTCGGCCTCTGCCAAGAAAGCCGAAGCCGAAGGTCTTAAGGTGATGGGCATTGCCGAAGCCGCCGCTTGGTGTGATCTTATCATGTTCACCATGCCCGATGAGCTGCAGGCCGACACCTATAAAAAATATGTTCATGACAATATTCGCGAAGGTGCTGCGATTGCCTTTGCCCATGGTCTGAACGTACATTTTGGTCTGATCGAACCAAAGTCCGGTATCGATGTGATCATGATGGCTCCCAAAGGTCCGGGCCATACTGTACGCGGCGAATACACCAAGGGCGGCGGCGTGCCCTGCCTGGTAGCTGTCGACAAAGACGCAACCGGCCGCGCGCTGGAAATTGGTCTGAGCTATTGCTCTGCTATCGGTGGCGGACGCTCGGGCATCATCGAGACCAATTTCCGCGAGGAATGCGAGACCGATCTGTTCGGCGAACAGGCCGTGCTTTGCGGTGGTCTGGTTGAATTGATCCGGATGGGATTTGAGACGTTGGTCGAGGCCGGTTATGCACCAGAAATGGCCTATTTCGAGTGTCTACACGAGGTCAAGCTTATCGTTGACCTGATCTATGAAGGCGGCATCGCCAACATGAACTACTCGATTTCGAACACTGCAGAATATGGCGAATACGTCAGCGGACCACGCATCCTGCCCTACGATGAGACTAAGGCAAAAATGAAAGCGGTTCTCACTGACATTCAAAATGGTAAGTTCGTGCGAGACTTCATGCTTGAAAACGCCGTTGGTCAGCCGTCGTTCAAAGCCACCCGCCGTATCAATGATGCCCACCAGATCGAAGCCACCGGCGAGACACTGCGCGGCATGATGCCGTGGATTTCGGCTGGAAAAATGGTCGACAAAGAAAAGAATTAAAGCCCCTCACGCCCCTGCATTTTACAACTGCGGGGGCGTGACGAACAAGCAGATGCCAAACCGTAAGATAACAGCCCATCAGATGACAGACCTGAGGGTGAGAAACATAGATATTCCATTCAATTCCCCATGTACCTATCACACAACACCCACGGCGCCGGCCTGCCTGCGCCCTGCACCCATCCCCGCCCTTTACAAAGGAATTAAAATTGCAACCGTCTGTTGATATCACGGCAAAAAGCTGGGGAATGGTGGCGGTGCTTGGGCTAATTTGGGGCAGCACATTTTTAGTGATTGAAGTGGCACTTGAGGGCATCACACCGTTCTGGCTCGCGGCCGGACGGATAACTTTTGCCGCACTGCTGACCAGCGCCATCTGGGGTCTGCGTGGCTGGCGATTCCACCTGGGACCCGACCGCGATTGGCCCGGGCTTTTTGCCGTAGGCCTGCTCAGCACAGCGGTACCATTTCAACTGCTCAGCTGGGGCCAGCAGTATGTCACCTCGGCGTTCGCCGGTGTCTCCATGGCCTCGGTTGCATTGATCGTTCTGCCGCTGTCGCATTTTCTTATTCCGGGAGAACGGATCACCCCACGCCGACTTCTGGGTTTTATCATAGGGTTTTTCGGGGTTGTAGTCTTGCTGGGGCAGCAGAGTTTTGTCGCGACCGGCGCGCCCTTTGAATGGTTGGGGCAGATCGCCTGCCTGCTGGCCGCAAGCTGCTATGCAATCAGTTCGGTGATCATGCGCCGTTTGCCGGCCATTGATGCAATCGGGCTTTCAGCGGTCACCCTGATCATCGGCGCGGTGTTTGTCGTCTCTGTGGCCTTTGCGGTCGAGGGGCCGCCCTCCCTACCCACCAAACAGACCCTCATTATTTTGGCCTTTTTAGGCTTGGTACCAACTGCAGGTGCAAATTTGATACGGGTGTTGCTGATCCGCAGCGCCGGCCCTGTCTTTATGAGCTTGACCAATTATCAAGTGCCGATGTGGTCGGTCATTCTTGGAATTCTGGTGCTGGGTGAGCCAGTGCACAACAGCTTGTTCATCGCCTTAATCTTAATCCTATGCGGCGTCGGCCTGAGCCAATACGGTGCCCTCAAGCGGCTGTTTGGTCGCGCCTAGCCTGCACTACTGGTATCACCCAGCCCTTTCAAACCTGCGGCAAGCGCACGATCATCCGCGTCTAAAGGCCCCCGCGCCATGGGCCGGAACCGCAACCTAAACGCATATAATAACGCGGCGGCCGCCTGCGCATCGTCCGCCGGCATCTGGTACCCAAAGGCCGCCGTGTCTTCTAAAAAATCGCCCCCCTTGGCAGGGCCAGGCCACACCGCGAGGCCCTGACGGGCTAAGCGCTGCCAGTCAAATCGCGCGCCGGGATCATATTTACGGCCAATCGCCAGATCAGAATGGGCGATGACCGAAGACGCGGTTAATGACCAGCGCGCCATGACGCCCCGCAACAAACCCTCAAGCGCCGTCATCTGCGCCTCTGCGAACGGATGATCGCCGCGATTGGCCAGCTCAATCCCGATAGAATATGAATTCACATCTTTGATCTCGCGCCAGCATCCCGCGCCGGCGTGCCAAGCGCGCTGTGCCTCATCGACCATCTGCCAGATAATGCCGTTGGGTGAGATCAGGTAATGCGCCGAGACCTCATGTTGCGGATCGCACAGGCGCTGCAGGGCTGCCTCCGTGGTGTCCATCGCTGTGTAATGCAACACGATCAGTCGCGGATGCCCGCCTTGTTTGCGTGGTCCATAATTTTGCGAAGGGTGCCAATGTGGTATCACGACCACCCAAGCCTTCCCTAGTTACTGACGGCCTGGCGGAAAGGCGCCGGATCCCAGTAACAGGCAAACCCGTCGCCGTCAGGATCAAGTCCCAACGCATCCCGCTTGGGACCGCCCCGTTCTAAAAACGCAATCTGCGCCATGTCAGAAGACGGGTATTTGTCACAGTTTCGCAAAAACCGCGATTGTCCGCCGATCGGAAACCGCGAATAAACCGGACTGCCCAGCATATTATCGCTCGACAGGGCATATTCGACAATATTGACAGTTTTGGCCGCCCCCCGCGTCGGCAACGCGCCCGGCTCGATCACCTCGTAAGAGGCGCTGTTGCGTGCCAACCGCTCAGCGTCACTCTCAATAGATTGTCGGTTGCTGACAGCCTCAAAGTCGTTTTCGTCGGACAAAGAGGTCCCACCCCCGCCTTCAGCAGCGGTTGCGACCGGGTCCGAAGTCAAACTAGAGCCTGTCATATTTATTTGCGCCGCCGCAGGTCCACCTTGTATTTTTCTGGCAGCCTCTGCGGCCAACGCCGCAACATTGCTGCCATCCGCGTTGGGCAGCGCCTGTGCGTCGATCGCAGACAACGGTGCGGTATTGGGCACAACGGCCGAACCTCCGGTCCGCGCCTTGCCTGCCACAGGCGCCGTTTTGTTCATCAACCCGTTTGGCAAACCGGGCATACACCCCGACAAACCCAGCGCAGCCAGCCCGCCGATCAAGAGATAAGGTGCTATTTTCACTCTTTTATATGTCTGCATCTGCCGCCTACCACCATTTGTTAGGTTTTTGTGAGAACCCTACGGCACGCTCTAACGCAAGCGCACAATTCAGCAAATCGCCTTCTTCCCAAGGGCGCCCGATCAATTGCAATCCCAGCGGCAGTCCCTGTGCATCCAGCCCTGCTGGCACCGAAACGCCCGGTAGGCCCGCCAGATTGACCGTGACCGTGAACACGTCATTGAGATACATCTGTAACGGATCAGCGTTTTGCATCTCTCCGAGACCAAAAGCGGCCGAAGGCGTGGTCGGCGCGAGAATCGCGTCGACGCCGGCGGCAAAAACCGTATCGAAGTCTTGCTTGATCAACGCACGCACCTTGCGGGCCCGGTTGTAATAAGCATCATAAAAGCCCGCCGACAAAACATAGGTGCCCACCATAACCCGACGCTGCACCTCAGCGCCAAAACCCTCGGCGCGGGTTTTTTCATACATCTCGGTAATGCCATCCCCCGCATCCAAAGTGGCGCGATGACCATAGCGCACTCCATCGTAGCGGGCTAAATTTGAAGACGCCTCAGCCGGTGCGATCACATAATAGGCCGGCAGGGCGTACTTTGTGTGTGGCAGGCTGATATCAACCATTTCCGCCCCGGCATCGGCCAGCTTTGCCGCCCCATCCCGCCACAGCGCTTCGATTTCATCAGGCATCCCATCCATCCGGTATTCTTTCGGGATACCAATTTTTTGACCGCGAATATCGCCGGTCAGTAATGCCTCAAAGTTTGGCACCGGCAATTCGGAACTGGTGCTATCTTTGGGGTCATGACCACACATCGCCTCAAGCATAATTGCTGCATCGCGCACCGATTTGGTGATCGGCCCCGCCTGATCCAGCGAGCTGGCAAAGGCCACAATACCCCAACGTGAACAGCGCCCATAGGTCGGCTTGATCCCCACAGTGCCGGTAAAGGCCGCCGGTTGGCGGATCGATCCACCGGTATCAGTGCCAGTCGCCGCAAGGCATAGATCGGCTGCCACCGCGCCAGCCGAACCACCCGACGACCCCCCTGGTGTGAGACGCCGGTCATCAACTTTCCACGGGTTGACCGTATCACCATACACCGATGTTTCGTTCGAACTGCCCATGGCAAATTCGTCCATGTTCAACTTGCCCAGCATCACCGCCCCTGCATCCAGCAGGTTCTGACTGACGGTGGATTCGTATTCCGGCTTAAAGCCTTTCAAAATGGCACTGGCCGCTTGGCTGGGCACGCCCTTGGTACAGAACAAATCCTTGATACCCAAAGGCAGCCCGCATAGCGCAGGTGCCGGATCTTGTTGCGATCCCTTGGCCAGACGTTGATCGGCAGCCCGTGCCTGATCAAGCGCGATCTCGGGGGTTTTATGCACAAAAGCGTTCAGGCTGTCAGAACCCTCAATGGCAGCCAGGCAAGCTTCAGTCAGCTCGACGCTGGTGATCTCTTTGGCGACCAGTTTGTCGCGCGCACCGGCAAGAGTAAGAGCATTCAGATCAGACATTATTCAACCACCTTCGGCACGGCAAAAAATCCTTCGCGGAAATCGGGGGCATTGGCCCTGATCTTATCTTGCTGGTCTCCGTCTGTGACCGCGTCGACCCGCCGTTTCAACCGCATCGGCGTGACCGATGTCATCGGCTCTATACCGGACACATCAACTTCGTTGAGTTGTTCAATAAAACCCAAAATGGCGTTAAACTCGCCTGCCAGCGCCGGCAGGTCGCTGTCCTCAACTTTGATCCGGGCCAGTTTGGCCACGCGTGCGGCGGTCTCAGTATCAATCGCCATCCGGCTCTCCACTTGCAATTTAGGTTTGGTTTAGCGACCCGCGCCCTGCTTCGCAAGCATCTGGCATCGATAATCCATAAACTTCAAGATCGCCCACAATCCCATCTTGCTTTAACCACTCTCTTAGGCCTCGGCAGGTCGCGGCAGGCCAGATGCCAAAAACACGGCAAAATGCGCAACCCGCTGATGACATCCAACCGGCACACGGGTTTTATACACGAAAAATATGGGCCAAATGCAGGCGAAAAGACAAGCCAGTTACAAGCTGGACCTGGGCCACATATAGGTCAACCTCGGGTCGAGCACCGGCAGGACGCGGGCCGAACACAGGTCAAAATCAACTTGGCAAAGCATTCAATCCATTTTAGCCTTTACGCATTCAAAGGTATTAGAAACCAGAGGCGGACAAAATGCAGATTATCTGGCTGGGGCATGGCTCGTTTCGAATTGAAATTGCCGGCAAAGTGCTGTTGATTGATCCGTGGCTCAGCGGCAACCCTATGCTGCCACAAGCGTTGCATCATAGCGCCGTCACCGGGGCGACGCATATTCTGATCACCCATGGCCATGCCGATCACAGCGTCGATACATTATCGCTGGCACGCAGATTGGGCATCCCTATCCTTGGCCAATATGATTTGATGGGCTTTTGGAACGACACAGAGGGCGTTCAGACCACAGGCTTTAACAAGGGTGGAACCGTAGATCTGGACGGAGTTGCCATCACCATGGTGCACGCGGTGCATTCGTCCAGCATGTCCACCCCCGAGGGGCCGCGCTTTGTCGGTACTGAATGCGGATTTATGATCGAAGGTGCTGGGCACACGATCTATGTCTCGGGCGATACTGACGTAATGGCGGATATGAGAGTGTTCAACGATCTGCACGCCCCCGATATCGGCATCCTGTGCGCTGGTGGGCATTTCACCATGGATATGCGGCGTGCGGCCTATGCGGCCAAGACGTTTTTCAACTTTAAAACCGTCATTCCGTGCCATTACCGCACCATGCCGCTTTTAGAGCAATCAGCAGAGGTACTGATCGCCTCCCTGCCCGAGGTCGATGTGATCGAGCCCGAAGTACTGGTGCCGATCACATTCGAATAAGCAATTGCCAAGCCGGCGCAATGTTGATTATGCCTCCCGCCAGTCCATCACCTCATCTACTGCGGCGCGCGTTGTGCGAAAACTGTTGGCGGGATGGGCCGTATCGCTATAGCCAAATGATATCCCGCATAAGATTTGACGATCCTCGGGCACTTTAAGCGCGTCGCGCACCAAAGACGCATGACCGGCCAGTGCCGCCTGTGCGATTGAGGCCAGCCCCAGCGCCTGCGCCGCCAACATAAAACCAGTAACAAAGGCCCCACAATCCAAAATACCATAGGCCCCAAGCGCCGCCGGACTGGTGACAAAAGCCACATGCGGGGCCCCAAAAAACCGATAGTTTTCCATCGTCTGCTGCTCAGAGGCGACCCTGTCGCCCTTTTCAACACCCACCGCATCGTAAAGCTGCCAACCACATTCCGAGCGCCGCATCTTATACGCCCCGACATAGCGTTCTGGGAACGTCACGTCTGGGTTGGGTGTCGCCGCATCCACCGCTGCAAATCGGTCGCGCAATCGGTTGGTTTCAGCATGACTTAACACGATCAGCTGCCAGGGTTGCGAATTACACCAGCTGGGCACTTTTTGCGCGGTCTCAACCACGCGCTCCACCAAAGCCCGCTCAACCGTCCGGTTTAAAAAAGCCCGGCAGGAATGGCGCTGAGCCAGAAGCGAATCAAGCGTCTCAAAATCCCTCATGGCCCAGGTCTTTCAAGCTGCTCAAGCTCGTCGAGAATACTGCACCTGTGCTGGTCGCGCCGGGGACTTGGCGGTGGCGGCAAAGGATTTGCACCGTCAAAACGCGGTGCCGCCACAGCCTGCAATCGCCCCTCAGGCGAAGACCAAACCCCGCGTGCCTGCATATGCGGCTCTACTGACGCCTCTTCAGGATTCAGCACCGGTCCAGCACAGGCATCCGAGCCTGCAAAAATCGCTGTCCAATGCGCGCGGGGTTTGGCGGCAAAAATCTGCGCCAGACGGCTGGTCAAAACAGGCCAACGCGTTTGATCGAACTGATCGGCGAAATCCACATCGCCAGCAAGCCCCATAAGATCTAGAAACTGCGCATAAAACTTGGGCTCGAGCGCCTGCACAGTAAAATACCCGTCGTCACCACAGCAATAAACACGTGACCAATGCGGCCCGTCCAACAGACTTTGGCCGCGCGTGGTCTGAAAACCACCACTGGCACGCAGGGACATCAACAGGTTCATCATATGCGCCGAACCGTCAACGATCGCCGCGTCAACCACGCATCCCACGCCAGTGTCGCGGGCTTTAAGCAGTCCCGCCAACATGCCGACAGTCAAATACATTGCACCACCGCCAATATCACCCACCAATGTTGCCGGCGCAATTGGTATATCGCCCGGTGCAGATGCATACCAAAGCGCACCAGACAGACCAATATAATTCAGATCATGGCCGGCCTGAGTTGCTTTGGGACCAGTTTGTCCCCAACCCGTCATGCGCCCATAGACCAGTTGTGGACGCATCTGATGACAGTCCTTGGGGCCCAACCCCAAACGCTCCATCACCCCGGGGCGAAAGCCTTCGATGAGCCCGTCAGCCGTTTTCAACAAGCGCTTTAGAATTTTCGTATCTTTCGGGTCTTTGAGATCAAGCGCAATCGATCGCTTGCCACGGTCGAGTAGATTCTCCGCGCCCTTGTCCGGCGTCTCGGCCGTCGATTTACGGTGAACTGCGATGATATCCGCGCCAAGATCCGCCAATAACATCGCGGCAAACGGCGCCGGCCCTAACGCCTCTATTTCAATGATTCTGATCCCCGCAAGCATGGACTTGCCCCTCTTGTTTCCGGTTGCTCGTACTAGGCCCGTTTTTAACTTGCGTTGCAAGCAACCCATAGGTGCTCACCCAATAGAGGGTCTGCGGGCATGAAAGGGTAAATATGGAAAAGGTCAGCTCCCATGCAACTCGCCATGTAAGCAGCTTTGAACATATGGGAAAATAACAAAAACCCTGCCACACCAATGCGCGAACAGGGTTTTTGTAAATCTGCGCCCCGTGCAAAACGAGGCTTCAGCAAACCCGAACAGGGTTTACTTGATTTTGCCTTCTTTATATTCGACATGCTTGCGCACAACCGGGTCGTATTTACGCACGGTCATTTTTTCAGTCATCGTCCGAGCGTTTTTCTTGGTGACATAAAAATGTCCGGTTCCCGCTGTCGAGTTCAGGCGGATTTTGATTGTGGTAGGCTTCGCCATAAGTCGTCTCCTGCACCGGATATTTTCGCATCCGGTAAAATTCCCTTGAAGGGCGCTTTCTAGCGGGTCCTGCCCCCAAGTCAACAGGGATTTCAAGATTGAAGATGCGCGGAGGGCCTGTAAGCCGGATTTTGTTCCGGGACAGCGTCCCGGTGATGACCATTCCTCTAAACGCGCGATTGCCCGCGCGCCTCTAGCTGCCAACCCGGACCTTTGGGCAAAGGCTGCCTGCGGTGATATCGGAGACCCGATCAAACCCGCGCAAGGTCCCTATTCGGCATTGCTCCCGGTGGGGCTTGCCATGCGGCGGCTGTTACCAGCCCCCCGGTGGGCTCTTACCCCACCGTTTCACCCTGACCGTCGAGCCTGCAAGGCAAGGCCCTGCACGACGGCGGTTTGTTTTCTGTGGCGCTTTCCGTCGGGTTGCCCCGCCCGGGCGTTACCCGGCACCGTTGCCTTTTGGAGTCCGGACTTTCCTCGCGCCCTTGCGGGCCCGCGGCCATCCGGCCCTCCGCGCAAGCTTGGCCCTACGCCTGCACCCGCGCTGCGTCAATCCCCATTCGAACCTTAAACAGCTGCCTCGACAGCGGCGACAACATCCCCAACAACCCGTTGCAAAAGATGGTCATCCTCGCATTCGGCCATCACGCGCACCAGCGGTTCGGTGCCGGACTTGCGAATCAGCAGCCGCCCTGTCCCGGCAAGGTCGGCCTCAGCGCTAGCGATTGCAGCTTGCACAGCCACAGTTTCAAGTGGCGCCTGACCCAAGCCGAACCGGACATTTTTCAGCAGTTGCGGCACTGGCTCAAAACTGCGCACCAAAGCGCTGGCAGAGCGCTCTGTTGAGGCCATCGCTGCCAGAAATTGCATTCCGGCCATTAACCCATCACCAGTGGTGGCATAATCGGTCATAACGATATGGCCTGATTGCTCGCCGCCCAAATTCCAGCCACCACGCTGCATCGCCTCCACCACATAACGGTCACCGACCGGCGTACGTTCCAACCGCAAGCCCCGACCTTGTAAAAACCGCTCTAGACCAAGGTTAGACATTACCGTGGCGACCAATGTGCCATGATTAAGCCGCGCTTCGTCGGCCCAGCGTGCAGCCAGAAGCGCCATAATCTGGTCACCGTCCGCCGCCTGACCGTTCTCATCTATAATCACCACGCGATCCGCATCGCCATCAAGACAAATCCCAACGTCGGCACCATGGGCGACCACGGCCGCCGCGGCGATTTCGGGATGGGTGGAGCCGCAGTTCTCATTTATATTGGCCCCGTTCGGGTCGACCCCGACAGGAATAACCTCAGCGCCCATTTCCCACAGCACATCAGGGGCTGCACGGTAAGCCGCGCCATTGGCACAATCAATGACCACCTTCAGCCCATCGAGGCGCATACCCTGTGGAAAGGTTGATTTCACCCGCTCAAGATAACGAAAGCGCCCGTCGTCAATCCGTTTGGCGCGTCCGATGTTTTCAGATGCCGCAAGTGTGACACCATCAAAAACGAGAGCTTCGATTTCCGCCTCAGCCTGATCCGACAATTTAAAGCCGTCGGGGCCAAAAAATTTGATGCCATTGTCGATATGTGGATTGTGGCTGGCCGAGATCATGATCCCAACATCTGCACGCATCGACGGCGTTAAAAGCGCCACGGCGGGGGTGGGCACCGGCCCAAGCAACAGCACATTCATGCCCGTTGAGGTCAGCCCCGCAGTCAGCGCACTTTCAAACATGTACCCCGAGCGCCGAGTATCTTTGCCAATCACCACCCGATGCACACCCGCCTTATCACGGCGAAAATACCGCCCCGCGGCCGCACCAATACGCAGCGCCATATCGGCGGTCATCGGCGCAATATTCGCCGTGCCCCGCACACCATCCGTTCCAAATAATTTACGTTCCAATATACTCTCCATAAACAACCGCTTGCCATAAATTGACGGCCTGTCGGGTCGCGGCCACATCATGGACCCGCAAGATCTGAATACCCTGCGCCAGAGCCGCCAAACCCACAGCCACAGAGCCGGGCATGCGGTCATTCGCATCCTCTGGCTGACCAATAGCACGAATAAAGCCTTTGCGCGATGCCCCCAGCATCAACGGCACACCGAGGCCGTGAAACACAGATAACCCGTTAAGTAATTCAACATTGTGAGACAAAGTCTTTCCAAAGCCAATCCCGGGATCAGCGATAATCTGCCCACGCGGAAGGCCCAGCGCGACCAATTCATCAATTTGGTTTTTCAAAAAATCATACACATCTAGCACAACATTGTCATAATGTGGCGCCGCTTGCATTGTCTGGGGAACCCCTTGGGCATGCATCACGATCACCGGTAGGTGAAGGTCGCGGCACAGGGCGGCCAAAGACGGATCAAAGGTAAAGCCCGACACGTCATTGACCAAATTTGCCCCTGCTGTCTTTGCCGCAGTGGCAACGGCCGATTTTCGGGTGTCGATTGAAATGGGCACAGATTGCCACCGCCGGACCGCTTCGATCACCGGCGCAATACGGTCAATTTCGATATCAACATCGACCTCCAGCGCCCCCGGCCGCGTCGATTCCCCGCCAATATCAAGAATATTCGCCCCCTGCGCCACCATCTGTTGCGCGCGCGTCAAAGCCGCCTGCTGATTGTCATAGCAACCACCGTCAGAAAAGCTATCCGGTGTGACGTTTAAAATACCCATCAAAACGGGTGCATCAAATGCCAGCCCCGCGATGGGTTGCCGCGGCGCGCCAAATGACTGCAACCATGGTCCGGGTACAGCACTGGCCGATATCACCTTGGACGGTCTGTTGCGGTCCAGACATTCAACGTGACTAAACCAGCACACACCTCCGGCGAGGGTTACAGCCGTGTCCGGCCGAACAGGGCCAGTTTGCACCAGAGGTCTAAAATATTCGCTCATGTCCCGTGAATGCGAAATCTCACGGCCTATTGCAAGTACTCAAATTTCTGAGTTTTCCACAGCAACAGCAGCGACGATCACAGACGAAGAGACCGGCGCCAAAGCAGAGACTGGGACAGGGCCACCTACCACAAGAACTTTGACCGCCTGCAGCATTTCGCCCAGCCACAGAGCCAACTCCGCATTGTGGCCCGGCACTGGCGCCGGAATATCAACCGTATCCAGAACGATTTTTGACGGCGCCCAGACGCTGATCTGATCGTTTTTAATGCCCCAATCCAATTCGGTCCGGGTCGCAACCACAACACACCTGGCATCAAGCGCCGCCAGTCGCCAGCAATTCTGCTCAATTGCCAGCAGGTCAATCCGCCGTTGCACCAATGCACTTTCGGTTGACAGTGGCGCTGTTTCGGGCAGCCCAACGCATAAAATTACCGGGCTGTTCCGCGCCTTGAGCGCATCAACCCAACCAGTAAGATACTGCGATGCAAGAGCCGCGTTGGACAGATAAACCACGGTTGGCTGCGCGTCTTCGACCGCGAGATCTTCCGCCACAAGCTGTGGCACAGCGCGGCGGGAGCGGACAATTTCAACCCCAAGTGCCCCCGGACCGCGATCAAGTTTTTCTATTCTGACAAAGGCCCGCACGGCTTGCGGTTCAAGCAATATCCGGTCCGCAACGCGTTCTGCAAGGGTTTCAAGCAGGTTCAACCGTTCCTCAGCCAGCTCATGGCTGATCGCTTCAGTCACTTTGTCATAACTTAAGATACGATCGACATCATCGGCCTGCGCCTGATGATTCCAGCGCACCTCGACCACCACGTTGAAACAAATTCTCTGGGTGGTGCCGCGCTCGGCTTCAAACGCGCCAATTTCCACCTCAACGATATGGTCGCGCAGAGAAATCCGGTCCACATCCTGATCGTCAACTGAAATGCCCGAAGCAACAGATCGCTCAATTGGATGTGAAAAAGCCAGACCAATTTCATTTGTCATCTGCACACTCCCGAACGCTACCACTGCGGCTTGTGTATCCTGAGATACGCAAGAGCGACAGAGCGATCTACGGCAAAAAAGTGTCAAAAAACGGCAGGGCGCACTTATCTATTTTTCAGTTAACCGCATTTTGCTGCTGTAAAAATAATGTGACCCGACCGATGCGGTTTTAAAAAAGTGCCGTGCCCACCGTGGATTGACCGAACGGGTATGATAGTAGGTGGCGCCGCCGGTGATCGTCCGAGGCGCACCATCCAGCATCAACCGCGCAATTTTTCCGATCCTTTCATAGGCATCTGCCTCTTCGATATATTCTTCACGCCCGTCGCAGTTATAGCTGAACTGACACGCATGCCGTTTTTCACCACCCTGCGTAATCACACCGCAAACTGTATCGGGGAAAGACCGGCTATCGACACGGTTTAAAATAACCTCTGCCACCGCAAACTGGCCCTTGATGCTTTCACCGCGCGCCTCGAAATAAATCGCCTCTGCCAGGCACGCCCAGTGCTTGTCACCGGTGGCCACTGGTTGCTGAGCCAACCACGCTTTACTCTGCAAAAATGCCGGCGCCGTAACAGCACTCATTAACAAGGCTTTCACCCGACTTTTCGACAAGCCACTAACGGCCTCTGCCTCCAAAGCCAGCATTTTCTCCACAACACCGGATGGGGCCTCAGCTTTTGCCATACAGGCCATCATGGCAATCCCAAAAACTGCAAAATATAAACGCATTCAGCGTCTCCAAGCATCTCTATATTTCAGATGACTGCGGCAGTAAGCTAATTTAGCACACACGTCTAGTGCCATTTTAAATATATAAAATCTCCTTAAGCGCGACTGGCAGCCAATCTTAATAGCAATTTAGACGCACTACAGCTTTGAGCCCAATCGATCGGCAAGCGCTATCTGAGCCGCTGCCAAACGCGCCACCGGCACCCGAAATGGCGAACAAGACACATAGTCAAAACCGGCTTTACGACAAAAATCAATCGCTTCGGGGCTGCCACCGTGTTCGCCACAAATCGACAAAACCACGTCGGGCCGCGCGTTGCGACCGCGTGTTGCACCGATCTGTAACAACTCTCCAACGCCCTCGATATCAAGGGTGTGAAACGGATCTTCTGGATAGACACCCAATTTCACATAGCTCGACATAAAACGCCCAGCATCATCGCGTGACAAACCGTAAGTCATCTGAGTTAAGTCATTGGTTCCAAAACTTAAAAAAGAAGAGTGAACGGCAATTTCGTCAGCGCGCAAAGCCGCGCGTGGTGTCTCTACCATCACGCCAAGACGATAGGTAAAATCAACGCCTTTGTCATTTCTGACTGCCGCTGCAACCGCGTCAATTTGGGTTTTAACCAATTCCACTTCCCGCCGTGCCGACACCAGCGGGATCATAATTTCCGGCACCACCGGGGTCTCCCCCTCGCTGGCCTCGATCGTGGCTTCAAAGATTGCACGGGCCTGCATTTCATAAATTTCCGGGACCGTAATTCCCAGGCGAACGCCCCGCATTCCCAACATTGGATTATATTCACTCAGCGCCTCAACCCTACGGGTGACATCAGACAACGGCAAGCCGAGCGCTTCGGCCAGATCACGCACACCCGCCCGACTCGCGGGTAAAAACTCGTGTAGTGGCGGATCAAAAAGGCGGATACAAACCGGCTTATCTTGCATGATCCGAAACAATTCGATGAAGTCGGAGCGCTGCATCGGCAACAGTAATTCTAGCGCCGAACGACGGTCTTCTGGACTATCGGCGAAAATCATTTCGCGCATAACCGTCAGACGATTCTGTTCGATAAACATATGCTCGGTCCGGCATAAACCGATCCCCTGAGCCTTAAAATGCTTCGCAGTTCTGGCATCTGCAGGGGTATCGGCATTCGCCCGAACATCAATGTCTCTCACCGCATCAGCCCAGTTCAAAAGTGTCTGAAAAGCATCATCCAGTGCCGCCTCCATCATCTCAGGAGCACCCGCCAGAACAGCCCCGTTCGAACCGTCAACCGTGATGATATCACCGGGCTTAAACACCCGCCCATCAGGTGCCGTCAGCAGGTTTAGTCGGGTTTGAAACCGGAAACTGTTCGCCCCCACGACACAAGGCAGCCCCAAACCGCGTGCAATCACCGCCGCGTGGCTGCTCATGCCGCCGCGCTCTGTCAAAACTGCACTTGCGGCATGCATACCGCGGATGTCCTCGGGGCTGGTTTCGCGCCGCACCAGAACGCATGCCTCATTGCGCGCAGCACTCGCCTGCGCTTCGGCTGCAGTAAACACAATCCGCCCTGTCGCAGCACCGGGACTTGCCGCAATACCAACACCAAGCTGATCACGTTCTGCATTAGGGGCAATTTGGCGATGCAGCAATTCATTCAGTGCCCGCGGGTCGATGCGCATCAGCGCCTCTTCACGTGGAATTATTTTGTCCGTCGCCAAGGCAACAGCGATTCTGACCGCCGCCCGCGACGAGCGCTGCACCCGAACCCCATCCAATATCCGTAATTTTCCATCTTGCAGCATGAACTCAATCTGCATTTCTTCGCGCAGCCGGCTGCGCATAAGCACTGAGTGTCGTTTCAAGGCCTCAAACGCCTCTGGCGCCAAATCCTCCAGTGACGGCCCCCGAGGGTCGCGCTCCAGATACAGCGTTTCTTCGCCCTGCAGAGCCTCACGGCCTTGGCTTTGATTGAAATAGCGCCCCGTGACCTTCGGCAGTCCAGTCACCGAACTGACCATTTGGAACACCCCCGAGCCCGATGCACCTTGCCCCAAGCTGAGCGCCATCTTTTGCACCACAAGCCCTAGTTTTGCATCAGCGGGCGCACCTTTCGCCTGTCGCAAAAGCCGCGCGGTTACGCCTTCCCAAGCCCGGGCCATCGACCGCAGCACTTCGGCAAGCTGTACCGCTGGATCTTGTGGAAACTCCTCTTCTGTCTCAGCTTCATACGCCTGTAACGCCTGCGCCAGCTCTTGCGGCCCAAAACCTGCGCTGGTATCGAACATGTCGGGATCGAGCCGAGCCACGTGCACCGCGTAGCTTTGCACGAACCGTGTATACAGTCCCGCAGCCGCCTCGGGCCCCAATTGAGAGCGCAGGGCCTGATAGCGGTTGTCGTTCATGCCTATGTTTAAAATTGCACCCGGCCCCCCCCAGTCGGGGTCTTCTGACGAGGGCCGAACGCACAACAGATCACCCCCCTCAAATGCATCAAGTATCGTCTGAATATCTGGCATGTTCCCCGCCACAATCGCCTGCACCGCGTCAAACGACAGTGCCACGGTGCACGGCACGGGTAAATCAAGCCTGATCAGACGCTGAAGGCATTTCGCCCGGCCGCCATGGGTGGGTGCCGACAGCGGCGCGGTAGCGGTAATAAGCGTGATATCAGGGTCATCTTGCTGCACTGCCGCATCCTTTTGTTACCGGTGCAGCATACCCGTGACAGGCGCTCAAGCAAGCAAAAGCGTACAGCTTTACGGCCACAGGGTTTTCGAAGCTAGGTATCCTAGCCCTCTACCTTGGTAAAATCAGCAACAGACAGGCAAATGCCCCGAATACGACTGAGCAAATTCAGGCGGTTACGACGAATAACCGCATTATTGTCATTGATCTGTACCGCTTCGAAAAAATCATCTAACGGCGTCCGCAATCCAGCCATACCAGACAGAGCTGCGACGAAATCTTCCGCCAGAACCGCCGCCTCAATTGCCCCAGCCTCAGCGTCGAGGGCGGCAAATAACGCACGTTCGACCTCTGCTTCGGCATATTTCACATCCGCGCCATAGGAATATTCCACCCCATCTTTGGCCTCAGCCTGATCAAGAATATTATTGGCCCGCTTGAACGCCTGTAGCAGGTTTTCACCGTCATCTGTCTTGACAAAATCCGACACCGCAGCCGCCCGCTTGGACAATAGCGTCAGGTCATCATTACCCGCCATCGCGATACACGCGTCGATCACATCATGGCGGATGCCCTGATCGCGCAGATATACCTTGAGCCGGTCATGAAAAAAGCCCAGTAAATCGTCTGCATCCGCCCCATCATAACCCTGAGCAAAAACTGCTTTTAGACCACAGCTCAGACGGTTTTCAAGCAACAGCCGGATCACCCCCAAAGCGGCCCGCCGCAGTGCAAACGGATCCTTCGACCCGGTCGGCTTTTCGTCAATCGCCCAGAACCCGGTCAGCTTATCGAGCTTGTCGGCCAGCGCCACCGCCACCGCCACCGGCGCCGTCGGTACCTGATCGGAAGGACCCAGAGGCGCATAATGCACTTCACAGGCTTCTGCCACAGAAGCAGGCAAGCCCGCGGCCGTCGCATAGTAACGCCCCATTACCCCCTGTAATTCGGGAAATTCATACACCATTTCTGACGATAAATCGGCTTTTGCAACCCGCGCCGCCTGTCCGGCGAGGTCGACATCCGCCGCAGCCACCGGGGCCAAATACCTCGCCAAAGTGACAATGCGGTCGATCCGCGCCTGTTCACTGCCCAGCTTGTTGTGGAAGGTCACGGTCGACAGCGCCTCGGTCCAAGCCGACAGCCCTTCACCCCGGGCAACCCTTAGATCATTTTCCCAAAAGAACTTGGCATCCGCCAAACGTGCAGACAGTACTTTTTGATTGCCGGCCAGAATAGTTTCACCCTGATCGGCGGTCTCGCGGTTCGCGACAGTGATAAAACGCTCGATTTTGCCGGTTTTCGGATTGCGAACGGAAAAGAACTTTTGATGCTCTTTCATCGAGGTCTTTAAAACCTCCCCCGGAAGATCCATAAATTCTGGATCAATGAGCCCCATCAATACCACGGGCCATTCCACCAGCCCGGCCACTTCGGTCAACAACCCCGGATCCTCGATCACCTCCAACCCCAGTGCAAAGGCTTGTATGGTCGCCTCGTTCCAGATCATGGCGCGGCGCTCTGCGGCATCCACCATCACATAGGCGCGCTTTAGCTGGCTTTGATAGGCGTCAAATCCGCTGACAGTGATCGGGTCAGGCGCCATAAAACGATGACCAAATGTCTGATCTGCAGCAACAATTCCCTCAATCTCAAACGGCACCACTTCAGCGCCGGCTTCATCGCTGAGCAGGCATAAAATTGATTGCAGCGGGCGCACCCAACGCAGCGTGCCCGCCCCCCAGCGCATCGATTTTGGCCAGGGAAAGCCCCGGATCACCTGCCCCAGAACCTCGGAAACGATCGCCGGTGCGGGACGACCGGACTTTTCGATCAGCGCATAAAATACAGCGCCTTTTTTTTCGTCGCGCTGCTCAAGCTGGTCGCGGCTGACACCGGCACCGCGCAGAAATCCCTCAATCGCTTTCTCAGGCGCATCGACCCGTGGGCCCTTGCGTTCTTCACGCAAGGTCGGGCTGGCAGAAAGCAGGCCCTGCACTGTCAAGGTCAGACGCCGCGGGGTGACAAAAGCCGCCGCCCCCTGATAGGTCAGTCCCGCCTCAACCAACCCGTCGGTCATACGTTTTTTAAAATCATCTGCCGCACGCGCCTGCATTCTTGCAGGAATTTCCTCGGAAAACAGTTCAATCAAAAGATCAGGCATAATCAGTTACTTTCCGGAGGTTCAGGGCAATCAGAGGGCGCCGTTCGGCCCGCAAAAACGATTTTGCCGCACCGATTGATCCGATGCCAGACATGACCCGTGCCATCTGGTTCGACCGCCACGATCCGGTCGATGCCGTACCGAATATTTTCAGTGCCCATAAAGGCCATCGCGTCACCACTTTCCAAAGCGGCGCCGATACGATCTGCATCAAAGCAGCTAAACCATCCCGGCGCGACCCGCGGTTCGGCTTTTTTAATCACGAGATAGCTTTGCGCCAGCGCCTCAAGCGATTGCGTGGTGGTAAAACAACCACGATAGCGTATCGGCGAGCTGTCAGAGTCAATCGCCTGAAAATCGCGATAGGTGATTGCCTCGGGCTGGCCGGACGCCTGCGCCGTGAGCATAACGTCTTCGCTGCCATGTACTGCAACTGTAGTGTAGTAGGCATAGACCTGCAGATAATAAATCGAGCCACCAGCGATCAGAGCCGCAAGAATAATGCAGGCCGCAAGAATTTTCCCAGTCACAGCGCATGCCCTCCGGCTTCGGTCAACACAAAGGCATCGGCGCATTGTTTGGCCAAAGCCCGCACACGACCAATATAGGCCTGCCGCTCGGTGACCGAAATCACCCCACGGGCGTCAAGCAGATTGAACATATGGCTGGCCTTGATACATTGATCATAGGCGGGATGCGCCATGATAATCCGCTTGCCAGTTTTCGGATCCACATGCGGTTGTTCGAGAATATTGTGGCATTCTTTTTCGGCATCCTCAAAATGGTGCAACAAGGTCTCAGTGTTAGCGACATCGAAATTCCAGCGCGCATATTCCTCTTCGGTTTGACGAAACACATCACCATACGACAGCGCAATTGCGGCATCGGGATCGTTGAAGGGCATTTCCATAACGTGGTCTACACCCAATACATACATTGCCAGACGTTCCAGCCCATAGGTCAACTCACCCGAAACAGGGTGGCAGTCATGCCCGCCAACCTGTTGAAAATAAGTGAATTGCGATACTTCCATACCATCACACCAAACCTCCCAGCCAAGTCCCCATGCGCCAAGGGTCGGGCTTTCCCAATCATCCTCGACAAAGCGAATATCATGCAGGTTCATATCGATACCGATTGCGTCCAACGAGCCAAGATAAAGCGCTTGCAGGTTCGGCGGGCTGGGTTTGATCAGCACTTGATACTGATAATAGTGCTGCAGGCGGTTGGGATTTTCGCCATAGCGACCGTCGGTAGGGCGCCGAGATGGCTGCACATAAGCTGCCGCCCAAGCCCGTGCGCCAAGACTGCGCAACGTGGTGGCAGGATGGAACGTACCAGCCCCAACTTCCATATCGTAAGGCTGCATAATCGCGCAGCCCTGCGCTGCCCAATAAGATTGCAGCCGCAGGATGATGTCCTGAAAGCAGCTCGGTCTGTCCTGTCTCATGGTCATTATGACACCCCTTGAAATCGCCTGACCTACCTATGCGGCACAGCCGCAAGGGTCAATTGCCCGAGAGGCCATATTTTGACGTGCACCGCGCGAAACATCTGTTAAATACAGACCTAACGCAGAAAGTCTCGGCACCGAGGCGCAGGATACAAGGTCGTGGTATGAAACTATTGATTTCGGCTCTTTGGATGGTCCTTGTGACCGCAGCGCAAACCCAGGCGCAAGACAATGCTTGGTTGCAGATTGATGCCCAGCCCACCGAGGCCGAGGCAGAAGAGAGCGCGCAATATTATGAGAGTTTTCTACCCGATGTCGCGGGCTTTGCGCTCGCCTCCGGTTGGTACGTCATTGCCTTGGGTCCTTATTCCGAGATTACGGCCCAAAACCTTTTGCAGGTTTACCGCGATTCGGGGCAGGTGCCCGCCGATAGTTTTACCAGCTATGCTCAGGATTACGCACAACAATTCTGGCCGCTGGGTGAGGACCTGCTCACCGCACCAGAAGAAATCACCATCACGCTATTGCCAGAGCCGATTGTGGTGCCGACACCAGAGCCTATTATCGTACCCACGCCAGAGCC
>DDEJ01000146.1:36653-45690 GCA_002336405.1 Rhodobacteraceae bacterium UBA1957
ATTGTCGTACCCACGCCAGAAGCCCCGGCAGCCCCTGAGGCTCTGGTCGAACCAGAACCGCCTGCCGTTGTATCACAAACTCCGACGCCGCAATCCGCTCAAACTCTGATCGAAGCCCGCAACAGCGAAAGCCTGATGTCGCGCGACGAGCGCAAGCAATTGCAGCGGGCACTGTCATGGGCCGACGTCTACAAGGGAGACATCGACGGCCAATATGGTCCCATGTCACGCAGGTCAATGAAGGCTTGGCAAAACGCGAATACCTTCGCCCCCACAGGGGTGCTCACCCTGAGCCAGCGCAATGGGTTACTTGCGGATTATCGATTCGCGGTTGAGACGATTGGCCTGCAAACAGTACAAGACATGCGGGCGGGCATCAGTGTGATGATGCCGCTGGCTCAATTGTCAGCGGCGCAATATACGTATCCGTTTGCCCGCTATGCCCAGCGCGATGGTGAACAGGCCGGTGCCCTGCTGATCAGCCAAGAAGGCGACCGCGCTACGCTCAACAGCTTGTATAAGATTATGCAGACACTCGATAGCATTCCATCCGGCGGCGAGCGAGTTTTGCAACGAGACAATTTTGTCATCAACAGCCAAAACGACGCAATAATAAGCCACACCCAAGCGCGTCTGACAAATGGAGAAATAAAAGGTTTCACTCTGGTTTGGCCCCGGAGCGATGCAACCAGCTATGAGATGATTCTTTCACAGATGCAAAGCAGCTTCACCCCGATTGAAGGCATCCTCAAGCCCAGCGACACAGCCCTTGGAACAGTCGATAACAACCTTTTATCTGGATTTGAAATCCTGCGTCCAAAACACAGCCGGTCAGGCATATTTGTGGCCGATAGCGGCCTGTTACTCACAACAATCGAAGCCGTTGAAGGCTGCTCCAGTCTGACCATAGACCGCGATTTCAGTGCCGAAGTTACAGCAACCGATCCCGACTTGGGGCTGGTTCTCGTCACACCAAAAGATCCGTTAAGCCCTATCGCAATCGGGCGATTTTCAACCCTGCCGGCGCGTTTGGGTGAGGATATTATAGTTTCAGGTTACTCTTTTGAAGGCGTGTTGGACACACCCAGCCTGACCTCGGGCACCGTCACCGATGACAAGGGTCTGAACGGCGAGACCAATCTTTTGCGTCTGACACTGCCCGCAATGGCCGGCGATGCTGGCGGGCCGGTGTTGAGCGCAGGCGGCACGGTATTGGGCATGTTGCAAGAACCACATAAAGGCGCCAGAAAATTGCCTGAAGATGTCAGTTTTGCCGTGACTGCCGAGGCGCTCGTCGCCCTGCTTGAACGCAGTGGCATCTGGTCAAGAAAATCGGAAACCACCTCTCCGCTTGCCAATGCCACAAGGGCACAAACGGCGCGTGACATCACCGCGCTGGTTGATTGTTGGGGCTAAGCCCGTTGCCATACGACAACCCATGCGAGCCACTGAGCCGCCCGACAAGACGCCCCGACACTTGCTGCGTGCACGGGCGTCAGGCTCAGACCTGCCAGAACTTTACCGTTAGGATGGCATAAACCACCATCAGTTCCAGCCGGCCAATCAGCATCGCAGCAGCCAAGAGCCATTTCGCACCGTCGTTCAAACCTGCAAAATTACCCGCTGGCCCGATATGATCTCCGAGCCCGGGTCCAATATTGGCCAATGCCGCTGAGGCACCAGACAGCGAGGTGATAAAATCCAACCCTGTCAAGCCCAGCAACACCGCCACAACGCCAAGTGTCACGATAAAGAACACAAAAAACGACATCACCGAGTTTAAGATATCCTCGTCAATCGAGCGCCCATCATAGCGCGGCGTAAACATACCGTTGGGAGAATGAATTTTGCGCAGCTGGGCTTTGATCGAGGCAAACAAAAGCTGATAGCGGAACACTTTAATAGAACAAGACGTTGACCCCGCACAGCCGCCGATCAAGCCTACAAAAAATAACACCGTGACCGGAAGACCACCCCAGAGCATATAATCGGCACTGGCATACCCGGTGCCGGTTAGGATCGACACCACATTAAACACCACATCACGGACCCCCGCGACAGTCGTAACGCCATCATGGATAACCCGCCAAGCGGTCAGGCCTGCGATGATCAAAACTGTGGTTTTCAGGAAGAACCTGATCTGGCTATCGTGCAGCAGTGGCCGGGCAGTTCCGGCAGTCATCTGCACAAAACGTACAAACGGCAGGGCCGCAAGGATCATAAACACGATCGCAACAGAGGCCGAAGCCCCCTCAAACGCTGCAAATGACGCATCATAATTCGCAAAGCCACCAGTCGCAATTGTCGTCATCGCGTGTACCGTGGCATCAAAGGCAGTCATCCCGCTCAGCATGTACGCCGCAGCACAGCTCATCGTGAGAAACAGATAAATACTTGAAATCCGCGACGAGATTTCCGTCGCGCGCGGCAGTATTTTACCAAAGGTGTCAAAACCTTCCGAGCGAAAAATCTGCATGCCGCCAACACGCAGTTCAGGCAAAAATACCATCGCCACAACGATGATCCCGATCCCACCCAGCCACTGCAGCAGGCCGCGCCACAAAAGCAGGCCCTTGGGCATTTGATCCAGATCTGAAAACACCGTTGATCCAGTCGTGGTAAGCCCTGACATGGCTTCAAAAAAAGCATCAACCACACGCGCCTCGGTGTCGCCAAGAATAAATGGCAGCGCTCCAAAAATCGGCAGGGCCACCCAGACACCGGTGGTCAGTAAAAAGGTTTGTTGGATACTCAAACCCTGCCTGACACCGTTGGAACACGCCAATGCTATCAAGCCACCCGTTAAGGTAGAGATAATCGCACTTTCTAAAAAGGCCATCCAGTGACCTTGTCCCTCGACGATATCCACAAGCATCGGCAACAACATTGCCAAGCCCAAAAAGGCAACCAAAAGACCAGTTACATATCCGACGGGACGCAGATCAAACATAAAGCCACCGTTGGACGGCGATCCGCCAAGTGTCAAGCCGCATTGCGAAAGTCCAAGTTAGCCGGTGTGAAACAGCGATTGAAACAACCGTGGATCTAGACTGTCTGCCGCAAATATCTGGCCTTCTGTTAAAATGCTAACCGCATCGTGGCTGTGCAAACTTTCTTGGTGGCTTGCAATTACTCTAAAATCTCCAATCCGGCCGTCTTGATGCAACTGCTCGCAAAACAGCCGCGCCGCATCTTCAACAAATATTGGGTTGGCGGCATTTAATTCAGCAAACGCCTGCTCATCCTCGCGCTTGACCATCACTTGAGTTTCAGTCGGAACCGCACGACGACACATATCGATCAAATCCTCGAACCACAGGCATTCCTGCTCTACCAGTTCAACTGATATGCGCGCCACCGAGCGCTGCGAATGCGGCGTCGCCAACTGGCGGCGGGTTTCACGGGCATGTTCGCTCAACTCAAGCGAACAGGGGCATGTCGAACTGTACACATAATCAAGATGCATGATGCGTCTGCGCTGACCCTGTTGTTCGATCAACTCCAGCGCGATATCGTAATATTGGTACCCCGACAGGCCAGAGCGCAAACTGTCGACTTTCGCCGGAAAAGAAAATCGCATATGGATCCGGGCATCAAAACTGTCTAGGTCAGTCTTATAATCGTCCAGCGCCGCCTCGACCACATCAAAACTGAACGTGCGCTCGGCGTGGCCATAAAAACTGCGCATGATGCGCGACATGTTAATGCCCTTTTTGCCAGCCTCCAAGCTTACTGTACCAGTGACCGAGGTCTCAAGCCTGACATCGCCATCGTCGCGGGTGTGAAACCGGATCGGCAGTCGAAAATTCGAAATCCCGACATGCTGGATCGCACGTTGCGCGCCACGGATCAGCGAACTGGGACCATTCTGCAAATCCGGCAGACTGGATTTATAGTCTGGATCAACGACAAACTCTTCGGGATAGTCCTGCGACAGATCAGGATAGCCGGTCGGTGCCACTAGCGGGGCAAGCAGCTTGGCCATCGCCACAAGCTCGTCTTGATTGGCGCTTTGCGACCAGGCCCGAAGCACATCAAGTGCCGCATCCGCTTTATCCTGAGCAGAAATGTTATCGGTATCACGCGTATGAATATTCATAAATCCGTCTCTCGCGATGTCTTATAGACGTTACTTAGTACCTCCCAAGCAAAATGCCAAAGTCTATTCCCGCCGCATTACAAATAATCGCAGAAAAACAACTAAAATCGACATTAACTCGCGTTTTAATTAAATATGTGGATCAACAGCGTTCCAGTGCCTGATGGAAATCAGCAATCAAATCGGCCTTATCCTCAAGACCGATACTCAATCTGACCAATCCCGGTGTAATGCCCAAAATGATTTTTTGTGCCTCCGGCAAACGTTGATGCGTGGTCGTCGCCGGATGGGTTGCGATTGATTTCGAATCGCCAAGATTATTCGAGATAATCACAATCTGCAGCGCGTTCAAAAACCTGAAAGTCGCCTCTTGTCCCCCGGCGACATCAATCGAAAGCACGGTGCCGCCCTCGCCCATCTGCTGCTTGACCAACGCGTGCTGCGGATGGCTAGAATGTCCGGGATAGATCATGCGATGCAGTTTGGGGTGATCTGCCAGCACCTCGGCCAGCGACAGCGCTGTCGCGGTCTGGGCCCGCACACGAAGATCGATGGTTTCAAGGGATTTCACCATCATCCAAGCGGTGAACGGGCTCATCGACCCGCCAGTATGCTTCATATAGGGTTCCACCGTTTCGCGGATCAGCGCGGTGCTGCCAAGGATCACGCCCCCCAATGTCCGGCCCTGACCATCCACATGTTTCGTGGTGGAGTAAATGATTAAATCTGCCCCCTGTTCAACAGCGCGCGAAAATACTGGCGTCGCAAAAACATTATCAACAACAACCAAAGCACCCACCTCATGTGCCAAATCGGAGACAGCCTGAATATCGATCACCTCCAATGCTGGATTGGAGATAGATTCGAAAAATACCGCACGGGTCTCAGCAGTGATTGCAGCCCGCCATTGCGCCATATCGGTCCCATCAACGAAACTGACTTTGACGCCGTAGCGCGGAAGGACTTGCTCAAGCACGTATAGGCAAGACCCAAACAGCGCCCGGCCTGCAACCACATGATCCCCAGCCTTCAGCACAGCCATCAACGCCCCACTGACGGCTGCCATGCCCGACGCTGTGGCAAAGCCGTCCTCGGTGCCTTCTAGCGCCGCCATACGATCTTCGAACATCGCGACCGTTGGATTGCCATAACGCGCATAGATAAATTCGTCCTTGCCCGCTTTCAGAAACCGCGCCTCGGCGGCTTCGGCGCTTTCATAGACAAACCCTTGGGTCAAAAAAATCGCTTCGCTGACTTCGTTGTATTGACTGCGGCGGGTGCCAGCATGCACCAGTTTTGTCCGTCGGTTCCAGTCCTTGCTCATCACTTACTCCAAAAGAAAAACCCCAATCGCAGCCAAGCGAAAGGGGTTACCTTTTTTACCTGACCTCTTTAGTGGCATATTTACCGTGGCCCACAATCCGGTTACAAATCGCCACGCAGGATATTTCAATACTGCCTAAGGTTTATCACGTCAACAAGATTGCAAAAAACCGCAGCGACAAAACTGGTGGCAAGATAGACCACTCTTGACGGGCTCTTGATATCTGAACCTTACGACCCCGACATGCGATATCGCGCGGCCCTTTGACCATCAACAGCTTGCCCGTTACGCAAAAATTAGCCAGTATTACCGTCTGAATTGGAGAGCTTTATGACCAAACTTATAGATTTATATTATTGGCCCACACCCAACGGCTGGAAAATTTCCATAGCGCTAGAGGAAATGAACCTTCCCTATGCGACGCATATGATAAACATTGGCGCCGGCGATCAATTTGATCCGGCGTTTTTAAAAATTGCGCCGAACAATCGCATGCCTGCAATCACGGACCCAAACGGCCCCGATGGCGCACCGATTTCAATTTTCGAATCAGGGGCGATTTTGCTTTATCTGGCCCGCAAAACCGGCCTGTTTTACGGTTCAACAGAACGCGAGCGGACGGTGGTAGACCAGTGGTTGATGTGGCAAATGGGCGGCGTGGGGCCGATGGCAGGACAAGCCCACCATTTTCTCAAATATGCCCCGGCAATGGACCCCCCGCACGATCTGCCCTATCCCAAAGATCGCTACCGCACAGAAGTGGCGCGGCTTTACGGCGTGCTAGATCGCCAGCTAGAGCAGAATACCTATGTGGCGGGTGACTTTTATTCGATTGCAGATATGGCACTGTGGTCTTGGGTCAGTCAATGGCGAGGACAGCAGCAAAACCTCGAGGATAAACCCCACCTAGAGCGTTGGCTCGATGCGGTAAAATCCCGCGAGGCTGTCCAGCGCGGCCGGGCCCTTGCCCAAGAGAGCCGCAGCAACCTGCAAACCGATAAAAAAGCCCAAGAGCTCTTGTTCAAGCGCCACACCTAGCCAGGGCGCAGCCCAGGCGCGGTGTGCTGGCTACGCCCCATTTTGCCCGCGTGGAATGACGCAGGCCGTCGCTGCGTCATTCTTTGGTATTGTCACGTATACCGTGTTCTTTGAACAACCTGCCCTGCAAGATGAAAAAACTGAATATGGTCATTGGCAGGCCAAATGTCTTGAAATAAACCCATGTTTCTTCGCTCATATTGCGCCAGATCAGCTCGTTCAAAACAGCCAAAGCAAGAAACAGCAAAGCCATGCGCTGGGTCAAAATTATCCATCCACGATCCTGCAAAGGCATCATTTCACCCATCATATACTGCAGGTAAGACTGCTTGCGTAGCAAACCAAATCCCAGAATAGAGGCAAATAACAGATACAGGATCGTCGGCTTCATCTGCAGAAAACTCTTATCATTTTGCCAAACGCTTAAACCTCCAAAAACCGTCACCAGCACGACAGTAAAAATCTGCATTTTTGACAGCGTGCCAGTCAGTTTCCAAAGCGCCAGAGTGCTGAGGATCATCAGCGGCACAAATCCCGCCGTGACGATAATAAAGCCTTCATACTCAGTGCCGCCAAACTGAAAGACCTCATCCTTAAGCCAGATATAGGCGATAAAGAACAAAGCCACTGGGCCAAACTCCAGTGCCGATTTAAGCCCATTATTGACCTGTTTTTCCGACATATTTAGCCTCCTACTTCCACTATCACTGCGCCCAACGCAATCAGGGCCATCAAGCCAATTCGTCGCGGTCCAACCGTTTCTTTTAACACCAGCCAGCCAATCAATGCGGCAAAAATCGTCGAGGTCTCCCGCAATACCGCGGCCTCGCCAACTTTGCCCAACAGCGTTGCCAACATCACTGACCCAAAACTCATAAAGGCAACAATGGCCCCAATACAACCCCGCACCATAAGCGGCCCCAAAGCCGGAGCATCCGGCATCCGCAACCAGCGCCGATATATAAATCCCGGCAGCACCAGACCATCAAACAAGAAAAACCACGCCAAAAAGGTAAACGGGTCGCGTGCAGCCCTTATCCCATAAGCGTCATAAGTGGTATAGAGCGCAACAAGCAATCCGGTCGCAATGGCAAAAACCATCGCCATCCACAAAGTATCCCGTCCGTTTTCCAGATAGATCATATTGTAAAGCGCCAGACCAAAAATACCCGCCAGCAAGACCGCCACCCCAAACCATTGCAGCGGCGCGAACACTTCTCCAAACAGAAGGTACGCCCCAATGACCGTAAACAACGGCCCGGTACCGCGCACCACCGGATAGACCACCGTATAGGCGCCGCGGGTATACGCCAAACCCTGCAGAATCTTATAAACCAAGTGAATTGCAAAAACGCAAAAGAAAATTGGCCACATATGTGGATCGGGCCAGGGCACCAAAAAAAGCGCAATCGGCGCAGCCATCAGGCTGCCACAGGCATCAATTGCCCCCCGGGTCAGCCAAGGGTCGTGCCGGCCTTTTTGCAGCGCGCCAAAAACTGCATGCAGAAAAGCCGCCTGCAGCGCCAACACCATTGCCAGTTGATGCCCCGCCTCTGTGCCGCGCAGCGACAGCAACCATTCACTCATAATTTCCGGTGCCCGCAGGCCAGTAACACCGGATGGCTCACGGTTGCGGGCCGGGCCGCGTTCCGGTCAGCGCAGCGGCAAATTCTTCGGGGTCAAACGGCGCCAGATCATCGATTTGTTCACCAACGCCAATCGCGTGAATCGGCAGACCAAACTTGTCAGCCAAAGCCACCAGCACGCCACCTTTTGCGGTTCCATCCAGCTTGGTCATGATTAAACCCGAGACATCGGCCAGACGCTGAAAGGTCTCGACTTGACGCACCGCATTCTGTCCTGTCGTCGCATCAAGCACCAGCAGGGTATTATGCGGCGCTTCGGGGTCTTTTTTGCGGATTACCCTAACAATTTTGGCCAGCTCTTCCATCAGATCGGCGCGGTTCTGCAAACGCCCTGCGGTGTCAATCATCAAAAGATCGGCGCCATCAGCCTCGGCTTTGGTCATCGCGTCAAACGCAAGGCTAGCCGGGTCCGAGCCTTCTGGCGCGGTCAGAACCGGTACTCCGGCGCGATCCCCCCAGATTTGCAACTGCTCCACCGCTGCGGCGCGAAACGTATCACCGGCGGCGATCACCACAGTTTTACCCGCCGCCTTGAACTGGCTTGCCAATTTGCCGATGGTCGTGGTCTTGCCCGAACCGTTGACCCCCACCACAAGCACCACCTGTGGTGTTTTGCCATAAAGCGGCAGCGGCTTGGCCACCGGCTCCATGATTCGGGTGATTTCTTGCGCTAAAAGACCCTTGATATCGGCCACTGACAGCGAGGTGCCAAACCGGCCCTCAGCCATATTGGCGGTGACCCGCATCGCCGTATCAACGCCCATATCCGCCGAGATCAACAGCTCTTCAAGCTGTTCGAGCATCTCATCATCCAAGCGGCGCTTGGGGTGCACAGTTTTGTCACTGCGATTAAAAATTCGCCCCAAAAACCCCTTTGCCCGCCCCGTGGATCGGGTCTCGGACACCACTAGTTTTTCAGCTGCGGTATTT
>DDEJ01000130.1:0-1414 GCA_002336405.1 Rhodobacteraceae bacterium UBA1957
AGATACTTGAAAGGAATAGCATTTTACATGACAACGAAAAGGTGGCACTCATCCTCCCCCTCTGCACCCAGATTAAGGTACAAAAGAAAATGACAGTCTATTTGATCCGGCATGGCCAATCTGAATTTAATGCAGCTCATAGTGAAGGTGAACCAGACCCGATGATTTTTGATGCGCCTTTGACTAAAAAGGGTCGCATACAAGCGGAACAAGTAACAGCGCAGTCATGGAGCTTGAAATTCAAAAGGTCATAACGTCTCCCCTAACTCGAGCCATTCAAACAGCGGTTACATTAGAGATTTAGTAGGGGTTTCAATGGAGAACCGCGAAGTTCGCAAATATGAAACTAGCCACAAATAAACTACACTTTTCACCAATATTTTATAAAAAATTTGTTTTGTTTTGTCGTTTAGAAGCCTAAAAAATACCAAAACCCAAGGGCAGGTGGTGGCGGACGTTTTATCGCCTGCAGACGGCCGCTCAGGACGCCAAGCATCAGACCAAAGACAACTTTGTTATTGCGGCTAAGCGGTATCTGAAGATGGGGTGATTGGGTAAGAATAAATATCAACAACGGTCTGGGGTTGATGCTTGTGCTTGGGATTCACGTTTCAATAAAAATTTAATGTCGGCCATGGCTACCGCAGGCCAAGGGCATTTCCGCTACAGTCAAACAGCCGACGACACCACTTAGACCGGCACTTCACTTTCTGAAATATCCACCACTGCTTCTACCAAAACGGGTCCCTTCAGGCCATCGTAAGCGAGTGGTATGTTTTGCCCCCACCAGACCACGGCCGTCCTGTCTTGCCCGGATGACCTCCGCAAGACCCGTTAGAGGTTGGTAAACGCTTCCAGATAACCTTTTAGATCGCCTGGTAGCTTCCAAGACTGCAGCCGCGCATCCTCTAGAACATCCGCAACACCACGCTTGATCAACTGCCCTCTACCGCTGATGGGCACGTAGATCAGTTCATTTGGTGGCTCTTGGAACTGTTGATCAAATCCGGTTTCCCCAAAGACGCACAAGCGTACACCAGTCGAGTTTCCGAGCGCCACTTGACGAAACCATAGAAGCCCACCCGCGCCGCCTTCATAGCGCATTATGGCATGGGCATTGTTGTCTAGGGCGCGACCGTCAACAAAAGTTGCCAGATCAGCACTCAAGTTCTCCAATTTAAGGCTGGTGACAAAACCGGCCAATTGAGAGGCATGCGTGCCGATATCTCCGATGGAACCGCTCTAGCCATTCTTGGTCGGGTCAGTGCGCCATGTGGCCTGAGCGTGGCCCTCGACTTTGATAGCAGTAGACATCCGCTCTAAGCAGGTATTTCACCTGAACGGTCTGGATATTACCGATTTCTCCGGCAACAACGCGTACGCGAGCTTCGTGGACCATCAGATACCCAGATAC
>DDEJ01000130.1:1733-15356 GCA_002336405.1 Rhodobacteraceae bacterium UBA1957
CAGATACCCAGATACGCACATAAAATAGGTCACTCCGACAAACCGTCCAGATTTGCTTGCCAGCTTTTCCAACGCTGCCACGTCCGCAAGTGTCGCCATCAGTGGCTTTCGCAAATCACGTCAAACCCAGCTTCGATCAGTGCTTTCACGATCAGGTAGCGGATGAAATTAGGTGTAAAGAGTTGCGGCGACATCACTCCGAACAAACGCACCTTACGCCAATACCAGTTTTTGATCGCCCGCTTCTTTTGCGTCTTCCGGATCATGCGTAACCAGCAATGCCGGTATATTGTGACGCCGAATGTGCTCAAAAGCAAAGCTGCGCATCTCACCTCTAAGCGCAAGATCAAGTTTCGAAAACGGTTCGTCCAGCAACAGTGCCGCCGGTTCCGCAAGCAGTGTACGCATCAGCGCGGCGCGTGCCCGCTGTCCTCCTGAAAGGCTTGCTGGATCGCGCAGGTAAAATCCGTCCAGACCGGCTTGTTTCAGCGCCACTTCGACCGCCGCATGCCGCCGTGCCCGGCCCACCACTGTGCGTGTCAATCCAAAAGCCAGATTGTCACCGACCGACAGATGCGGAAACAAACCACCGTCTTGAAACATCAGCCCAATTCTTCGCGCCTCAGGTGGTAGTGAGCGCAAATCTATTCCGTTCAATGTGATGTGCCCTTCAAGCTGGAAAGTAGAGGCCAAATGGCCTGCAATAGCATCGAGTAGGGTCGATTTACCAACGCCGCTCGGCCCCATGACAGTTGCAACTTCGCCACGTTCAACACAAACGCACAGCGGCCCAAATAGCGTCGACGAATTCGCCCAGCGCACAGACACATTTTTCAAATCAAGGCTCATTGGCCAGCCCCTTTTAATGCGGCGCGGTTGCGAAAGACAAACGCAGGCACCATAAATGCAACGGCATACGCTGCAAACGATAAGATTGCCTGTAAGCTAGCATAAACCCCGGTGATCCGCCGGTCTGCGCCCGAAGAGAGCGTCACCGCCTCTGTCGTCAACGTGGAAATTCGGCCTGCCCCCATGAACAACGTCGGAAGGTATTGCGCAACAGACACCGCAGTTCCAATCGCTGCTGCTATCAAGATCGGTGATAATAGTAATGGGATCTTGACCGTTAACAACTGCCGCAATGGCCCTGCGCCCAGCGAGGCCGCAGCCCGTATCAGCCGCGGGTCCAGTGCCCGCCACGGGTCTGACAGAACAATCATGACATAGGGAAAGACAAATAAGACCTGCGCCCAGATAACCGCACCGATCCCACCGCTGATCCCGAGGCGCAAAAACAGCATGTTTAACCCGTATAGGAAGGCAATCTGTGGCAGCAAAAGTGGAAGGTAGATCAGCACCTCCCCCCAACCTGCGCGCCCTCGACCCTTACGATCCTCACCCTCGAGCCAGAGGATTGCAAGAGCAAGCGAGACAAACACGCTTGCGCCTGCGATCAAAAGCGTGTTGCCCAACGCGGAACCCAAGACCCCAGCCGCATTTCGCCAAGGCTGAAAAGACCACGTTTCCGGCAACATGGAAGGCCAGGGCCAGCGCCACGCCAAGGACCAAAAAACCAACGAAACCATCGCCAGCGCCCCGATCACAAACAAAGCGACGACGCACAGACTGGCAATCCGCAAAAGCGGCTTAACTGTGCTGCTGCGGCCCCCGGCTCTAATCCACCACAAGCCAGTATAACGCACCAACCGCTCGGCCACGAACAGCGTCGCCGAAGCCACGCCCATCAAGAACGCCAGCATCAGAGCTCCGGCTGATGCTGGCAGGATCATCGCAAGATCAGGGGCCATGAAAAGACGCATCACAAACACCGAAAAAACCGGAGGATTCGAGGGGCCGAGAATAATCCCCATCTCTACCGTCGAGAGCGAATAGGCCAAAACAACCAGAACTGGCAATCGAATCAATGGCCAGACCTGCGGCGCAATGATCTTGACCCACACAACACTGCGCCGGTAGCCAAGGCCGCGCGCTGCCGCCATATGTTGCTGCACCGGGATTTGGCTCAGGGCAGCCAGCATGACCAAAAGTAGAAAAGGAATTTCTTTTATCATCAACCCAAGGATCAACGCGATGCCCCACGGGTCATTGATTAGCGCCAAATCGGGCGGGCGCACCCATCCAACAAGCGGTGCGAGAAGCCGCGCAATCCAACCAGATGGCGCCAGCACAAAGGCAAGGCCAATGGCAACCGCCGTATGAGGTGCCGCTAAAAGCGGGGCCAGCCAACGGGCGGCCGACCTGCCAGTCATGCGCGCATGCGCGGTGGCACAAAAGCAAGTTGCAAGGGTCAGCGACAAAAACGTTGCCGCGAAACCGATCCAGAGCGTCAGCCGTACAGATGTCCAAAAGCCTGGAAGCGCACATAAACTCCGCCAGACTTCGAGACCGGAACCATGTGCCCCAACTACCGGCATCAACCCGAACGCCGCGCGCCCGGTTTGGATCAACCCCGCAGCAATCGGACTAATAATTCCCAACAAAAGCGCCGCCAAGACGACCGAGCGCAGACCTGTGCCAGTTGGCTTCATGTCAACGCGTATACCGCCGCGCCCATTCTTGCGTCAGCCGCGTCATCCAACTGGCATGAGGTTCAAGTAATGTCGGCCCCAAATCTGCGAGCGAGGGCAGCCCGGGGGCAGTTTGAAGGGTGGCAAACGTAGCGCGAGCGTCGGCCTTAAGCTTTGCCGCGGCAAGGACTGAGAACGCGCCCAGCACCTCAATATTTTGCATATGCGCCTGAGTATCAGGCGCCAGCAGGAAATTCGCAACCACTTGCGCACCTTCGCGGCTGGCCGCGTTATAGGGAATAGCCACAAAGCTCACATTACCGATTGTGCCGCCTTCGGGCACGAACACACGGGCGGTTTCGGGCAGAAGGCCCTGTGCGATGGCCACTGCAGTCGACGCGGGATCGAAAGACATGGCGATATCGATTTCGCCATCATTCAACAGCTGCTGCTGGACAGATTGGTTTTCGGGGAAAGTCTCGCCACCGCGCCAGAGAGTGGGGCGAAGCGCATCATACCATTTCCACAAAGGGCGCGTGGCCGCCACAAAGCTATCCTCTGTGACCGGCTCTTGCAGCACAGCAGTGTCCAGTGTCAGGTCTATGAGCGCCTGTTTGAGAAAAGTTGCCCCCATGAAATTTGACGGGGCAGGATGGGTAAATCGACCGGGATTAATCGTCGCCCACTCCAAAAGAGCGGTCATCGATAACGGCGGCGTATCGATCCGCGCACTGTCGTAATTAAAGACAAATTTTGCCAACCGCCAAGGGCTTTCCATTCCCGCCACTGGCACCGTGAAATCCACCGAATTGGGGGATGCGGGTGACAGATCAAGATATTGCGCGTTCGGCAACCCATCAACAAAAGGGCCAAATAGCAGACCCTGCTCTTTCATCGTCAGAAAATTAGGCCCGTTGATCCAGATAAGATCGACGGACCCTTCATCGTCTTGTCCGGCGGCTTTCTCCGACAGCACACGTGTCACAGCCTCTGCGGTATCTGTCAGCTTGACCTGCCGCAACGCCACACCGTACCGTTCAAAGGTTTGCTGCCCAACCCAAGCGATGAAGGCATTTGTTTGCGGATCCCCGCCCCAAGCGTTCCAATAGACAGTCTGACCCTTTGCCGCCTCAAGCGTATCTTGCCAGCTATCGGCCAGCACAGGATTGAAAAGAATAGGGTTGGAAAGCACAATTGCGGCAAGCGCAGACATTAGGGAAATTCGCATGTTTTGCTCCTTTGAATGTAGGTTACGTACTGGCAAAGGCTCTGACAAAACCAGCCCATTGTACGCAATCGTCGTTTTATCTGTTTACTCAAATGCCCGCCATCCGTATCGCCATCTGGTCACTGTGGTGACGGCGCAGGCCGCAGAAAAAAGATATGCCAGTGGCGCAAAGGCTTGTGGAAACAAACACATGGCCACAAAAAAACCTATAGTTTCGGCTCCTTCCGTCAGACCGCCAAGATAATAGATGCCTTTGCTCGGATAAGCCTCGGGACGCATTCCACGTTGCCCGGCAATCACCGAAAAAGCCAAAAAAGACGAGCCGGTTCCGACGAAAGCAGCAATCAGAACCGCAGCAGGCAGGGCGTTCGCCACTGGATCGGCCAGTGCAAAGCCCAACGGCACAAGCGCATAGAAAACGAAATCCAGCGCAATGTCCATGAACGCTCCACGGTCGGTGGGGTGCGTCAATTGGGCGACAGCACCATCCAGCCCGTCAAGAATGCGGTTTACCACAATCGCCAACAGTGCCAGCCAGAATTGCCCAAATGCCAGAGCAGGCAGCGCCAGAACGCCGATGCAAAATCCAAAAAGCGTCACTTGATCGGCCACGATCCCCGCCCGCACCAAGGCCCGTGCGGGTAGAGCGAGCCAGCGTCGCAGCAGCGGACTAAGACTTGCGTCGATCATCCCCGTCTCCAACTATGAAACTTCGCAACAATAGATAAAAGTTGACCATTAATATGGGCACGGCGCCAGGCGCCAGCTGCATATTTATTGGCCTCGGCGAGGGTCGGATAGATATGGATCGTACCAAGGATCTTGTTCAGACCCAGCCCGTGTTTCATGGCCAGCACAAACTCGGCGAGCAGGTCACCCGCCTGTGCTCCCACGATCGTAACACCGAGAATGCGATCCTTGCCCGGCACGGTTAAAACCTTGACGAACCCTTCCGCTGCGCTGTCTGCGATGGCGCGGTCCAGATCGTCGATCCCATAGCGCGTGACCTCATACGCAATGCCTGTTTCGCGCGCCTCGGCCTCAGACAGGCCAACGCGGCCCACTTCGGGGTCAGTGAATGTCGCCCATGGGATCACGCGGTAATCTGCCTTGAAGCGTTTGACACCCCCAAAGAGTGCGTTAATGGTCGCAAACCAAGCTTGATGACCGGCAGTATGGGTGAACTGATAGGGACCGGCGACATCGCCCGCCGCGAGAATGTTAGGGTATAGCGTTTCGAGATACGCGTTTGTCTCCACCACTCGCCCGATCTCAATACCGAGCTGTTCAAGGCCAAACCCTTTTAAGCGCGGGCTGCGACCGACAGCGACGATCATCTCGTCGAAAGCGATCTTATGCGTTGCGTTTTCATGAACGATATCAATCCATTTCTCCGCCTCTGTCACGCCACAACGCACCGCCTTATGACCCGTCAACACCCTAATACCATCGGCCTCGAAGGATGCCTGGACTAGATCCGAGACCTCTGCATCTTCGCGGATCATGATACGCGAAGCCATTTCGATCAACGTCACGTTTGAGCCGAGCCGCGCGAAGCTTTGCGCCAGTTCAGAGCCAACCGGCCCCCCACCCAAAACTACCAGTCGCCTTGGGGCTTCTTCCCGGTTCTGCAACGTCTCCCAAAGCGTGTCAGACGTCAGATAACCAACCTTGTCGATACCGGGAAGCTGCGGCACGAACGGCTGCGCCCCAGTGGCGATGATGATCGCCCGCGTGGACAACCGTTGCGTTCCTCCGGCATGCAGAGCGATCTCGACCGTCCAGGGATCGACGATCCTTGCATAGCCTTCAAGCACCTCGACCCCAAGATCAGAATAGCGTTTAACGCTATCATGAGGGGCAATATCGGCAACGACTTGGCGCACACGAGCCATCACCTCAGAAAACACAACTTTTGGCGACATCGGCTCCAATCCGTACCGGTCCGCATGGCGCATCTGATCAGCAATTTTCGCACTTTTGATCATCGCCTTTGACGGTATGCAGCCATAATTAAGGCAATCACCGCCCATTTTATGCGCCTCAACCAAGGTTACTTTGGCTTTGGTCGCCGCCGCAATATAGGCACAGACCAGACCCGCCGCCCCAGCGCCAATCACGATAAGATTGCGGTCAAAGGCAGTGGGGCGCTTATAGCCTGAATAGATTTTTTGACGTTTGATAAAATTGATGAGTATGCGCGCGCCCCAGGGGAAAAGCCCCAAAAGGGCAAATGACACCACAAGAGGCGCTGAAACAATGCCAGACAAACTGTCGAGAGCGGCCAATTGGGTGCCAGCATTCACATAAACCGCCGTCCCCGCCAGCATGCCAACTTGGCTGACCACAAAAAATGTCCCAGCCCGCATTGATGTGAGCCCCATCAAAAGATTGATGGCAAAAAACGGTAGAATAGGGATCATCCGCAGGGTGAACAGATAGAATGCCCCGTCTTTGGCAAAGCCTTCGTTAATTGAGCCGAAACGGGTGCCCAGCCAGCCACGCACCCAGTCACTCAACAGGTAACGCGCCGCAAGAAAAGCCAGTGTCGCCCCAATGCTAGATGCAAAAGAAACAAGCAAAAATCCCTGCCAGAACCCAAATAGCGCCCCCGCCACCAGCGTCATCCATGTCGCTAATGGCAGAGACAAGGCCGTGACAACGATATAGCCCAAGGCGTAGAGTACGACGAGTAACCATGCGTTCGACTGACGCCATTCGATCAAGTTTGACACATAGACTTGCGTGATGCTCAGATCAATCGGTTGCGCGCGCAACAACAGCACAGAAAGCACCACGACCAGCACCAAACAGATCGCCAGAATTGGTTTTTTCAAGCGTTTTTCCCTAAGCTATCGATATATTCAAAGCTGCGGATTTGCGCCAAATGAACACCTAATCCACGCATTGGTATCGCTTGCGTCACTTAATTTTTCCTTCTTTAAAATTTAGTGTATCATTGACTGATGGATTTAAGACATTCAAAGCACGAAACTGTTACTGGAAAACTCTTTTCGCTGGCCTGTGATTTACTTAGATTTTCATGAGGCGGCCTGTGGGACAGCTTAGACGCGCAATTATGCTGCTATTTTATTGAAGACTGCGGTGACGTGGTGCATGCAGTGTAATAGCTGGGTGATCAACATCCCCCTTAAATCGTCATTACATTTGCCGCCCTATTCATCTGCTTTTGTGCGGTAGCATCATGCCCCAAATTGGCGCCATATCTTGAGATTAGTCTGGCCAGCGCGGGTGACAAAGGCTGCGACAGCATCATCATAGTTTAGCACCACGATCGGCGCACTATTCGCCAGCCACCGACAACTCCTAGTGTGGAATGAATAATCGAAAACAGTAAAGTTAACAACGTCGAAAAATATGCGTATTTTACTCGACCACTCAACGCCATGGCGCAAGACCATGAGCAGAAAGATATCGAACAGCCACGACCGTGGTACTTTGATAAGTAAAGCACCGCTTACAAAACGGCTAAACCAGCAATAAATAGAGCATTTTTTAATATAATTTGCATTGTACGTTTTTAGAGGTCGTATTGATTTCACCAGATGTATTCCGTGAAGCGGACGGACCGCTTACGACGTTTCCGCTGTTGCCTGTTATGCTTGAGAGGGGTACCTGCGCAGTTGAAAACAACAACGTCAATTTGCACCAAAGCACCATCCGGAGGTGAAGCGGGTAGCTTTTAAGTCAGCGTGCCGATGGCAGAGCTTTTTAGGCCACGGATCAACTCTCTCTCCCAATGCCCCGGAACAGCGCGATCCTCAACCTCGGCGGGACGTTCGCTGATCATGATTTCATCAGAGATAAATGATCTTTTCTTGCCCTTTCACCGCGCCCAAGGCACGCACAAAGCCCATTTGGAACGCAAGCAAGAGACAAGTTTACGGCGCAGCGCACCAAGTCTCTAAAGGAATAAGGCCTCATATATCATCTCAGGGCTGATACGCATCGAGTGATCCTCCAGATAGTCGAGCGGCAGTCAGCGCACAGCACTCAAACCCGCCAATGCGCATTGCCCCGTTGCGGCACACCTCACGGATATCGTCGATGCCGCCCAGCTGGTCTTGCGAGCGATGATACACACTCCGAGACCGTTCGAATGGCCCCATGCAATCTCCTCACGCTGCGCAAATTTGAGGTGGTGCCCTGACAATGAGGGACGCCGTCGACCAATAGCCCGGCGGCATGCCTCCAGCCTTTCTAAACCAACTACAGCCAACAGGCGCAAACGCATCAACCTAAACTGTCGTCCTTTCGCTGGAAAATTCTTTTCTGATCAACTTCCAGAACAAAACATGCTATTTTCGCTGGGTTTCTTCCGGTCGACCAAAGGCGCATATCTTGTTTCGAGTGCGTCGGTCTGAAGCCCGTTTGTGCATCGTCATAGCAATCTCAAATCTGAAACCGTTGCGACCAACGCTTCAACGCCCAATATTGTTCAAATGACTATCAGAAAACCTTGCCCCAAAATACGGTCAGGGCATCGATGAGTGGTGAAAGCTATTACTAAGATAACGCCGCTGCTGAAACATTCTTCAAAACCAGCAAGGCTGAACAGATCTGGCGGCGTACTTGGCAAACACGACGGTCAGTTGAAATGGTAGGTTTTGAATACATCAACGGCTTTTACAATCCACGAAGCAGACACTCAGCACTGGGGTGCAACAGCCCTGACGCTTTTGAACGAAAGGTGGCTTAAACCAGCATTTGCGCTGGCACAAAGACGTGACAGGTCCAATATGATTTCAGCAAACAACGCAGCAGCAACTATGATACACAGAAGTCGTCGTATTGATTTCATTTTTCAACTCTGAACCAACGGGCTATCGCAGATCAGTGGCATAAAAATTAGCCACTAAGTCGCGGCGAAATCTGTACCAGCTGTTTGCGCCAGTCATCTGTTTAGCGGTGCGTCACCAGAGCTGCTTGGTTTGTCCGCTGAAACCAGCTAGAACGCCTACACACCCATAAAGGCACGATATGCTCCCCTTTACTCTTACGTCTCTGGCTGACCTTCAAAACCTCACCGTCGATACCATCATCGACGTCCGGGCACCGGCCGAGTATGCAGCCGACCATCTGCCCGGCGCGATCAATCTGCCCGTACTCAGTGATGCCCAACGCGCCGAAGTCGGCACGATCTATGCCAAAGTTAGCCCTTTTAACGCCCGTAAAATTGGCGGTGCACTGGTGGCACAAAACACTGCCACCCATCTGCAAGGCCCACTTGCACGTAAAGATGGCGCATGGCAGCCGCTAGTCTATTGCTGGCGCGGCGGGCAACGCTCTGGTGCTTTTGCCACCATCCTCGATCAAGTCGGATGGCGCGTGCAGCTTCTCAAAGGGGGCTACCAAAACTACCGCCGTGAGGTCGTTAGAACCCTCTACAAGTCGCCACTGCCCCACCGCTTGATACTCATCGGCGGCAGCACTGGGACCGCCAAGACCGCTCTGTTGCACCAACTGGCCGGAAAGGGCGCACAGATCCTCGATATCGAAGCGACCGCCGCCCATCGTGGGTCGCTGTTTGGCCAGATCAGCACGGCACAACCCACGCAAAAAATGTTTGAAACCCGTATCGCAGAAGCACTGAGCAAGCTGAACCCCGACAAAATCACTTTTGTTGAGGCCGAAAGTAGCAAGATCGGTGAATGTCTGATCCCACCATCGCTCTGGGCTTTAATGACAGAGGCCCCCCGCATCGAAATCACCGCCGCGTTAGACGCGCGCAGCAGTTTCCTTTGCCAAGCCTATGCAGATCTTACACAAGATAAAGCACTGATCAGCGTCCTGCTCAATAAACTGCGCCCCTATCACACCGGCGAGCGGATCGCCCAGTGGCATGCTCAGGCACAAACCAACGATTGGAAAACGCTGGCAGCTGGGCTGATCACAGATCACTATGATCCGCGCTATGCCAAATCGGCGGCTGTCAAAGACGACCCGATTTACCGGATCAAACTATGTGATCTAAACCAGAGCACACTGGCCCAAACTGCCGACACATTGCACGCACAGTTCACCTAAGGCCCACATGGCCGTTGCCTTTGGTCAACTGGCCGATGACATGGCCCATACAGCCCGCGGCACACAAGGCATCGATCACGGCAACACTCTGCTTGGCCGGCACCGCGGCCAACAATCCACCCGCCGTCTGCGGATCATATAGCAATGCGTCTGCTCCCCCCTCAATGGGCGCGTCCGTGCGGTTCACAAGCATCAATGTCGACGCTACTCCCGCATCCGACAACGCCTGCGCCCCCGCATAAATTGGAATGGCCGCCTGCCACAATTCCGCATCCAGCCCCGACGCCTCACAGATAGCCTTGACATGCCCTGCCAATCCGAATCCAGTCACATCCGTCATCGCATGGGCAACTGGTGCCAACACCGCCGCTTCGCGGTCCTGCGCCTGCCCCATGATAGCGAGAACGGCCGCCACAAACCGCCCGTGTGCGTGTCCCTCCATATCTGCCGCCAAGATAACGCCCGATCCAATCGGTCGCGTGAGAATCAGCACATCGCCGGGCTGTGCCCCGGAAACCGTCAACGGCATCGTATCCTTGCGCCCCGTTACGGTAAAGCCAATGGTCAGCTCAGCGCCCATAGTCGTATGCCCACCCACCAGTTGCGCACCTGCCGCGCTCAGAACCTCGGTCGCAACCTGCGTGATCTCTGTCAGTGTCCTTGCCTGCAAATCAGCAGACATCTGTGGCACAACAATCGACGCCAAACCGACCTGTGGCTGCGCCCCCATCGCCCAAACATCCCCCAAAGCATGTACTGCCGCAATCCGCGTCATTAGTGCAGGATCATCAATTAAGCTGCGCAAATGATCCGTACTGATCACTTGAAACGTGCCGTTGCTTTGGCGAAGCACTGCCGCATCGTCGCCCGCCCCCGTCACCACCTCGTCAAAAGGTAGCGCGATCTTGGTTAACGCCGAGGACAGCACGCCACGCCCCACTTTGGCTCCACACCCACCGCACAAAGGCTTGGCCGCCAATATTTCTGCCACGCCAGTCGCCAATTCCCCAGTCACTTTCGGCACCACCATCTTTGGCAGGTCGTTCAACCGGTTGATGAATGCCCGATCAATCCAGTCCTTCCAACGCCATATGAGCGGTCCTTTGAGAGTGAAACCAAATTTCTCAGCAATTGCAGATTGGCCACCCAAAGAAATCAATTTAAGGTAGTTTTTTTGCGGTCGCCATGTCTTGCGCGTATTGCCGCTCAGCGCCGCGCGCAAGTTATAATGTAATATTGGAGCTGCGCGCACAGCAAACACGCCTGCCTTGGGCCGCAAAGCATGCGGCATCACTGCACAATCGCCCACGGCAAACAGCGCCTTATCTCCAAGCACACCCAAATCAGCGCCTATTTCAATAAACCCATCCCGTTGGGGCAAATCGGTTTTGGCGATCCATGTATGGGCAAACCCGCCTGCCGCACCAACACAAAAGCTCGCCGCAACCGGGTCATCCCCCTCCAGCAACAGCTGATCCGCTCTGACCTCAACCACCCTCGCACTGGTTTTAACCACAATTCCCAGATCGTCCATCGCCGACAGCATGCGCTGACGCGCCTGGCGGGTAACACCTGAAATCTGCGGCCCTAACTCGATCACCGTGACACGTGGCCTCACGCCCGCAGCCTGCAATGCAAACGCCATCGCCATCGCCAGTTCACATCCCGCGACACCACCGCCGATCACGGCAACATCTGGCGCAACCTGACCCTGAGCTGCCGCCGCCAGAAAACTGCGCCACCTCGCGGCGTACACATCCAGAGGCTTCGCCCTGATCCCGTGTTCCGCAAACCCCGGAAGGTCGAGCTTAGCGGTAATGCCAACATCAAAAGATGCCAAGTCATAGGCCACGGGCGCGCGGCCTTGCAACATCACGTTTCGCTGTGCCCGATCAATACCAATAGCCCTAGTCAAGATTAGCCGCGCGCCTGCATGACGACACAGTCGCACCAAATCAATCTCTAGATCATCGCGTCGGTAATGCCCGGCAACATGCCCCGGCAACATGCCCGTATAGGGCGCCATCGGTTCCGGATTGATAACTGTCAGTCGCGCGCCGGGTAACGGGTCCATACCCCAAGCCTTCAATACCAAAGCATGCGCATGCCCGCCACCAACCAAAACCAAGTCACGCGTATAGGGCACTATCTTCAGCAAAGGCCATCTCTCTTTTTATCATAAATATTCAGGGGATTAGGGCATACGGCAACGTCGTCATCTATCCCGCGGTATAATGGCGAGGTGTACCGAAACGCTAGTGAAAATCCTATGTCGTCGAAAATTAAAATGCACCTGACGATGCAGCAAGATACAGCAATCTATAACGTTCATCAGTCCGCGCGTTGACGTCACCACCTGCTGACGGCAGGGTTTGGAACTTTACAGAAGTCCCAAACGCAGCGGCAAAATGCAGCGATGTATAGCCTTTCCCAGTCCCCACCAATACGGCAGCACCAGCGGTTAGCAGGGCTAGAATACTTGCAGGGTTGCCATACGTAGAAGCAAAGTGCAGTGGCGTCCTGCCACCGATCCTATTCCAAGCCATAATGTCTGCACCGCCGCCCAACTCAGCCTTCACATCCGCCTTTGTCGCAGTTTTCCGCCAATAATGGTCACACAGCTTGCCACATTCAGCCCCCGCCTGCGTTGCAATATTTATCAGTATTACTATAAGTGCAGTGCGCATGGGCCAGTTAATAACCGTTATCTGGATAATATCTAGCTTCATCTGAATTGCGGAACGCAGAAGTAAATCGGTCGATTTCATACCAAGCTGTAATTATCAAACCACTGTGACCGGGAGCCTCTATTTATCACCACATGACAGAACATAAGTCTCAAATAAAACGCATCAAGGCAGCCACAGAGCCATCCTTCTCACTACATGACCTAAGGCGCATCTTTGCCACGCACGCCAATGCACAAGGTGTGGAGTATGAGTATATCCGCAGGGCTTTGAACCACAAGTCAGGTGGCAGTGTGACATCTTAATGTATCATCTTTCAAATAGAGACCCTCAGGCCTGTGTTTCAGGCAGTAGCAGACGGGTATTATCAGTATTATGATCCCAGTTAAGAAGGTGATATGATGGATGAAAAGGGCTGATGAGGCGGCTTGGCTTAATCAGTAAATGAAGTATGCCTCGGAGATAGGAGCCACCAATGATAAAAACTCTGCTTCCATATTTGATTTTGATCTTAGCTATTGGCCTTGGAACTGCCTCAAGCTCTTTTGCTAACAGTGCCAATGGGTTTACCAAAATAGTACCCTCGCTACTCTGTATGATCACAATTATCCTTTGTATGTTTTGTTTATCACAGGTCATGAAATTTGTACCCGTTGGAATAACCTACGCATCGTATGCAGGTACTTGCATAGTAGCGACATCCGCTATCGGGGTGATTAAATTCAATCAAATCCCCAATATTCCTACAATAATTGGACTATGCTTAATCATTTTGGGTGTATTGACCGTAAACCTTCTGGGTCAGACGACTACTGCAACTGATGTGGAAACTACTGAGGTCGTAGAATGAAAATCGTTAGAAAAACACATCTTGTCCAAAGGTATTTCGCAGCGCTTGTCCTCGCTATAGCTGGGCTTTTAGCACCTGTGGTTTGGGCCAGCGAGACCCAATCAATGGGATATGACCTATCGTCTACGGAATTGATGGCGCAGCAATCCAATGGCGTAGTTATCGTAGATATCAGGCGTAATGAGGAATGGAAAGATACCGGGATTATCGATGGTGCCGAGACTATTACCGCATTTACAAAAGCAGGTTCATTGCATCCAGATTTTCAGGTGAAATTTGCGA
>DDEJ01000130.1:15740-16960 GCA_002336405.1 Rhodobacteraceae bacterium UBA1957
TCTGGTCGACGCACAGGAATACTGCGTGATGCCTTGGAGTCCAGTATGGGTTTCACAAAAGCTATGCACCTTTCAGGCGGCATTGTGGGATGGAAAAAAGATGGAAAAAAGCTGGTGACCTACCAGCCCTAGCTTTGGGCAAAGCATTGAAAGAGGATATAAATATGCCGAAATACATCTTCATAATACTGGCCTTAGCTCTATCGGGCTGTCTGGATTACTCAGCGTCTAGTAACAGCTCAAGCTCCTCAAATAGTAGCAACTCGTCAAGCGGCTCTGGCAGTGGTTCGTCAAGCAGCAGTAGCAGTATTTCTGGCAGTATCTCCACCTCGTATCTAAGGTGATGCAGAAAAAATGTTGAATTGTTCAAATGAGCACGATTGAGGTTTAAAATGCAACGGCTCATCCTAAAAATGACTATCGCAATAGCTGGACTAATCGGGCCAATAGTTCAGGCGTCTGAATTAGAAAAAAATGAGTTGGACGAGGTTGTAACCTTTGCAACTAACCTAGGTATTTATGACTGTTATGGTTTTAAAGGTGCTTACGATCACCCTGAGATGAACCAAGTATACACTGTAGGTAAGCATTCAATCTATAATATTGTCTGCATTTTGGGTGCCTCTAACTTTGGCACTGTTTGGTTTCAGAGGTCTGGTCAAGGACCGCTTAAGCCAATCTATTTTGCTAAACCTATTTTATCTTCATCTCGGGTTGTTGGCTTTGAGACCGTCAACGAATTGGTGACTACATCTTTTGATCCCAAAACCAATGAAATTTCAAATCACATGAAATGGGCAGGTTATGGTGATCAATCTGAGGGTGGCACTTGGAAGTTTGAAGACGGAAGGTTTGTATTAAAAGAGTACCATGTTGATGCCGTTGCTGACCAGCAAGTAGACCCAGTCACAGTTTTTGAGGGTGGTTGAATGAAGAGATATCTGCTTACAGTAATGGCCCTAGTGCTAACCCTTCCAGCGTTAGCCAAAGACCTGTCTCCAAAAGAATTAACGACCTATCAATCCAATGGCGTTGTTATCTTAGACATCAGACGCAATGAGGAATCGACAGATACAGGTATTATCCGCTGCGCCAAAACCATTACCGCATTTACAAAAGCAGGTTCATTGCATGCGGATTTTCAGGTGAAATTTGCGAGTTTGGTACCAAACCCAAACACACCGTTCGTTTTGTATTGCAGGTCTGGTCGACGCACAGGA
>DDEJ01000116.1 GCA_002336405.1 Rhodobacteraceae bacterium UBA1957
GAATTACCGCAATGAATATTTTAAACCCAAAGTACATTAGTAATAAAGAAGTTAATAGTGAGTTATTTGGCGGCAATATTCTCGCAACCCGCGACCAGCTAGGCGAAGACGGAACCTATGATGAGGTGGCAGCCGACCTCGGCATAGAAAGCATCCGTTATCCCGGCGGTTCCCTAACCGAACATTACTTTGACCTGGCCAATCCAGACAACGATCTGGTCACAGATATCAACTCGGGAAAGCCAATTGATTTCTTACCCTATTCAGAGTTCATGAGTTATGCAGAGGACACGGGAAAGTCAGTCACGATCGTCCTGCCGACACAAAAATATCTTTCACATCAAGTAGATGGCAACGGAGACCGTTACGCGCAGATTGACGAAGACACCCTGCGCGGATTTGTACAAGATACTCTGGATGGCATCTATGGATCCCCCTCAATCCGCGCGTTTGAAATAGGCAATGAATACTGGGGCAGTGGACAGATGTCATCGGTTGAGTATGGTCGCGTCTCAAGCCGGATGGCTGAAATTGTAAACGACGAAATCAGCCATCACAGTGCGGCAGACAGCGCTTTTTCAGAGACTGAAATCGTCGTTCAAATGGGCGAAAATTACAATTTTGCAAACATGAATAAAGACTATGCCCACTATGATTCAGCAGATGAAAAAATTGCAGCTTTGAATAAGGATTACGATCTCGATCTTGACCGATCTATTTTAACGCCTGGCGGTAAAATATCTTGGCCGCAACTTGCGAACAAACTGATCATCAATGAGTTCGATACCGAGAGCGAACAAAACGCCATTGATGGTGTGGTCGCTCACATTTATTCAACAGCTCCTGATAACCTAAACAGTCGTTATTTTGATCTGAATACAATTAACAAAACATGGACTGAAGAATTTGATGATCTGTCCACCTATGTGACAGAGTGGAACTTACGAAGTAATACGGACGCTTTGGACAAAACCGAAGACTATGGCCTAAAACAAGCCCATGAATTGATCAATATGGTCGAGGCAATGACCGAAAACGATGTCGACGTCGCCCATATCTGGGCGGTTCAACATAGCAGCGCCGCAAACCTGTCCGGCGACGAAGGCGTCACCGAATTACGCATCCCCGGCGAGATGTTTCGCATGATGGGAAAAAGCCTTCCCGGCACCAAAGTGGTAGATTTGGGCCATCGCTTCACCTCAGAGACCGAAGCCTCAGACACACAGATGGATGTGCATGCCTTTAAGGGCGATGACAAATTGGTAGCCTATATTGCGTCCACAACCGATCATAGCAGCAGCCAAAATGTTGATTTTTCAAAACTGCTCGGCGAGACTGGAAAGGTGACGATTACGCGGCTTGGAGCCGCCGAAGGTCAAAACCCCGGCTTTCACCAAACCGCGCCCGAAGTTTCGTCAATCGACCCGAGTGATGTTTTGGACGGCAGCACATTAACCGTTGAATTGGCCCCGTACGAAATCATTGAAGTGGTCTTTGATGATCCAGAATTTTCCTCTGAATTAACCACAATGACCCTAACCGGCCTGCCGATTGTGCACATTGCGGAAACTGAGGCCGACGACAGTGAACAACAGGTCAACGACGGTGCCCTAGAAGATGACGGCGGCGCTGGGGGCCTTGCCGGCGTTCTTGCAATGTTGCCCATGCTGTTACTGTTTTAAGGCCTCAAAGCGATTGTGCATCGCCTCAAAAACGGAGCGCCGTCAAACTATCAGTTTGGCGCCGCTCTGTGACGTTGCACATAGGCAACCAGCCCCGCCGTAGATCCGTCTTTGCCGGCACTGCTTTCCGCACCAGACAGCACCGGGCCCAGCGCTGTCGCCAATTCTTTACCCAGTTCAACACCCCATTGATCAAATGAATTGATGCCCAAAACCACCCCTTCGACAAACACCCGATGTTCGTATAATGCGATCACCCGGCCCAACATATCGGGGGTCATTTTGGGATAGAGCAGCGTTGTCGAGGGCCGGTTTCCAGTAAAAATACGGTGCCGCGACTGGCGGTCGAGGTCATCCCCCTGAAGGCCCTTTTCGATCATCAAACGCCGCGCATCGCTTAGGGAACGACCGCGCAAAAGGGCCTCTGACTGCGCCAGACAATTGGCCACCAGCAGATTGTGGTGCGCCGCAAGATCAGTCTCATGCCCCAGAGCGGCCAACATAAACTCGCACGGCACTATCCGCGTACCTTGGTGGATAAGTTGATAAAAAGCATGCTGGCCATTTGTGCCGGGCTCTCCCCAGACGATTGGGCCAGACGCATACGCCAGATCACTGCCGTCCATAGCTACGCCCTTGCCGTTGCTTTCCATCTCGAGCTGTTGGAGATACGCAGGCAGGCGCGACAAGCGCTGATCATAGGGCAAAACGGCGCGACTGGCATAGCCACATATCTGATTGTGCCAGATCCCCACTAGAGCCAGCATCACAGGCAAATTTTGCTGCGGTTGCGCTTCTAGAAAGTGCCGGTCCATCGCCTGCGCGCCACGTAAAAATTCATTGAACCGCAGGGGACCAATGGCCAGCATCAAGCTCAAGCCAATCGGCCCCCAGAGCGAATAGCGTCCGCCAACCCAATCCGCAAAGCCAAACACCCGGTCCGGCGCAATGCCGAAAGCCGCTGTTTTCTCCTGGGCTGAAGACAGCGCCACAAACTGTTGCGCCGGTGCGGTCACAGCTTTAGCCATCCAGTCGCGTGCACTTTTGGCGTTCGTCATCGTCTCAATGGTGGTAAAGGTTTTAGAGGCCACTATCACCAGCGTGGTGGCCGGATCCAATCCCCGCAGCGTATCGGCCAAATGTGCACCATCGATGTTTGACACAAAATGGCAGCGCGGCCCATCATGATAGGGCGCCAGCGCCAGACACGCCATTGCGGGCCCCAGATCAGAACCGCCAATACCGATGTTCACCACATCTGTTATCGCACCGCCCTGTCCTTGATACGCCCCTGATCGCAACGTGTTGGCGAATTCTGCCATCCGCTCAAGGCTCTTGCGCACTTCGGGCATAACGTCTGACCCCGCGACCATGACCGACCCACCGTCCAGATTGCGCAATGCCGTATGAAGAACCGCCCGCTCCTCGGTCTGGTTGATCATTTCACCTGAAAACATCGCCCGCGCCCGGCCCGCAACATCGCGGATTTGCAACAGATCAATCAGCGCCGTGCGTTCCTCTGCTCCGATATTGGTCTTGGAATAATCAAACACCATCTCCCCCAACTGACAGCGATAGTCTTTGGCCCGCTCCGCAGTGTCGAATAAGGACAGAATGGATCTGTCGGCAATCTCATCGTAGCGCTTTTTCAGCTGCTCGAACATTATCTTTGTCCTGTGTCAGGGTGCCCAATGCACCGTTGTATCATTCAAAACCGCACAGACAGGGGCCACAGACGGTGTCAGGGTCTGCGCATGTTCCAAAGCCACGCGTTTGTCATCGCCCAAAATCACGATATGTTTGTGTTCAGAGGCGTCCAGCACGCGCGCCGACAGGGTAATGCGGGCCTCGGGCGCACCGGGGGCACGCATCGCCACCAGCGCTGGCGCATCGGGCGCAAGGCCCTGTGTCAGCTTATCAGCGCCGGGGAATAACGACGCGGTGTGCATATCCGTCCCCATGCCCAACAACATCACCGCGATCGGCAAATGCGGCTCTAACCCGGCAGCCAGCGCGGGCAGTCCTTGCTCGGGGAACTCACAGGCGGCATAAAGCGGCAAATAACCCGCAGCAGCAGCGCGGTTGACCAACAGCCGCTGGCGCAGCAGCCGGGTGTTTGAACGCGGATCATCCTCGGGCAGCCAGCGCTCGTCACTGAGCATCACATCAACCTGCGCCCAGTCAAGATTTTTTCGACACAAAAGATCAAAAATCGGCCCCGGTGTGGTCCCCCCCGGCACGACAAAAGTCGCGCGCGGCCGATTTTGCAGAGCCGAGGTCAGATCTCGAGCAAGATGGTCTGTAATCTTTTCAATTAAGGCCTCACGATCCGCGTATTCAATCATCTGCATCATCGCACCTCGCGCCAGCGACGGTCGTCGCGGTGCAGTAACATCATTGCATCATCCGGCCCAGAGCTACCAATATCATAGGGCGCCGGCCGGTCACCGCGCGTTTCCCATCCATTGATCAAAGGGTCCGTCCAAGCCCAGGCCGCCTCAACTTCGTCACCACGCATAAACAAGGTCTGATTGCCACGGATGACATCCATAATCAACCGCTCGTAAGCGTCTGGGACATCTGCACTTTCAGCGCCCAAAGCCTCGGCAAAACTCATATCGAGGGGCACATCGACCAGACGCATCCCCCCCGGCCCCGGCTCTTTAATTGTCACATCCAGTGTCATGCCCTCATTGGGCTGTAACTGGATCGACAACACGTTGCGATGGGTTCCGCCCGCATCGGGAAAGATCGAATGTGGTGTGTCTTTGAAAACAATCGCAATCTCGGACGAGCGCGCCCGCAAGCATTTCCCACTGCGTAAATAAAAGGGAGTTCCAGCCCAGCGCCAATTACTGATATGCGCCTTTAATGCGATAAAGCTTTCGGTTTTAGACGTAGGATTGCCCACGTCCTCTAAAAACCCGCTCTGTGTCTCATTGGCGCGGTACTGCCCGCGCACAAGATCCTGCGGCGCCACGGGATCCAGAGCTCGAATCACTTTAAGTTTTTCATCACGAACCGCATCGGGATCAAACTTGGCCGGTGGTTCCATTGCGATCAGACACAGCAACTGCATGAGATGGTTCTGCACCATATCGCGCATCGCCCCAGAGGTATCGTAATAACCGCCACGCCCACCAACACCGACCGTCTCGGCCACGGTGATTTGGATGTGGTCGACATATTGACTGTTCCATAACGGCTCGAACAGCATATTGCCAAAGCGCACCGCCATCAGGTTCTGTACAGTTTCTTTTCCGAGGTAATGGTCAATCCGGTACACTTGGTCTTCGTTGAAATGTACCGCCAGCGCCACATTCAAGGCCTTGGCACTGGCAAGGTCACGACCAAACGGTTTTTCCACAACAACGCGGCTGTTGTTGTCGACCAACCCATAGCTATGCAGCTGTTCAGCCAGCTCGCCAAACAGCGCCGGTGCAACCGAAAAGTAAAACGCCCGCACAACAGCATCACGCAGCAGCGATCTAAGCGCGTCCCAGCCGCGGGTCCCTTTGGCGTCCACTGACACAAACGACAGATGCTTTAAAAAACCTTCTATCTGCGCCTGGTCTTCCACCGATGGTTTCGCAAACTCGATAATCGCCTCGGCAATCAATTTACGGTACTTAGCATCGTCCAGCTCGCCCCGCGCCGCGCCAATGATTTGCGCCCTGTCGGGCATTTGTCCGGCACAGAAGCGGCGAAACAGCCCGGGCAGGATTTTCCGCCGGGCCAGATCACCGGTGCCGCCAAATATAACTAAATCAAACGGCTCAACTGGGATAATACGAGAGACCATGACAATTCCATTCTGTTAGCGCTAACTAAGCGCAACTTTAACTTTGATTTCGCCCAGAGTCTAACAGAGTGTTGCCGCATCACAAGAGTCGCAAAAACCGTTTTGATTGAACCTCGCAATCAGATAATACGATGGTAGGTTCATCCTATCGATGGGTAAAACCCCTCGCGGCCAACCACTGGCAGCTGAAAAAACGCTGCGTCTCTGTTGGTGTCGCCAAACACGCCAACCCCAATAATTTTGGCAACCTTTGAAGATATGCATGGCGTCACAAATATAGTTTTGTCTTTGGGCGTTCGCTCAAAGCACTCGATATATAAATGCGTGTTCACACCGTGCTGTTACTTGTGACCCTTACAAAATACGCGAGGTGTGGATATACAGGCAAGGCACTTTTATATCGTCTTTTTGTTGTCATATAAGCCCAACATCAAATCCACACTCATCCACAAGAGCAATGTATAAGACAGGATTACAGGCATATTCATGCACAATTATGCACCGAACAACACACAAAACATCTCAAAACCGCAAAACGTTCTCACAAATTACCTTACAAAATTGCGCAAATGGTGTTTTAGCCACGCGCAAAAATAATCATCACGGCAAACTTATTTCACCACCACAGACTGGTGCCTGCACGCCGGTGGTCTCCGTACAAGAGGTCGGCAACCCGCGTGCCACCCTGACCGCAAGATATGCAAACGCCTGCGCCTCAAGCATATCCCCATCCAGCCCCACTGCCTCTACCGGCAGAACCGAACAGTCCAATACATCGGCAAGCCCCGCCATTAAAACAGGATTCAACCGCCCCCCCCCCGTCACCAAAACCCGTTCAGGTGGCGTCGGGCAATGGGTCATCCCCTGGGCTACAGAGCCTACAATCATCGCCGTCAGCGTGGCTGCGGCATCACCATCAGACAGATCTTGGACAAGAGCTGGCAACGCCGAGAAATCATCGCGATCAAGGGACTTTGGGGGCTTTTTCGCAAAATAATCAGCAGTTAAAAACTGCTCGACAAGCGCGGCTGCAACCGTACCCGATGCCGCCAGCGCCCCGTCGCGGTCACAACTCAGCCCCAAGCGTCGGTGCAGTAGATCATTGAGCGGCGCGTTGGCCGGCCCGGTGTCAAACGCCAGCAAGGCACACGGTGCCTCGGGGGCAGCCCTGCGCGGATCGACCCAAGTCAGATTGCCAACGCCGCCAAGGTTGAGAAAACACACCGGCTGCGATGCGCCAAGCCATTTGGCGCAGGCAAAATGAAAGAAAGGCGCCAGTGGCGCACCCTGCCCGCCCTGAGCCACATCGGCGCTGCGAAAATCCCAGACCACTGGCAGACCCAGTAAGCGGGCCAAGCGAGCCCCGTCACCCGCTTGATGGGTGCCCCGCCCGAGCGGGTCATGGGCCAAAGTCTGGCCATGAAACCCGATCAGATCAACCCCATCAAAACCACGCAGCACCTCGGCATGGGCCGTCTCACACAACGCCGCTGCTTCTGCCACCAGCGGTGCGTCTGGCCAACAGCCCAAAGCCGCGCGCAAAACCTGCGCTTCACCGTCGCTATAGGGCCGGTATACTGCGGGGCCAAAGGCTGCGATCTCATGGCCATCGGTCACAACCACCGCCGCATCAACCCCGTCGAGGGATGTGCCAGACATCGCGCCCAGTGCTGTGATCGCTCTTTTGTGTAACATGGCCTCTTTCTTTACGCCGCCAGCAGGGATAGACATGCCGCGAATATGCGAGAGGGGCAAGCCATGACCTATCATCCGAAATCAGAATTTATCCATGTCATGATGGAGCGCGGCTATCTTGCGGACTGTACCGATTACCAAAGCTTGGATACTGCTTTGCTCAAAGGCGGCGTGCCCGGATATATTGGCTTTGACGCCACCGCAAGTTCCCTGCATGTCGGCAGTCTGATCCAGATCATGATGTTGCGCTGGCTGCAAAAGACCGGCAACAAGCCGATCACCCTGATGGGCGGCGGCACCACCAAGGTTGGGGACCCCAGTTTTCGCGCCGACGAGCGCCCCTTGCTGACACCGGCACAGATCGATGCAAATATCGCTGGAATTAAGAAGGTGTTTTCTGCCTATGTCACCTATGGTGACGGACCATCAGATGCGTTGATGATCAATAATGCCGAATGGCTGGATGGCTTGAATTATCTCGATTTTCTGCGCGATATCGGCCGCCATTTCAGCGTCAACCGCATGCTGAGCTTTGAATCGGTGAAATCTCGTCTTGATCGCGAACAATCGCTATCATTCCTTGAGTTCAACTATATGATCCTGCAAGCCTATGATTTCATGGAGCTCAATCGGCGCTATGGCTGCTTGCTGCAGATGGGTGGCTCAGATCAATGGGGCAATATCGTCAACGGGATCGACCTGACCCGGCGGGTCATTGATGGCGAGGTCTATGGTCTAACATCGCCTCTGCTCACGACATCTGACGGCAGGAAAATGGGCAAATCTCTGGATGGGGCAATCTGGCTCAACCCAGATATGCTGTCAGCCTATGAGTTTTGGCAGTTTTGGCGTAATACGACTGACGCCGACGTCAGCCGGTTTCTCAAGCTCTATACCGAGCTTCCGGTCGACGAATGCAACCGGCTTGGCGCTCTTGGCGGCGCTGAGATCAACGCAGCAAAAATTATTCTGGCCAATGAGGTGACCAGTTTATTGCACGGCGCACCGGCGGCGCAAAAGGCCGAACAGACCGCCCGTGACGTGTTTGAAAAGGGCGGCATCGGTGCGGATTTGCCAACCGTCACGCTCACAAGTGAAGATATCGGAGACGGCGTGTCGATCGTGCAGTTACTGGTACGCACCGGATTGGTGAAATCAGGAAAAGAGGCCAAGCGCCTAATCTCGGAAAACGGTGCTAAAATTGATGACGCGCCTTTGACCGATGCCGGCTTGATGATTGATCGCGTCGCACTGTCGGCGCCGATCAAACTGAGTGCGGGCAAAAAACGCCATGCTTTGGTCACGCTTCAATAGCTGGTTGCCCAACCAAACCACGACAGACTGCGCCCCTAAGCGCCCGCCCAACAGCCATAATTCACCCACCTGTTTGCCTCTTGTATCTCGAAACCTCGACCGCTTTCGAAAAACCACACATTTCGTGCGCCACAAGCTGACATTCGCAGCCTGCGCCATTGGTGTGAATGGGTATTGGTCCGCCGATTAGATCACCCCGATTGCATTGCCTCGGATCAAGAAAACCCTGAACAGGACCATTTTTTGATTGCCGATCATTCTGCACTGAGACACGATTTCACGACAGAAAGTCCGGGTTACAGCCTTGAAATCAATGGGCAGCATCGCGCAATTGACTCAGAGCTCAACTCATTAGGCGAATTGACGTCATATGCTGCCGATGCAAATGAGCCCAATCCGCGTCATCTAGATTACGGCGTCAGGGCTCTCGGGATAAAGCGTGTAATTTGCGGATACAAACCCAAATTTCGCGCGTTGGATACAGGGCAAAAGATTGAGCTGGTCCAGCGGTTTCG
>DDEJ01000160.1:0-28967 GCA_002336405.1 Rhodobacteraceae bacterium UBA1957
CAATCCGCGCCGTCGTCGAGTTCTAAGCACAAAGCCACAAAAGGGACTGGGTAAACGATTTTCCTGTGCTTCTTGATCCGCGTTTTGTGTTGAGTGCGGGCTATTTGGCCGTACCGTCCAAGTGCGGGCAGAACCCGCGGGGTTGCGCCTGAATGGGCGTATTTGTACGATGGACCTTTATCAGGGTGCTGGTGGCGCACTCTGCGCTCGCGTGGGGTTTGAAAACACGCTAGCTTGTGGGGCATGAAGCGAGCAACTGAATGTGAGGCTGGAACCATGTCGAAAAAATCCTATTATGCGCCACGGGGTGGCTTGCCCGCACAAAGCCAGATTTTGACGGATCGGGCGATGTTCACTGAGGCCTATGCCGTGATCCCGAAGGGCACTTTCAGCGACATCGTCACCAGTTTCTTACCCTTCTGGGAAGGGTCGCGATTTTGGATTCTAGCGCGCCCTTTGTCGGGCTTTGCCGAGACGTTCTCACAATATATTGGCGAAGTTCAACCTGGTGGCGGTAGTGATCAGCCCGAGACTGATCCCCGGGCTGAGGCGGTTTTGTTCATTGTAGAAGGTCAGCTCACGCTTGATTTAGATGGGTCTGCCCATCTTATGGAAGAGGGGGGGTATGCCTATCTGCCGCCCGGCGTGCGTTGGAGTTTGCGCAATACTGCCAACCGGCCGGCGCGGTTCCATTGGATACGCAAAGCCTATCAGGCGGTGGTGGGTCTCGACAGTCCTGAGGCTTTCGTGACCAACGAAAAAGATATTGCGTCCAGCCCAATGCCCGAAACAGATGGGGCTTGGGCGACCACGCGCTTTGTTGAATTGAGTGATCTGCGCCATGATATGCACGTCACCATCGTCACCCTGCAACCTGGTGCGGTGATCCCGTTTACAGAAACTCATGTGATGGAACACGGTCTGTATGTGCTGGAAGGCAAGGGCGTCTACCGCCTCAATCAGGAGTGGGTCGAAGTGGAGGCTGGAGATTTTATGTGGTTGCGGGCGTTTTGTCCACAAGGGTGCTATGCTGGTGGACCGGGGCCGTTTCGCTATCTGCTTTATAAAGACGTAAACCGTCACATGCCGCTGATATTGGGATAAGTGATATACTTGGGCCTCACCGATCGAGTCGGTAAGGCCCGCATTTTGTTGCAAGGCGCATTTTTATCGGTGTGGTCTGCGATCTTGGCGTCTTAGCCGGCCCAGCCTGAAACAGATTTGACTTCCAGAAAATCCTCAAGACCCCAGACACCGCCTTCGCGCCCGTTGCCTGATTGTTTCATTCCGCCAAAGGGGGCGCCTGCGCCACGGCTTTGACCGTTCATTTCCACCATACCCGACCGAAGTTGTCGTGCCACGCGTTTGCCTTTTTCACGATCCTGTGTCTGGATATAATTGGTCAGTCCATAGACCGTGTCATTGGCCATTTCGATGGCCTCTTCTTCGGTATCGAAGGGAAGAATTGATAACACTGGCCCAAAGATTTCTTCGCGTGAAATTGTCATTTGGTTGGTGACATCGGCAAAGATTGTCGGCTGTACATAAAACCCTTTCTCCATGCCATCCGGGCGCCCGGTACCGCCAGCCACAAGGCGTGCGCCTTCATCTATGCCTTTTTGGATCAGGGCTTGGATCTTGTTGAATTGTACTTCGTTGACGACGGGGCCAATGTGTCGGCCGCTTTCATGGGCTGGGCCCACCTCGACAATGCCGGCGACTTCTGTCGCGGTGGCAACTGCTTGATCATAAGCTTCGCGCTGGACCAGCATCCGTGTTGGGGCGTTGCACGATTGCCCGGTGTTGTTCATGCAATGCAGCACACCGCGTTTTACCGCTTTGGCGTCAGCGTCGTTAAAGATAATATTGGCGCCTTTACCACCCAGTTCTAGGGTGACGCGTTTCAGGCTGTCGGCGGCGGCTTTGGTAATCAATGTGCCGGCGCGGGTCGAGCCGGTGAACGACACCATATCCACGTCAGGATGGACGGACAGTTGCGTGCCAACTCCGGCGCCATCGCCATTGATCAGATTAAACACACCCGGGGGAAATCCCGCAGCATCTACGGCTTCGGCAAAGATCATCGCGTTGAGTGGCGATTCCTCAGATGGCTTTAGCACCATAGTGCAGCCGGCAATCGCGGCGGCGGCCACTTTTAGGCTAACCTGGTTCATTGGCCAGTTCCACGGCGTAATGAGCGCGCAGACCCCGACAGGTTCATAAAGTACGCGGGCTTCGGGGGCATGATCGCCCAGTGGCCGGTCAAACTGGAAGGTCTTGGCGGCCTTGAGGAAGTTTGTGATATGCGAGGCTCCGGCGGCAATCTGTTCGTTATGCGCCATATCAATCGGGGCCCCCATTTCGAGGCTCACGGCTTCGGCCAGTGCGGCACGGCGCTGATTATATTGCTCCAGTAATTTTTCCACCAGTTCAATACGGGCCGCGGCTGGCGTGTTCATCCAAGTTGGAAAGGCGGCGCGGGCGGCTGCGACAGCTGCATCGGTGTCTTGTTGTCCACCCAGCGAAATAACGGCATCTGCCTGTTCAGTAGATGGGTTGATAACTGGATGGTCGCGCCCCTCAAGTGGAGCGACCCAGGATCCGTTTATATAAAATGATCGTTTTTCAAGCATAGTTATCTCCAAATTCAAACGGCTTGGTCTGCGAGTAAGGTCCAACAGTCGCCTGACAGTGTCAGCAGTTTTGGAATATTGCAAGCCGAGCGTGGCAAAACCTGCAAATTGCTGTATTCGGGTCGCAACAGAAAAGTATAGGGGTGCTAATGTCTATTCGTCTTAATGAACTCGTTCCCGATTTTACGGCTGAAACTGATCAGGGTGAAATCGGATTTCACGACTGGATTGGCGATGGTTGGGCTATTATGTTTTCGCATCCCAAAGATTTTACCGGTGTTTGCACCACCGAGTTGAGCGCCGTGACGCAACTGACTGATGAATGGGCAGCGCGCAATACCAAGATGATTGGCGTTTCGGCGGATGGTGTTTCAAAACACGCTGACTGGAAGAAAGACATTGAGACCTTGGCTTGCCGATCGGCAGAGTTTCCGATTATTGCTGACAATGATGCCGCAGTTTCCAGTACTTTTGAGATGCTACCTGCCGAGGCCTATACTGCAGATGGTGGCCTTTTGGACACCGCTAGGGCGGTCCGGTCTTTGTTTATCATTGGGCCGGACAAGAAATTGAAGCTGTCTTTGTTCTATCCGGCTTCTGTGGGGCGAAACTGGGCCGAGGTCCTGCGGGCTTTGGATGCGCTGCAGGCAGTAGCCGAGCATTCTGTGGCATTGCCTGCAAATTGGACCGTGGGCGAAGACGTGATTATTCCGTCTGCAGTGAGTGATGCTGATGCCAAGGCTAAATTTGGAGAGTTTGAGGCGGTTCTGCCCTATGTGCGCACTGCAAAGCTGCCACAGTAAACTGCGCAATAGGCTTTATCCGATCGCTTGGCGTGACAAAGGCTCCAACATCTGTTGGAGCCTTTGTCGTTTTGTTTACCAGCAGGGTGTGTTTAACCCGCTGCGTTCTCGTCTGCGGTCATTTCTTCGCCGGTCTCTTGATTGACGACTTTCATTGACAAGCGCACTTTGCCGCGATCATCAAATCCCAGCAGTTTTACCTTTACGTCCTGACCTTCCTTGAGGACATCAGAAGGGTGGTTCAAACGGCGATTTTCGATCTGCGAGACATGGACCAAACCATCGCGCTTGCCGAAGAAATTCACAAAAGCGCCAAAATCGACAATTTTGACAACCTTACCGTCATAGACCTGACCCTCTTCGGGTTCGGCTACGATTGCATAGATCATGTCATAGGCTTTCTTGATCGAATCGCCGTTGGGCGAGGCAATCTTGATCACACCCTCATCGTTGATGTCGACTTTCGCACCAGAGACTTCGACAATCTCGCGGATAACCTTGCCGCCAGAACCGATCACTTCGCGAATTTTATCGGTGGGCACGTTCATGGTCTCGATGCGCGGGGCATGGACGCTGAAATCAGCCGCTTCGGTCAGTGATTTGGACATTTCGCTTAGAATATGCATCCGGCCGTCTTTGGCTTGGGCCAGAGCTTTTTTCATGATGTCCGGAGTAATGCCGGCAATCTTGATGTCCATCTGCAACGAAGTGATACCCGCTTCGGTACCCGCCACTTTAAAGTCCATGTCGCCCAAGTGATCCTCGTCACCAAGGATATCGGTCAGAACTGCATAGTCGCCATTGTCGTCAAGAATTAGACCCATTGCAACGCCGGCAACCGGCGATTTCAGTGGCACACCCGCGTCCATCATCGACAGTGAACCACCACAGACTGACGCCATTGACGACGAGCCGTTGGATTCGGTGATCTCGGAAACAACCCGCACAGTATATGGAAAATCGGTTGCGGCTGGCAGAACTGCCTGCAGTGCACGCCACGCCAATTTTCCGTGACCAACTTCACGCCGGCCGGGAGGGCCTACGCGCCCGGCTTCGCCCACCGAGTAGGGAGGAAAATTATAGTGCAGTAGGAAGTTGGAGCGCGAATTGCCGTGCAACGCATCGATGATCTGCTCGTCGTCGCCGGTGCCCAATGTGGTAACTACAAGGCCTTGGGTCTCGCCACGCGTGAACAGCGCCGATCCGTGGGTCCGCGGCAGCATACCGGTTTCACACACGATAGGACGTACAGTATCCAGCGCACGACCGTCGATCCGCTTGCCAGTTTTGACCACGTCGCCGCGCAAGATGCCGGCTTCGAGTTTTTTCAGCGCCGACCCAAGATTGGCGTCTGCCAATTGCTCTTCGCTAAGGGCGGCTTTGATGGTTTCACGGGCGGCATTGACTGCCGCGGTACGCTCTTGCTTGTCGGTCAGCGCAAAAGCGGCGCGCATCTCGGTTTCACCGGCAGATTTTGCGGCGGCATAAAGATCCGAGTAATCGGCTGGTTGAAAATCAAACGGCTCTTTTGCAGCGTCTTCGGCCATATCCACGATCAGGTCGATCACCGGTTGCATTTGCTCATGTGCAAACGTGACAGCGCCGAGCATTTCTTCTTCGGACAGCTCATAGGCCTCGGACTCGACCATCATCACAGCGTCTTTGGTGCCGGCAACAACCAGATCTAGGCGCTGATCGGGCTTGGTCCGGAGGTGATCCATATCTTCAACTTCTGGGTTCAGGATATATTCACCGTCGACAAAGCCGACACGGCAGCCGGCGATCGGGCCCCGAAATGGTGCACCGGACAATGTCAAAGCCGCAGAGGCGGCAATCATCGCTACGATATCGGGATCATTGACCAGATCGTGGCTGAGGACGGTACACATCACCAGAACTTCGTTTTTGAAGCCGTCGACAAACAGCGGGCGCAAGGGGCGGTCGATCAGACGAGCAGTCAGTGTTTCTTTTTCTGAAGGCCGGGCTTCGCGCTTGAAAAAGCCACCGGGAATTTTACCCGCGGCATAGTATTTTTCTTGGTAATGCACAGTCAAAGGGAAAAAGTCCTGACCGGGCTTTTGCGTTTTGGCAAAGGTTACATTTGCCATCACCGAGGTTTCGCCCAAGGTGGCGATCACCGATCCGTCTGCTTGACGGGCCACTTTGCCTGTCTCTAATGTTAGGGTTTCTTCACCCCATTCGATTGATTTTTTCGTTACGTTAAACATCACGTTTCCTATAATGGCTGCCGGGGCGTATCCCCATGTGCCGATTTGCGTTCGGGGCCGCATTGCCCCCGTGGCCTTTTGTTGATCCTGCTGCATCCCAAGGCCCAGAGTTGCAGTGTGCGGATAGCGGAGCGGGCGGATGCCCGAAATGCAAAGGACGCACTCTTGGTGCGTCCCTTTGTGTTAGCGGCGAATGCCGAGGCGTTGGATTATGCTTTTGTAACGCGGCTCATCGCTGCGTTTGACATAGTCCAAAAGTTTCCGGCGCAGGGCCACCATTTTGAGCAAACCACGGCGGGAATGATTATCCTTTTTGTGGGTCTTAAAATGCTCTGTTAAAGTCGTGATCCGCGACGTCAGAATGGCAACCTGAACTTCGGGGGAACCAGTGTCCCCGTCTTTGGTTGCAAACTCTTTCATTACGCGGGCTTTTTCTTCTGCTGTAATCGACATCGGGGTCTCCTATTTAATTGAGATGTGAAATGGCGCAGGCCGGGATGACGTCCAGCAAGGCCCGTGGAGGTATCCGCCCAAATTTTGGGCTGATGCGCGGATATAGGAGGTTTTGACGGAAAAGGAAAGCCTAAAGAGTGGGTGGCGTTGCCCGATCTTGCAACCCGTAAGGGTTGAACTTGGCGGTTGTTGATAATGTTGTGCCACGCAGACCAAATATATAGTCCAATTGACGGCTTAGGCGCCGCTTCTTGGATATTTCGATCCTTCAATCCGCCACGAGGCGTCGCCTTTGATTGCAGCGTTCGGGATTGCAGTCGTCGAATGAGGTGAGGTCTTAATTATGACCTGATCGTTCAGGTTTGTGTGCCTGTAACCAAGACAATGTCAGAGGCCTTAAAGCCAGTCACCGTGTTCATTGTCGCGAGAACAGCCCCATCCAACACAATTTCGGTCATGCGCGGGTCGCTGTGATGTGGCCGCAGGCGCACGTCATGAGGTGTTTGCAGCTTATCGTCATGAGTGATTAAAATACTGTCGTGTTGGCTGTCAAAAGCGATAATACTGGTGGCGGTTTTGCCCGCGTTGGCCGCATCTAGAATAATTGTATCCTGCCCAAGGCCCGGTGTAACGACATCACTGGCGCCAGCAATCAGCGTATCGTCGCCATCGCCACCATTGAGATAATCCCTCTCGTCCAACAATTTGTTGTCGGTCTGTTGCGGGCCGGTGGTGTCGGTTGCAGGCTGCTCTGTGCCGTCGATCCTGTCATTGCCCAGATCGCCAAACAAGACATCCTCGCCTTGACCACCGATCAGCGTGTCGTCGCCGATGCCGCCAGAGAGTTGGTCGTCATCCTCGCCGCCGTTGAGTAAATCATTACCCATGCCGCCGATCAGCGTGTCCATACCTGTGCCGCCGCGCAGCGTATCATCGTCATGGTATCCAAAGATGGAATCATTTCCCGCCTGGCCACTTAGATTATCATCGCCGTCATTGCCGTGCAAAGTATCATCGCCAGCGCCGCCGCGCAGCAAATCTTGACCGTTTCCCCCCCATAGATCATCATCACCGCCCCGGCCGGAAATTGTATCATTGCCCCCGTATCCATTGATACGGTCGGGACCGTCATGGCCGATAAGGCTGTCATCTGCCGCACTGCCTCGCACCGGAGCTGTAGGTGTGCCCAAAGGCGCTTCAGAGGTATCTGGACTAAACTCTTCTGGTTTCACGGTTGACGGATCTATTTTCGCGGGGTGAAATTGATTCTGACCGGATAGGTCCGCAGTTTGCCGTTCATCAGGCTCTGTGCCCTCATCTTCGGGGTCCGGGTCCGAACTGGCAATTTCGATGGCCCCCATCAGAAGCATGCCTAAAAGAGTGGTCATCCAAAACATACGAGCGACTTCGCCTTTGTATTGTGAATAGAAACATAGCCTCTAAAATGCACTCATAGAACGTCAAAACAATCAAAACTTCGGAAAATGGTTAACCGTGGCAGCGTATAGGTAAGGTTGCTTTTGACTGTGCCAGAGGCCAGATTTCTGTCGTGCGGCTGATGTTTGGATGGGTTGGGCTGACAGTTTGAACTGCGAAATCCAAACGTTCAAAGCTGCGCTATTGACCAGATTTCTGGCTGCTGGCTATAGGCAATATAAAGGGGATGTTTTGGATGCCCGCCCTTGGTCAGACCAAGATGAAAGATTGGCAGTCCGCTGTCATGCAGCAAAGCTGTGACATCAACGCCACGTTTTTTATGGGTGCCATGGGTGCCCCAAGCGGCAATGATTTGATCCGCCCACACGCATGACTGGGCAATCGCGTGATCATTTTCAGGCCCGATAGGATCGAGTGCCGCCCGCATATTTCGGGGATCTGTATCGCGCCAGGCAAAAACATTGGTGACGCGAAAGGCACCGAACCCCAAGGCGCGAGCGCGCCTTTCACAGCGTTCCACGGTCGGATCGTTTTGAAGTTCGGTTGCGGTTGAAGGGTTGAGCATGATGAACAGCGCTTTGCGCCCAAGCGTGTCCCAAGTTCGGGTCAGCATATAGCGGTAGCGTTCGCAGTCGGAATAAAGCGCTTCGGAATAGGCATCGGACTTTTGGTGCACACGTGTGATCATAGAGCGTCTTTGGCGTGCCGTATGCGATAAAACAAGCCTATATTTTCGTAGTTGAATAGTTGTTTGACAGGAGATGACAACTGCTTAGGGATCCTCGGCGCTGGGCGCAGGGCTGAGAACAGGAGCGGCAAAAACCCGGTTTGGGTGCAACTCTCCGGCCTTATAGATCCCTACGGCAACGGCGCGACCGTCCAGTGCCGCCCAGCATTCATCACCGTATTCGGCGTTTGAGGTCACGACCATTGCCGGGTTTCCATTGCGCAGCTTGGCGGCGGCCTCTGCTGTGCAAGACAATTTAGGCAGCTCGTCCAGACCGATTTCGAGCGGTTGTAAATGCGCGTCCAGTTCAGGGGTTCGCGCCAGCGCGTCGATCTGCTCGAGACTTAATCCGCTGTCGACTTCAAAGGGTCCCGACCACATCCGCCGCAACGTGACAACATGCCCATAACACCCTAGCGCAGTGCCGAGGTCACGCGCAATCGAGCGCACATAGCCCCCCTTGCCGCAGGTCATCTCTAGCGTTACCTGATCGGCGCTGGGCCGGTCGATCATCAACAGTTCCTCAACCCAAAGCGGACGCGCGGCAATTTCGACATCTTCGCCGTCGCGCGCCAGCTTATAGGCCCGTTCTCCATCGATTTTAACGGCGGAAAATTTTGGTGGCACCTGCATGATATCGCCAACAAATGCGCCCAATGCCGCTTTTATCGCGGCATCTTCGGGGCGCAGGTCGCTGCTTGCCGTCACTTCGCCCTCGGCATCATCGGTATTTGTGGCCTGACCAAGCTGCACGGTAAAGCGGTACGCTTTGAGGGCTTCGGTGATGAAGGGCACGGTTTTTGTGGCCTCACCCAAAGCGATTGCCAGCACGCCGGTCGCGGCAGGGTCAAGCGTTCCTGCATGACCTGCCTTTTTTGCATCAAAGCACCAGCGCACCTTGTTGACGACCATGGTGGAGGTGATGCCGGCGGGTTTGTCAACCACCAGCCAACCCGCAATGTCGCGGCCTTTGCGTTTACGTGCCATTTCGGGTGTCCTTTATTGGGTCCCCGCCTGCGCTGCGAGAGCGTTCGCGTACCGAACCTTGCGCGCCCCGTCAATGATATATGTTGCGGATTACAACGACAAACGCCCCCGGCATTGCCGAGGACGCAGATTATTTAAAGGTCTTTATTTTAGTTGACGGCTTTGGCCGCCTGATCGAGAGCGGCCAGCCCAGTGCTGGCAATCGCAATTTGTCGCGGTTTCAGCGCTTCGGGCACTTCGCGGGTCAGATCAATATGCAGCATACCGTCTCGATGGTCGGCGGCGCTGACCTGAACGTGCTCGGCCAGTTTGAACCGGCGTTCAAAGGCGCGGGTAGCGATACCACGGTGTAAATAGCTGTTTGTGGCTTCATCTGCCGTTTTGCGCGCCGCGATGACCAGCTCGTTTTCTTTCACCTCAATTGACAAATCATCAGTGGAAAAGCCCGCCACAGCAATTGAAATGCGATACGCATCCTCGGCTGTTTTCTCGATATTGTAAGGTGGATAGCTGGGTTGGCTGACTGATCTGTCCGAAACCTGGTTTATCAGGTCTGCAATTTGGTCAAAGCCAATTGTGGCGCGGTAAAGTGGTGCTAAATCAAAGTGTCGCATGGATAAATCCTCCGTTGAGCGATCTCTTAAAGTGCCTTCCCAAAGGGACAGGCGGTTCGATATGCGGCCCTGTATAGGCACCGCATGTCAAAGATGTGGGGGAGGGGCTGTCAGGTTTCAAGGGGCGCAAATAAGATTTCTGCACCGGCGGTTCAATTTTATTCAGTCCGTTCTAAAGACAGGATTGCAGCAGGGATTTGGTGTTGTCATAGGTCATCTCAACCGGGTTACCGCCGGCGCTGGGATCTGTCAGGGCGGCGCGCACCACCGCGTCAATATCTGGATCGGTGACACCCAAGGCGGTCAGGGTTGGCGGAATATCAAGCTGCGTGATCAACGCCGCCACAAAGTCATAAAACCCGTCAAATCCACCATCGATACCAAGATAATCAGCTGCTGCTGAGATACGGGTTTCGATCGCCGGTCGGTTCGCCCTCAGTACGGGCAGCATCACCACTGCGTTGGTGGTGCCATGATGGGTGTGATACATTGCCCCCAGCGGGTGGGATAGCGCGTGGATTGCGCCCAAGCCCTTTTGAAAGGCTGTGGCGCCCATGGCAGCGGCTGACATCATCTGGGCGCGGGCTTCAAGATTATTACCATCGCTAAAGGCTTGGGGCAGATAGTCTTTGACCAAGCGCATGCCTTCCAACGCGATGCCTTGGCTCATCGGGTGGTAATGCGGTGAACAATAGGCCTCAAGGCAATGCGCAAACGCGTCCATTCCGGTGCCGGCGGTGATGAATTTGGGCATGCCAACGGTAAGCTCCGGATCACAGATCACCACACTGGGCAAGAGCTTGGGATGAAAGATGATTTTTTTTTCGGCGGTTTGGGAATTGGTAATCACGCTGGCGCGGCCGACCTCTGAGCCGGTGCCGGCGGTGGTGGGCACTGCGACAATTGGATCGATCGCTTGGGCATCGGCGCGGGTCCACCAGTCGTCGATATCCTCAAAATCCCAAAGTGGGCGGGTCTGACCTGTCATAAACGCCAGCATTTTTGCCAGATCAAGTCCTGAGCCGCCCCCAAACGCCACGACGCCGTCATGTTGACCGGCACGGTACACCTCGAGACCAGCGGCGACATTGATTTCATTTGGATTTGGATCGACATCGGCAAAAATTGCGCGACCCAGACCGGCTTTGGCCATAATATCCAAGGTTGATTGGGTGATCGGCAAAGAGGCCAGCCCCTTGTCTGTCACCAGCAGTGGGTTTTTGATCCCGGCGGCGACACAGGCCTCGGGGAGTTCGGAAATGCGCCCCGCACCAAAGCGGATTGCGGTGGGATAGGACCAGTTTGCTGTCAGTGTCATCGTGCTATGCTTTCTTTATGTGATAGGACTTGGGTCGGGTCAGATTGTGAAAACCAATCTGGGAAAGTCCACCGCCGCGACCCGTGTCTTTGCAGCCCGTCCAACACAGCGCCGGATCAAGATAGTCACAGCGGTTGGTGAACACCGTGCCGGTGTCGATCTGGTCGGCAATCGCCTCGGCGCGGGTGTAGTCTTGGGTCCACAGTGCGGCGGTCAGGCCAAAGTTACTGTCATTCATCAAAGCCACAGCCTCGGCGTCATCGTTAACTTTCATGATGCCGACAAGCGGGCCAAAACTTTCGTCGCGCATCGCCCGCATAGAGTGATCCACATCGGTGAGAATTTGTGGCATCAGATAGGCGCCACCGTCCTTGGGAAACAATGCGGGATCAATCAGGGCTTTGGCCCCATCGGCGCAGGCCTCGGCGGTTTGCGCGCGCACCTCATTGGCAAAGCGCAGGTGCGCCATCGGGCCCAGCGTTGTGTCTGGGTCCAGCGGGTTGCCCAATTTATAGCCGCTGACGATCTCAACCGCCTTGGCGACAAAAGGCTCGTATAAAGCCGCGTTGACATAAATCCGCTCAATGCCACAACAACACTGGCCAGAATTGAACATTGCGCCGTCGATCAGCGTTTCGGCGGCTGCCTCCAAATCGGCATCCTCCATCACATAGCCGGGGTCTTTGCCACCCAGTTCCAACCCGAGGCCGGTAAACGTGCCGGCCGCGGCATGTTCCATGGCGCGCCCACCGCCGACCGAGCCGGTGAAGTTGACAAAGCCAAAGCTGTTGGCCGCGATCAGCGCCGAAGTGGTTGCGTGATCGAGAAACACGTTTTGGAATACCGCCTCGGGGATGCCTGCCGCTTGAAAGGCGGCGGCCATACGTTCACCGACCAAAAGGGTTTGCGAGGCGTGTTTCAATACCACAGTATTGCCGGCGATCAGCGCGGGGGCGACGGTGTTGATCGCAGTCATATAAGGATAATTCCATGGGGCCACCACCAGCACAACGCCGTGAGGCACACGTTTGATCAGCCGTCTGAAGTTGTCGCTGTCCTCGATTTGGGTCGGGGCCAGAGCGCTGGCGGCGATGTCTGCCATATACGAGGCGCGCTCGTTAAAGCCGCCAAACTCGCCGCCATAGCGGATGGGTCGGCCCATTTGGTGGGCCAGCTCGGGCACAATTTCGTCGTTCATTGCGCCAATCGCAGCCACGCCTGCGCGCACCAGATCAATGCGCTCTTGGAGGGGGCGTCGGGCCCAGTCGGCCTGTGCGGCGCGGGCGCGTTCGGTGGCGGCAAAGGCTTGGTTTTGGCTCAGACAGGGGCGTTCGGCAAAAACCGACCCGTCAATTGGTGAAATACATTTTACCGTGCTCACGCGGCATTCCTTTCGTAACTACTGACCTCGATCAGATTTTCATCTGGGTCGTTGAAATAAATTGAGATGATCGGGCCCAATGCGCCGGATTTTGCCACGGGGTATTCCAAAACCTCGACACACTGTGTCCGCAAATGGTCTGGCAGGCGGTTCGGTGTCCATGTGGTGATCAGGCACAGATCGCCAGATCCCGTGGTGGCATTATTGCGTGGCTCTTGCCCCGCAACGCACAGATTGATTTTCTGCATCCCAAAGCACACCGCCTTTCGTCCATCGCCAAAGCTGTGTGCGCGCATCTGCAAAACGCGGGTGTAAAACACCACCGAGGCCTTTATGTCGCTGACGGTCAGAACAATATGGTCAAAGTGCTTGAGCATCAGGTCAGGCTTTTTCAAAGCCGCGGGCAATTTCATAATCGGTCACCACGCGGTCATATTCTTCTTGTTCCCATGTGGCAGCGCGGGTGTAATGATCGATCACCTCGTCGCCCATTGCCGCACGCAGCATGCTTGAAGTCTGCAGCGTATTGGTTGCGGCACGCAGGGTTCTAGGGATTTCGGTCACATCTGCGCTTTCATAGACATCGCCACGGGTTGGCGCGGGGAGTTCGAGCTTGTCCTCAAGCCCCTTCAATCCCGCCGCCAGCAAAGCCGCAATTGCCAGATAGGGGTTTAGATCCGACCCGCCAATCCGGCATTCGATGCGCACGGCTTTGGTGCCGGCCCCGCACAAGCGGAAACCGGCAGTGCGGTTGTCAACCGACCAGACGGTTTTGGTGGGCGCAAAAGTGCCTTTAGCAAACCGTTTATAGCTGTTGATATAGGGGGCCAGAAAATACGTGTAGTCGGGGGCATATTTGATCAGACCTGCCATATAATGCTGCATGGTCTGCGACATGCCCAAATCGGCATTTTCGTCATAAAACAGACTTGAGCCATCGGTGGACCACAGCGATTGGTGAACATGCGAGGAACTGCCCACCTTTGTATGATGCCATTTTGGCAGAAACGTTGCGGCATGGCCCTGTTGCCAGGCGATTTCTTTTGTGGCGTGTTTGGCAATAGTGTGATGATCGGCACAATCGAGTGCGGGCGCATAGCGGATGTTGAGTTCCTCCTGCCCCGCCTCTGCCTCGCCTTTTGAATTTTCCACCGGTACGCCGGCGGCAAACAGATGATTGCGCAAGGGGCGCATCACATGCTCTTCTTTCGTGGTCTGCAGAATATGGTAATCCTCATTGTAGCCGCTGATCGGGGTGAGGTCTTGAAACCCCTCTTTGCGGATTTGTTCAAAGGATTTCTCAAATAGAAAAAATTCTAGCTCAGTCGCGGTTTGGGCAATGATGCCTGCTGCGGCCAGCCGGTCAATCTGACGTTTTAGAATCGCGCGCGGGGAATGTGGCACGGGTTTATGTGTGTGGTGATCCAGTACATCGCAGAGCACCATCGCCGTACCCGCGAGCCAGGGCACAAGCCGCAGGGTGTCAAGATCGGGCTGCATGATATAATCGCCGTATCCCTGCGACCAACTGCTTGCGGCATAGCCCTCGGGGGTGGCCATCTCCAGATCGGTGGCCAGCAAGTAGTTGCAACAATGGGTTTCATGCGCCGAATGATCAATAAAATTCTGGGCGTGAAAGCGCTTGCCCATCAGCCGACCCTGCATATCCACAATGCAGGTCAAAACGGTGTCTATGGTGCCTTTTTGAATATGGTTTTTCAGTTTATCGAATGTCAGCAGCGTTGCCATAGTAATACTCTCCTATTAGATCCAGAGCGGCGCGGAGCCGCTCTGGGAAGTTTAGTCTTAACCAAATGTATAGGGAGGGCCAGCCTGTCCTATAACTTCATTATAATCACGAAAAACCTGAACGATTTTAGCGTTGATTTCAGCTTCGGCGGCAATATCGTCCCAGAATACCTTGGCTGCATCCTCGACGACTTTCCATTCATCCTGGGGGATTGACCGCAGTTTCAGCTTATCGCCTTGAGCGCGCAACCGAGCTTCACCGCCCCAATACCATTGGTTGCGATAGGTATGCCCTGCCTCAATACCAGCCATAACAATGGCTTTGAGGTGCTCGGGTAAATCGGCCCACTGTCCTTGATTAACAAAGAAGGATCCAATCCACGCACCAGAAATGTTATTGGTTAGGAAGTAGTCTGTCACATCAGCCCAGCCCACCGTGTAGTCTTCGGTGATTCCGGACCATGCCATACCGTCAAGTTCACCAGTTTGTACTGCAACCTCTGCATCTTCGTAAGGAATCGAGACAGGTACAACACCAAACTGTGAGAGAAATCGACCTGCAGTGGGAAATGTATAAAGCTTGAGCCCATCCAAATCGGCTAGTGATGTGATCTCCTTTTTGGTGTTGAAGTTACATGGGTCCTGTCCTGCAGCAGACAACCATGCCACGCCAACCTTTTCGTATTCGGTTCGCCAAATATCGGCAAGACCGTATTGGTTAAACAACACAGGTACATCCAGCGCGTGTTTGGTCGCTAGGGGGAAGTAACCACCAAATTGCTGTAGTGGAGTCGGCGACGCCATCGAGTCATCGTCCGAATGGACAGCATCAATGGTACCCCTTTGTAGCGCTTGAAATAGCTCTCCCGTTGGGACGATCTGGTCGGCATAGAAAAGCTCAATTTCCATTTCCCCATTAGCGGCGGTGTTGATGTAGTCGATTACCGGTTTGGTCACATGCTCGCCGAGCGCAGCTCCTGCGTAGGTTTGAAAACGCCACCGGATCGGTGCTTGTGCATGAACGATAGCCGGAGTTGCAAGGGCTGCTGCACTGCCTAGCGTTGCAGTGCGAAGAAAAGAACGTCTCGTATTCATAGAATTCTCCTTTTAAGTTTTTGTTATGCTCCGTTAGTGGAGTTCTTGGGGTTAATTGTTGTAAACATAATTAGGCAACCAGAGTGCTAGATTAGGAAAGACCATCACTGCTGTAAGTGCAAGCAGCATGACCAGAACAAAGGGCCCAATTGAGCGATAAATATCCTGAATGGTGATCTCGGGCGGCGACATGGCGCGCATTAAAAACAGGTTATAGCCGAAAGGCGGTGTCATGTAAGCTATCTGGCAGGTGATCGTATAAAGGATACCATACCACACCAGATCAAATCCGAGTGCCCCCACAAGGGGCACATAGAGCGGTGCGACGATTACCAGCATGGCGGTATCATCTAGGAATGTGCCCATTAAAATAAAGCTGAGCTGCATTAAGATTAAGATTGTCCAAGGATTGAGGTTGAGCGTGTCTGTAAAAAGAGATTCAATCGCTTTTACAGCGCCAAGCCCGTCAAAAACGGCACCGAAAGCGAGGGCTGCGAGGATGATCCACATAAACATGCACGTAATCCCCAGAGTATTCCGAACTGAGTTTTCAAACACTTTCCTGGTCATGCGTCCTTTCAGCACTGCTGCAGCGAAAGCTGCCATGGCTCCTATTGCCGAGCTCTCTACGAGTGAGGTCCATCCATTAACAAAAGGAACCATCATAACCGCAAAAATGCCAACTGGAAGCAGTCCTGCCTGTAGCAAACGCAGTTTTTCGGCGCGTGGCATTTCGCGTTCGCTTATGTCGAGAACTGGCCCGAGGGTGGGATTTATTTTGCAGCGTATCGCGATATAGGCAACGAACATTGCTGCCATCATCAGACCAGGAACAACCCCTGCAAGCCACAATTGCCCCACCGGCTGGCGGGCGATCATCGCGTAGAGCACCAGCACCACCGAGGGTGGCACAAGAATACCAAGCGACGATCCGGCTTGAATAACACCAGTGACCATACGCTTGTCATAGCCGCGCTTTAACAATTCGGGCAGCGCGATGGTGGCCCCGATTGCCATGCCTGCCACGCTGAGACCGTTCATTGCCGAAATAAGAACCATTAAGCCGATGGTCCCGATAGCCAGACCGCCGCGCAGGCCACCCATCCAGACATGAAACATCCGGTAAAGGTCGTCGGCGATCTTACTTTCCGACAACACATAGCCCATGAATATAAACATTGGCAGGGTCAACAGGGGATACCATTTCATCAGTTTCATCGCGGCTGAGAAACCAAGATCATAGCCGCCTCGGTCGCCCCAAAGCAGCAGGGCCGCGATCACTGCGACAAAGCCGATGGCGCCAAACACCCGCTGGCCGGTCATCAGCATCAGCATCATCGTCGAAAACATCAGGGTGGCGATTATTTCATAGGACATCAGATCGTCTCACCCTTTAGCCGCAGCACATCTTTCAACAACTCAGAGACACATTGCAGCAGCATCAGGACCATACCGACGATCATTACGGACTTGATTGGCCATAGATAGGGGCGCCATGCTGATGACGAGCGCTCCATGCGACCGATCTCTTCTGCCCCGCCTAGCAAGCCTGCAAAGAACGAAAACGGTGCCGACCCGTAGTACCCAAGCGAATAGGCTGTCGAGGCAACAGCGCCATAGATCAGCACCCCAAGATAGAAGATCAAAAACAGCACCGTGATCAGGTCAAACCATGCTTTCTTGCGCGGTGACCAGTCACCATAGAACAAGTCCATCCGCACGTTCGAGCCCAGCTGAATCGAATAGGGCCCGCCCAGAATGTAATAGGCCACCATGATAAACTGCGCCATTTCCAGCGTCCAAAGCGATGGCAGAAAAAAGGTTTTGCTGACTGATGACCACAGCAAAACCGCCATTAGGGCAAAAATGCCATACATGATGACCCGGCCCAACCGTCGATTAAGCGCGTCTACGCGGCGAATAAAGGCGCGGAACGCCTCAATCATGGGGTGTCTCGTGGGGCTATTGGTTCCAGATCTTGCAGGCTTTGGTTCAGAACCTTCGCCAACATGATCGCGATCTCGTGTTGCCCTTCAGCCGTGTCGATCAGGTCGTTTCGAACCTCGATCATTACGTTCATTATCGCATTCTGCGTGCCGTGTCGTTCAAGCATATGGGTGACGCCGTCGCGTTGGGAGTAGGGTTGGTTGAGCGAAAAGGGATGGTGCGTGAACCGCTCGGATATGTCGACCATTTGTTTTGCAAGACGGTCATCCTGATGATGAATAAGACCGATTTCAGTGGCGCGTTTCAGCCCGTTGTAAACGCTGGTAAAACTATGCACGGTGACCAAAACTGCTTCGGGCCCGGCGCTGTCCAGCACCGCTTGAACAGACGAGTGGAATGGCTCATAGACAGTTTTAATACGCCGCAGTTTTTGTTCGTTTGACAAACCCCTGTTGCCGGGCACAGCGATCTTTTCGCTTTGCGACGGCATGGCATCAGGGGCGATAGGGGCCCGGTTGCAATCATAGATCAAGCGCGACATGGTGTTGAGAACAAGCACGGCATCAAGGGTTGCGCTCAGCTGCTCGGCCAGCCCTTGTGCTCCGATATCCCACGCAGCATGCGATATCTTTGCCGCCTCGGTGAGGCCTAGATCACCAAAGGCACTGGGAACATGTTTGCTCGCATGCTCGCAGATCAGTACAATTTTTGACTGTCCTGAACGATTTACGATACTGGCAACAGGCGGCTCGGCCTGAGTTTCGGTGATGTCGACGGCAACTGGCATGATGATTCTCTGTTGACTTTTGTCAAATTCTCTTCAGATCGTGGCAGTCTGTCAATTCCTATTTGTAAAAAACTCTTCAAATACTTTTGGTTTGAGGGTATTGTTACAAAAAACAGAGTGTGTTGCGATGCTTACATCTATTTCTGAACGTCTTCAGGACCGCTTTGACAGTTTAACCCGCGCAGAGCGCCAACTGGTGGCTGTTATAACCGAGAACTATCCGGTCTCTGGTTTGGGTTCGATCACCAGTCTTGCTGAAAAGGCACAGGTCTCAACCCCCACCGTGGCCCGGTTGGTGCAAAAGATTGGCTTTAAGGGGTTTCCTGAATTTCAGGCGCAGTTGCGCAGCGAGTTAGAGGCGACAATTTCTGGCCCGATCGCCAAACATGATACATGGGCAGAGGCTGTACCCGACAGTCATATCCTCAATCAGTTTACCGAAGCCGTGATGTCGAACATTAAAACCTCTATCGGTCAGATAAACACCGAAACCTTTGACCAGTGTTGTGCGCTTTTGGCCGATAATAAGCGTGCGGTTTACGTGGTTGGGGGGCGTATCACCCGCGCGATGGCGGATTATTTCTTTTTGCATATGCAGGTTATTCGTCCAGGTATTACCCATATCCAAGCAATATCCAACGCATGGCCGCATTATTTGCTGAATATCGAACGTGGGGATGTTGTGGTGATCTTTGACGTTCGGCGCTATGAAAACAGCACGCTGAAACTGGCCGAACTGGCGGCGGCCAAAGGGGCCGAGATTATTCTGGTCACTGACCAGTGGATTTCGCCGGTTAGCAGATATACCAAACGCGTGTTTGCGTCGAAAATTACTGTGCCGTCGGCTTGGGACTCGTCGGTGACCACATTGTTGCTACTTGAGACGATTATAGCACAGGTACAACAGGCCACTTGGCCAGAAACCCGCGCCCGAATGCAGGAATTGGAAGCGATGTTTGACGATACTAAGTTTTTTCGAAAATTCACTTAAGCACTGTTTAAAGCAGTGCCACATTATGCTGATTTTCAAGCAAAAAAGTAGTGACAGACTTGTGTTTGGCGTTGCTTTTTTATTGATTTCTATCATTCATTTTATTTAAAATGGATCCTTTTATAAATTGGTTACTTTTCAGGCATATCTAATATTCAGCTTCTAAAGAGCTAAAATGTCGGCAAAATACCGGGTATTGGTGGCACTTGCCCAGTGTCCAGCCTGGTCAGCGGGTTTTTTAATCAGTCACAAGACCGGCGTACTTCACGCCGGTCTTTTTTTGCCACCAGCTTAGCGACGCTTTCTTTTGACATTCCCGCCCCGTTGCCCCGGGCGTCCGGCGGTCGAGCGCCCTGAGGATGCTTTTGCCGCCTCCCCTGCCGCCTCGATGACAGATTGTCGTGCCAGCGGATCATCGGCCACTGCAAGATCTACGGCTTCTAAGCGCTTGACCTCATCGCGCAGCCTTGCGGCCTCTTCAAATTCCAGATTTTCTGCCGCTTTGCGCATATCGGTCCGCAGACCTTCCAGCACGGCATTTAAGTTCGACCCTGAAAGCGGTGCATCAATCGTCGCCGTGACCCGTGATTGATCTGTGTCGCCTTTGTAAAGGCCGGCCAGAATATCTTCGACATTTTTCTTCACCGTTGCCGGGGTGATGTTGTGTTTGACGTTATACGCATTTTGCTTCTCGCGGCGCCTTTGAGTTTCGCTCATAGCGCGCTCCATCGACCCGGTGATGCGGTCGGCATACATGATCACCCGTCCATTGACGTTGCGCGCGGCACGCCCGATGGTCTGCACAAGTGAGGTTTCAGAGCGCAGAAAACCCTCTTTATCAGCGTCCAAAATGGCCACGAGCCCGCATTCGGGAATATCCAAGCCCTCGCGCAGCAAATTGATGCCAATCAGCACATCAAACGCGCCAAGGCGCAGATCGCGCAGAATTTCGATACGCTCGATAGTGTCGATCTCCGAGTGCATATAGCGCACCCTGATGCCCTGTTCGTGCATGTATTCGGTCAGGTCTTCGGCCATGCGTTTGGTCAATGTGGTGCAAAGCGTGCGAAACCCGTCTTGCGCCACTTTGCGAACTTCGTCGAGCAGGTCATCGACTTGCATTTCGACGGGTCTGATTTCAATTTTTGGATCCAAAAGGCCGGTAGGGCGGATCACCTGTTCGGTGAAGATGCCGCCGGTTTGCTCAAGTTCCCAACTCGCAGGTGTTGCCGATACATACACTGTCTGCGGGCGCATGGCGTCCCATTCTTCAAACTTAAGCGGTCGGTTGTCCATACAGGATGGCAGCCGGAACCCGTGTTCGGCGAGCGTAAATTTCCGCCGGTAATCACCCTTATACATGCCGCCAATTTGCGGCACGCTGACGTGGGATTCATCTGCAAAGACCAGCGCGTGATCTGGTATGAACTCAAATAAGGTGGGGGGCGGCTCGCCTGGGGCGCGCCCTGTCAGATAGCGCGAGTAATTTTCAATCCCGTTACAGACACCCGTGGCCTCAAGCATCTCGATATCGAAATTAGTACGCTGTTCCAACCGCTGGGCCTCAAGCAATTTGCCGTCGCCCACCAGCTGGTCGAGACGTTGGCGCAGTTCCTTTTTGATGTTGATAACGGCCTGATTTATTGTGGGCTTTGGCGTCACATAATGTGAATTCGCATAAACCCGCACCTGATCCAAAACTTGGATTTTTTCGCCGGTCAGAGGGTCAAATTCTGTAATGCTTTCCAGATCGTCGCCAAAGAACGACAAGCGCCATGCGCGATCATCAAGATGGGCTGGAAAAACCTCTAACGCATCGCCGCGCACCCGAAAAGCGCCACGTTGAAACGCCTGATCATTGCGGCGGTATTGCTGGGCGACCAGATCTGCAATGATCTGGCGCTGGTCATACGATTGGCCCGCCTGCAAATCTTGGGTCATCGCCCCATAGGTTTCGACCGAACCGATCCCGTAAATGCACGAAACTGAGGCCACGATAATAACATCATCGCGTTCAAGCAGGGCCCGCGTCGCCGCGTGACGCATGCGGTCGATCTGTTCGTTGATCTGGCTCTCTTTTTCAATAAAGGTATCACTGCGGGCCACATAGGCCTCTGGTTGGTAATAGTCGTAATAGCTGACGAAATATTCCACCGCATTCTCAGGAAAAAACCCTTTGAACTCGCCATACAACTGGGCCGCAAGGGTTTTGTTTGGCGCAAGTATCAGCGCTGGGCGCTGGGTCTGTTCGATAACCTTGGCCATGGTAAAGGTTTTGCCCGTGCCGGTTGCCCCCAGCAAGACTTGATTGTGCTCGCCACCCTGAATCCCTTGGACCAGTTCGGCAATCGCCGTTGGTTGGTCGCCGGCAGGCTCAAACTCGGTCTGCAAGACAAAGGCTTTGCCGCCCTCAAGTTTGAGGCGCGCACGCAAGTCGTCTGTGTTGGAGACGGGAACAGAGGCGGTCATTTGAATGGCTTTCTTTGGGTACCATAGATTGGTGCGTTTTATCCGGGCTTCAACCCCAAAGCGACAAAAGGCAGCATTTGTTATGATCTCGTGGTTGTTTTGGCTGTGCACTTGGCAGGGCAGTTTAACCTCGATATCACACGAGACTTGCCTCAGGCGCATAAATTCATAATATAAGCGCATATCGAAGGAGTCCAACTATGCGCGCCCGTATTTTCCAACCGACCAGATCTGCAATGTCGTCGGGCTTGGCTCAGACCAAATCCTGGGTGCTGGAGTTTGCACCGGCAGCAGCCCGCGATGTCGATCCGTTGATGGGCTGGACATCCTCAGGCGATATGCAATCGCAGGTCCGTATAGCGTTCGATAGCAAGCAGGCCGCCGAGGCCTATGCGCACGAACGCGGTATCGAGGTCGATGTCGCAGATCCCAAACGCCGCAAACAAAATATACGCCCCGGCGGTTATGGCGAGAACTTTGCCACCAGCCGACGCGCAGTCTGGACGCATTAACCCCCAGCGTCACCTGTCGCTTCGCGCCAGTGCTTGCGGCACAGCGACGTATAGGTTTCATTGCCCCCGATCTGAACCTGCGCGCCATCGGTCAGGGCGCGGCCCTCGGCATCCATACGGACCACCATTGTAGCTTTCTTTCCACAATGACAGATGGTGCGCACCTCGCGCATTTCATCGGCCAGAGCCAGTAATTCTGCCGAGCCGGGAAACAGCTTGCCACGAAAATCGACACGCAGGCCGTAGCACATAACCGGCACACTCAGATCATCGACCGCGCGCGCCAACTGCCAGACTTGCTGGGGGGATAGAAACTGGGCCTCGTCAAGAAACACACAAGAACAGGGTCCTGCGTCGAGACGCTTTTTGATTTTGGTAAAAAGATCTTCGTTTGGTGTGAACATATCGGCATCCGCTGACAAACCGATCCGCGATCCAATCCGGCCGGTGCCGGCCCTTGTGTCAAACGTGGCCGCCAACAGATAGGTTTGCATGCCGCGTTCATAGTAATTATGCGATGCTTGCAGCAACAACGTCGACTTGCCGGCATTCATCGTTGAATAATGGAAATACAGTTTGGCCATGGCGCGGGTCTATGGCGGTTTCATCGACGAAATGCAAGCGGCTGTTAGAGTTCTGCGCCATGTTTACGCATCTGTGGCACTTGAGCGGCTTGTTGCAAAGTAGGTGTCAGTGGCACAAACATGGCTACGTTGTATCCTGCACGCGTCGAGTATCAAGATTGTTCTTGTGCGAAAAATCTATCATGTACGATGACAGTCAAAAAATCTGTATTGCATGAATGACATTATTGAGGAGCCTGTGATGGATCTGCAAGATCTGCCAAAGATAAGCCCAAGCTGCCTAATGCCGATTGTAACTGATAGTCTTAAAGGCGCTGATGATGGCGACCACAAACCGCGGATACTGGTACTTTACGGCTCGCTACGTTCGGTTAGCTATGCGCGCAAATCAGCCGAACAGGGCGCGCGTATTCTGCGGACACCAGGCTGTGATGTGCGGATGTTCGACCCTTTGGGCCTGACATTTCTGGGAATTGATGGTGTAGAGCCACACCTTGAAGTGCTGGAATTGTGTGATCTCGCGGTCCGGAGCGAGGATATGGTCTGCTCCAGCCCTGAACGGCATGGGGCGATGTTGGGCATAATGACTTTGCAAATTGATTGGTTGTCGCTCGACATGGGCGGAGTGCGCCCGACGCAAGGTAAAACGCTCGCGTTGATGCAGGTTTTGATGGTTCACAAAGCTGTAAAGCGGTCATCCAGATGCGTATTTTGGGACGCCGGATGCGGATGGTAACAATTCCAAACCAATCCAGCATTCCCAAGGCATTTCTTGAGGGCGACAGCGATGGCCGCCTTCCCGATGCGGCTCTTTACCACTGGATTGTTGATGTGATGGAGCAGCTGGTCACGTTCACTTGGCTGGTGCGCGGCCGCTTTGCATATCTGGTGGACCGTTACTCTGAACGGGTCGAAACCGACGCTGAGGCCCTCTTGCGGGTGGTAAAATTGTAATGCGCCAACTTGGCATCATCGTGACCGATCGTGGGTCAAAATATGCGGTGTCGGGTGCCCCCATAGACAGCCGTGATGCGGCCAAAGCGTGCTTAAAGGCGCTAAAGCGTAACAAGCGCTATGCCAAAGCGACACATAATACCTGGGCGGCGGTTCTGTCAGACGGGCAGGTGCTGAAAAACGACGATGGCGAGGCGGGCGCAGGGATGGTGATTGTGCGGATGTTGCAACGTGAGGGTTTGCATAACCACATGATCGTGGTCACCCGCTGGTTTGGTGGCACCCATCTGGGGGGCGACAGGTTTCGTCACGTTCAAAGCTGCGTGCGGCAGTATTTGGAGGATTTGCGCGGGCAGGGCTGACAGCGCTTAGGATAAAATGCTGTAGGCCTTGGGAAAATGATATTCTTCAAGGTTCTCCCCAGATCCGATCCGGTCAACCACCGCAAACAGGCCGGGCGCTTGCAGCGGTGTCAGAACACCGTGCCAAGTGCTGCGATGAAAATTTATGGCCTGCCCGGGCTGGGTGCGAAAGGCACAAGGCACGCCCGGCACGCCGGCATTATCTGTGGCAACAATGATCAAAAACCCATGCTCGGACATCGGTATAAAGCACTGGCTGCCCTGTGGGTGACGTTCGACAAATTCAAGTTTGTACGGCAGTGATCGCGGCACTGCGTCAAACAGGCTGATCCCGGCCCGCCCGTCGCTGAAATCCAGTCTGGCGCGGTCATGAAAGCGGCCACATAGGCCCTGATTGATCAACGTATCGGGGGCGCCTTCGGTTGAGATGACATCTCCATAAGGGGCGAATGCCGCGGCGCCGATCGGTTGGCTGTGCAGCTCGAAACTCAATGACATAACATATCGCGCAAGCGTAGCTCGGCGATGCGTTCGACTTGATGGCAGGCCTCGGCGTATTCGGTGTCTTGATCCTGTCCAAGGCGACGTTCAAACGCAGCTAGAATAGCGTCTTTGCTGTGGTCACGCACGGCAATGATAAATGGGAACCCGTATTTTGCAGTATAGGCGGAGTTCAAGCGTTCGAACGCCGCCCGCTCGTCATCGGTCAGCGCGTCAAGTCCGGCGCTGGCTTGTTCGGCCTGTGACGCTTTGGTCAACCGCTTGGCCGCTGCCAGCTTTCCTGACAGGTCGGGGTGCGCGCGCAGCACAGTCAGCCGCTTGGACAGATTGGCGGCACGAAACGCCCGGCACAATGCATTGTGCAGCCCAACAACACTGTCATGGGCTGGCCCCAGCTCTAGCCCATGGGCAGCCTCTGCGATCCAAGGCGAGTGCTCAAACACCCCACCAAACGCCTTTACGAAGGTATCGAGCTCCATCTCTGAGGGTTCTTCGCCATGCTGTGGCGGGTGATTGGATTGCCAATGTCGTGCAATATCAAGACGGCGGGCGAACCAGACGGCCTCATGGCTGCGGGCATATTCCAGAAACCGGCGTATCGCCATCACCCGACCAGGCCGGCCGGCCAGACGGCAATGCAAGCCAATCGACATCATCTTTGGCCGTCCTGCCACGCCCTCGGCATAGAGCGCATCGAAACTGTCTTTGAGATAAGTGAAAAACTGGTCACCGGCATTAAAGCCCTGGGGGGTGGCAAAACGCATATCATTGGCATCCAGCGTGTAGGGCACCACCAGTTGATTGTGATATTTCATTCGGTGCCAATAGGGCAGGTCATCGCTATAGCTGTCTGCGACGTAATCAAAGCCGCCCTCTTCGGCGACCAGCTCTACGGTATTTTCCGAACAGCGCCCCGTATACCAGCCGCGGGGCCGGGTGCCGGTGACCTCGGTATGCAGGCGGATAGCGGCTTTCATATCGGCCCGTTCTGCGGCTTTGCTGTAATCTTTATACTCGATCCATTTCAACCCGTGGCTGGCAATTTCCCAACCGGCATCCTGCATCGCGCGCGTCTGTTCAGGGCTGCGGGCCAATGCGGTTGCCACACCAAACACGGTAACGGGAATTTCAAGTTCGGTGAACAGGCGGTGCAGGCGCCAAAATCCGGCGCGGGCCCCGTATTCATACACCGATTCCATATTCCAGTGGCGTTGGTCGGGCCAGGCTGATGCGCCGACGATTTCCGACAGAAACGCCTCGGAGGCGGCATCGCCGTGCAGGGTGCAATTTTCGCCGCCCTCTTCATAGTTGACAACGACTTGCACCGCGATGCGACTGTTGTTTGGCCAATTGGCATTCGGGGCCGTCGCGCCATAGCCACGCAGATTTCTAGGGTAGCGGATCAAACCGTATCTCCATAGGTTGTGACAGGGCGTTAAATCATTGAACCCCTGCGGATTATCTTTCTTTTATTGAAACAGCATCTAAACTTACGCATTGCAAGTGCTAAAGCGATGCTGGACTATTGCTCTGTGTCGTTTCTATAGCTTGTTTAAAAGGATTTTTATGTCTGGGTACCTGACAACACATATTCTGGACACCGCGCGGGGCTGCCCGGCGGTTGGTCTGGAAATTGAACTTTACAGTATTGAAGGCAAGCTGCGCAGACAGCTGTGTTCGGCAATGACCAATGCTGATGGTCGCACTGATGAGCCTATGCTTGCTGAAGATGAATTTGCTTTTGGTGTCTATGAATTGGTGTTTCATGCTGGGCACTATTTTCGGAAATTAGGCTTGGACTGTGATGAGCTGGCGCAGGATGCACCGCTGTTTTTAGATGCCATTCCAATCCGGTTTGGTCTCTCGCTACCGCGGCATTATCATGTGCCGCTTTTGCTGTCACCGTTTGGCTATTCCACTTATCGTGGCAGCTGATACGTCAAGTTGCACTGAGTGAAACGGCAGTGCGTTTCACAATCAGCTGGTATGGCGTGAACGAACGAGGCAGGCACACTGCGGGGGTGCTAAGTTAAAAGGATGATCTTCCATGCAGGATCTTGCTATTATTTGGGATTGGTGCGCTTTTGCTGTGCGGTGGCTGCATGTGATTACCGCCATGGCGTGGATCGGCTCATCATTTTATTTTATTGCGCTGGATTTGGGACTGCGCAAGGCATCTGACATGCCCGACGGGGTGCATGGCGATGCATGGCAGGTGCATGGTGGTGGCTTTTATCATATACGTAAATATCTGGTGGCGCCGGATCAAATGCCGAAACATTTGACTTGGTTCAAATGGGAGAGTTACAGCACTTGGCTGTCGGGGGCCGTCCTTTTGATGATTGTCTATTGGGCGGGGGCAGAAATTTATTTGATTGACCGCGCTAAAGCTGATTTGTCGGTCTTTCAGGCGGTGGTGATCTCTGGGGCGTCACTGGGCGTTGGCTGGGTGATTTATGACGCGCTGTGCAAGTCGCCGCTGGGGGACTATCCGACTGGGCTAATGGTGTTTTTGTTTGGGCTGCTGGTGGCGATGGCCTATGGGTACAATCAAGTGTTCACCGGGCGCGCCACGCTGTTGCACTTGGGGGCGTTTACCGCAACCATCATGTCGGCCAATGTGTTTTTTATCATCATGCCAAACCAGCGGATTGTGGTCAAAGATCTGCAGGCGGGGCGAACACCAGACGCAAAATACGGCAAAATTGCCAAGCTGCGCTCTACCCATAACAACTATCTAACGCTGCCGGTTATTTTCCTGATGCTGTCCAATCACTATCCGCTGGCTTTTGCGAGTGAGTATAACTGGCTGATTGCGTCGCTGGTTTTTTTGATGGGGGTGACCATCCGGCATTACTTTAACACCCTGCACGCGGGCACGGGTAACCCCACTTGGACATGGTTGGCCACGGCCATCCTGTTTTTGTGTATCATCTGGCTCTCAACCGTGCCACTGCGTCAAAATTATGATGCGGCCGTTGAGGTGCCGCAAACCGCCACCGCCCAACATTTTGCCGCAGCTGACGGGTTTGACGCGGTTGCCGACAGTGTCTTGGGCCGCTGCTCAATGTGTCACGCTCGTGATCCGGTTTATGACGGTATCCGCTGGGCGCCCAAACATATTTATCTAGAGACTAGGGCCGATATTGCCGGTGCAGCCCGGCAGATTTATCTGCAGGCCGGGGTCAGCCATGCGATGCCACCGGCCAACCTGACATGGATGGAGCCAGAGGAACGGGCGGAAATTGTTCGTTGGTATCGTGGGGCGTCCAAAACCCTGCCGTTTCACTTAGCGATGCATTAATGTGATTGGTTACCGGTTGAACAAGTTGCGGATAGACATTTGACGGTCTTGCGGGTTGTTGGATTTGCAGGAGAGAAAGGTTTCATAAAGCGTGCTTGGCAATAGCGGCTTTTGGCAGAATTGTTCGAAATGGGGCGGGGTGCCAGAAATTTATTGACGTTTATCCCAAACGTGATTGGTGCAGGCCCGTGGAACCAAACCCGTCGCAAGTCTATTCTGCTGGTTTAGAAGGGCCTGAAACCGATTTCGCCGCGCGCACCAGTGCCGCCAAAATCGCATCTTCGTCCCGACTTGGATGCCAGTATGCAAATAATCTAATTGGCTCGTGATCAAACGGAAACGGCAACGTTTTTATTGGCCATCGCTTCGAAAAATCATGCGCAATTCGCGCGGGAACTGTTGCTAGCATCGGCGTTTTGCATATCAAAGCCGCCACATGTGTATGCGACCACGTGGTGATCCGGCGGATGCGTGTCAGACCGGCTTTTCGAATGGCATCCTCATCCTCGAAGGTCATTTGATGATCAAAATAACGCACCACCACATGCTGAGATTGTGCAAATTCAAAGGGTGTCAAAACATTTCCGACGGGACCAGTTTCGCGACAGGCAATGCACACAAACTGATCCTCAAATAGGCAGTCGCGAGGCGGCATGCCGACGTCAAAAGATTGCCCTGCAAGCACCAGATCAACTTCGCCGTTCGCCAGCAGACGTGGTGATCTTTCAGACAGCGGCAAGACATCCAGCCGCAAGTTTGGGAATACCTCTCGCAGGTGCCGCGTCGCCTCTTCCAGGCAGGTTCGCACTGCATAATCTGAGGCGACAATTGTGACTTCCCGCTCGATATCGGGTTGAACTTCACCCGGCCGCAGTGTTGCAAATGCATGGGCTTGAGCCAGCATTTTATTTAGCGGTGTGGTCAGGGACTTGGCAAAGGGCGTCAAGACGTGGACCCGGCCCGAGCGCACCAGCAGCGGATCGTCGAAATGCCGGCGCAGATGGCCGAGTGTCGTGCTCATCGCCGATTGGCTCAGGTGCACTTGCGCGGCGGCGCGGGTTATATTCCGTTCGCTAAGAAGAGCTTTCAAACAAACAAGCTGGTTGAGGTCAAATCCGTTTAGGCGCATTT
>DDEJ01000160.1:29360-30298 GCA_002336405.1 Rhodobacteraceae bacterium UBA1957
TTTCTGCGAAAGTAAATGTGCCACAATCGTAGAAAAGGAAACGTCATGTCCCAGTCACAGTCCTCTGTTACCGCTCAGGATGAGATTGCCAGCACTTATGAACGCAACGGTTTTGTTGTACCGATCGACGTCTTGTCGCAATCGCAAGCACAAAGGCTGCGCGCCGACTTGGAAACCGCTGAGGCGGAACTGGCAAGCGATTCCGAAAAACTGGCCCTGTTGAAAGCCTATCCGGACCGACTTTTGCCCTCGTTTGACGCATTGACCCGCAATGAAACGCTGATTGCGGCCGCGTCGGCGGTGCTGGGCCCGGACCTTATGGTTTGGAGCGCTGGACTTTTTATCAAAGAGGCCAACTCGCCTAAAATCGTATCTTGGCATCAGGACCTGACCTATTGGGGTCTTGATGACATCTGTGAAACAACCTGTTGGTTCGCGCTTTCCACTGCCAGCGAACAGGCGGGCTGTATGAAATTTGTACCTGGCAGCCACAAGACAAAGATTGTGCCGCATGTTGATACGTATGCCGAAGACAACCTTTTGTCTCGCGGTCAGGAAATTGCCGTCGAGGTTGATGAAAAAGAGGCGGTCGCAGCCGCGCTTGAGGCTGGGCAGGCCTCGATGCACCATGGACTTTTGTTCCACAGCTCTGGTCCAAATGCGACATGTGACAGGCGCATCGGTTCGGCCATCCGCTATATCAAGCCGTCTATGAAACAACAAACAGGCGACCAGCCGCTGGTGTCTTTGGTCAGCGGACAGGATCACTTTGGCCACTTTAATATTGCCGGTGCACCAAAGGGCCGCCTGACTGAGGAAGACTTTGAAATGTGCCGTCAGGATAAAGCTTTAAAACAAGGCCTGCTGTACTGAAGCGCATGGTCCAAGCAGCTTTGGGATGGCGCTCTAGTGCTGCGGCTCAGGAGAACGGGCCGCCC
>DDEJ01000047.1 GCA_002336405.1 Rhodobacteraceae bacterium UBA1957
AACAACCTCGAGCACAGGTCGCAGACCAGTTTCAAAAACGGCGCCAACCGCTGCCATGGCAACCGCGTGGGCCTTGCCCATATACCCGCCGCCAACAATTCCAATGCCAATGTTCGACATAGCATTTCCCCTACGAAAAACCGATTGCAACCGGTTGCAAAGTTTGTATCTTGAAAGCCAATAAAAGGTCAACGCGCAATCGCTGCGCAGGTGTACCTTGGCCTCATACGGAGGGACGTTAGCAATGTCCGACAGCACTCTGCGACTGACAACAGCGCAAGCGATTATAAAGTATCTGACGAATCAATTTATAATGATTGATGGCGAAAAGACGCGCATTTGCGGCGGTGGCTTTGGCATTTTCGGACATGGTAACGTCAGCTGCCTCGGTGAGGCGCTTTACAATGCACAAGATGCGTTGCCACTCTATCGCGGTCAAAACGAGCAATCAATGGGCTTTGCTGCGGCCGGATACGCCAAATACCACCTGCGGCGCCGGTTTATGTTTTGCACCGCCTCAGCCGGTCCAGGCACCGCAAACCTGTTAACCTCGGCGGGGCTGGCGCACGCCAACCGGTTGCCAATGCTGATGCTGTGCGGCGACACGTTTTTGACCCGCCTGCCCGATCCTGTCTTGCAACAATTAGAGCATTTCGGCGATCCCACCTTGGGGATCAATGATGCCTTCAAGGCGGTCACCCGCTATTGGGACCGCATCACCCATCCAGCGCAGGTGATCCAGTCGTTGCCTGCGGCGCTGGCTACGATGCTGGATCCGGCCGATTGTGGCCCAACTTTTATCGCGCTGCCACAGGACGTACAAGGTTGGAGCTACGACTATCCCGCTGCATTTTTTACAGAACGCGTGCACCGCATCCGTCGCCAAACCCCCGACACCGCCGAGATCAACGACGCAGCCAGTCTGCTTGCGTCGGCCAAACGGCCGCTGATCATCGCCGGTGGTGGAGTGCAATATTCAGGGGCCATCAATGAACTGACCTCTTTTGCCGAAACTCTCAACATACCCGTGGTTGAAACCATTGCCGGACGCGCCAACATGCTGGCAACGCATCCGCTCAACATCGGACCGGTCGGCGTCACCGGATCCGACAGTGCAAACTGGGCCGCTGAGCGCGCCGACGTAATCTTGTCTGTGGGCTCCCGGTTGCAGGATTTCACCACCGGATCATGGACCGCATTTTCCCATGACGCACAATTCATCTCATTGAATTCGGCGCGCCATGATGCCGCCAAACACCGGTCAATGCCAGTCGTTGGCGACGCAAAACTGGGCCTCGCCGCGCTGCAAAGCGCGCTGGGTCAGCGGTGCGCTGATCCGGCATGGACCAAAGAGGCACAGGCCCAGCGCCAAATCTGGGATCACACCGTCGCAGAAACGGTGCGCGCAGGCGACAACCGGCCCAATTCCTATGCGCAGGCGATCGGGGTCGTCAACGCTCTGGTCGCGGATCACGACCGCGTGGTTGCTGCAGCAGGCGGACTGCCCGCCGAGCTCACCGCCAATTGGCGCACCTTGAAAACCGGCACCGTCGATGTCGAGTTTGGATTTTCATGCATGGGCTATGAAATTGCCGGCGCTTGGGGCGCACGGATTGCACAATCAGAAAAAGAACCCGAGGCAGACACCATCAGCTTTGTCGGTGACGGGTCTTATCTGATGTTGAACTCTGATATCTACTCGTCGGTTCTGACCGGTAAAAAGCTGATTATTGTAGTGCTCGACAATGGCGGGTTTGCGGTGATCAACAAATTGCAAAACAATACCGGAAACGAGAGCTTTAATAATCTGATCAAAGACTGCCCCACGGTCTCTGAACCCTTTGCTGTGGATTTCGAGGCGCATGCAAAATCCATGGGCGCACTGGCCGAAACCGTGCAAAACCCCGCAGGTCTGGGCGCTGCTTTTAAACGCGCGCAAAGCGCAGATCAAACCTCGGTGATTGTAATGCAGGTCGACCCGTATGTGGGTTGGACCGAAGGCGGCCATACGTGGTGGGAGATTGGCACCCCCCATGTCACTGACAGCACCAAAATACGCAACGCTCATATTGAGTGGGAATCCAGCCGCCCCAAACAGCGTCGAGGCATCTAATGACCCTATTCAACGGCATCCGCGAGAATAATTTTCTGGTCATCGGCCGCGTTGGGATCGACTTTTTCCCCGATCCACCAGGCTGCAAAACCGAAGACGCAACCACCATGTCCGTGGGCATGGGCGGATCATCAGCCAATATCGCTGCCGGGATTGTCAAGTTGGGCGGGCAAGCCGCACTTGTCACCTCTGTCTCAGATGATTCCGTCGGTCGCTATTGCCTGAACCAATTGCGTCATTACGGCATCGGCTCACACTATGTGAAAAACGTCGGAGGCGAGGCACGCAATTCTCTGGCGGTGTATGAAAGCCGGGTCGATGATCACCAATCGGTGATTTACCGCAATGGGGCCGCCGATTTCGAGATGACCGTCGCCGATGTCGAAGCCGTTGAGTACAGCGCCTATGGCGCCCTAATTACCGCCGGCACCGTGTTTGCCGCCGAACCGTCGCGCAGCGCTGCGTTCCGAGCCTTTGAGTTGGCCCGCGCGGCCGGACTGCCGATACTGTTTGACGTCGACTACCGCCCCTATTCGTGGCCCTCAGCGCAGATTGCAGAAGAGGTCCTATCAAAGGCCGCGGCCCTTTCAGACGCCATCGTTGGAAATGACGACGAGTTCGGCTTTATGAGCGGCGACAAGGCCCGCGGGTTGCAAAAAGCCCGCGATCTGGCGCAGAACTCTGCGCAATTGGTGATTTATAAGATGGGTGAAGACGGCTCGATCACCATCACCCCCGAAACCGAGTTTCGCACCGGCATCTATCCGGTTCAAGCATTGAAACCCACCGGGGCCGGCGACAGCTTTATGGCTGGTCTAGTCTCGTCGATTGCGGCGGGCCACAGTCTGCAACAAGCCGTTTTGCGCGGCTCTGCCTGTGCCTCAATCACCGTCTCGAAACCCGGTTGTGCCCCTGCTATGGCCGATAGTGACACACTGGCCACATTTTTACAAAACCACTCCGGCCCCACCAATATTTAGCAGACATCCAGAGATGAATACAAAAAGGAAAGCCGATGCATATCGCCCCGTTTGATAATGAAAATAAACCGATCGTCGATGTCGATGACGCGCTGGTACCGCTCAATTATTTTAATATCGTCAAACTGAAAGCCGGCGAGCAGTTTCGCTATGCGGTGCCGGGGTATGAGACGTGCATCGTCCCGGCCACTGGCACAATTGATGTCACCGTGGGCGGGCAGAGCTATGACGCACTGGGCACCCGCACGACCGACGTCTGGGATGGCGAACCCGAGGGGGTTTATGTGCCGGTTGGTATGACGGCCGAGTTCACCTGCCTTACCGATGCCGCAGAGATATTTATCGCCGGCGCCAAATATGACAAGGTACTAGAGCCGTTTGATGTCAGGGTGGCACAATTGGACAAGGTGCAATATGGCTCTGACGACACCAAAACTCACCGCAAGATCAAACATATCCTGGGTCAGCAACAAGCCGACAAGGTTGGTCGCCTTCTGGTCAGCGAGTTGTTTACTGTCGGACAGGGAGGCTGGTCCGGCTTTCCCAGCCACAAGCATGATACAGACCGGCTGCCCGATGAAACCCGCCATGACGAAACGTATAATTTCCGCTTTAAGCCGAATTACGGCTCGGGTGTGCAAATGCTGCAACGTGAGGATAATAAGCCCGGCGAGGCCTATCATATTATGGATGGGTCGACGATTTGTCTCGACAAAGGCTATCACCCTTGTTGCGTGCTACCGGGCTATGAAATGTACTATTTCACTATTCTGGGCGGGTTGAGCCAGCGGTCTTTGAAACAGTATTTTCAACCAACCCACGCCGCCCAATTACACACTATTCCAGGCATTATGGATATGGTGGCCAAATTTAAATGACCCTTGCAACACTCTCAGATGTACTCCAGCCAGCGCTGCGAGGTGGCTATGCTGTGGGGGGGCTTGTGACCCTTGGCTGGGAAGATATGCGCGCCTATACCGAGGCCGCACAGGCGCTTGGCGCGCCACTGATCCTGCAGGCAGGTCCGTCGTGTCGCGAACATACCCCCCTGCCCGTCTTAGGGCATATGTTCAGACATCTGGCTGCAAGCGTAGATGTGCCTGTCGTGGCGCATCTGGATCATGGCTATACTTATCAAGAGTGTAAAATTGCGCTTGAGAGCGGCTTTACCTCGTTGATGTATGACGGATCACGCAAACCGCTCACTCAAAATATTGACGAGACCGCCGCAATCGCCGAAATGGCTCGTGACGCAGGTATTTCCTGCGAGGGCGAGATCGGTTTTGTCGGCTATGCCAACGGCGACAACTCGACCGGCACCGATCCCGACGAGGCCGCGCGATTTGCTCGCGATAGCGGTGTCGATGCCATGGCGATCTCTTGCGGCAATGTGCATCTGCAAGAAGACAAACAGGGCGGTCTGGATGTTGCACGCATCAAAGCGATTGAGGCGGTCACCGACCTGCCACTGGTGATCCATGGTGGCTCGGGCGTGCCGGTGGCCCAGCGTATGCAGTTGGCGGCCGAAAGCCGCATTTGCAAATTCAACATCGGCACAGAATTGCGGATGGCCTTTGGCCAGGCGCTGCGGGCGGCTGTGACCGCGGATGCCACACGGTTTGACCGGGTGCAAATTCTGCGGGAAACCGCCGATCCCGTAAAGGCGGCAGCGATGCGTGTTCTCACGGCCTTTGGGGCCCCTGATCTAAGGACTTGAAAATGCTGAATATCGGAATTCTTGGCTGTGGTCGTATCGGGCAGGTGCATGCTGCCAGTTTGGACCTGATTACCGATGCGCGGGTCGCCGCTGTGGCCGATTTCTTGCCAGAAGCCGCGCAGGCATTGGCCGCAAAATCCGGTGCCCCGGTGATGGAGGGTGATGCGCTGATCAACAACCCAGACATCGATGCTGTGGTGATTGGTACCCCCACCGACACGCATTACGAGCTGATCCAGAAAGCCGCCAAAGCAGGCAAAGCTATATTTTGCGAAAAGCCGGTCGATATGTCGGTCCAACGTATCAAAGAATGTCAAACTGCGGTCGAACAGGCAGGCGTGACCTTTTTGACCGCGTTCAACCGGCGCTTTGACCCCAATTTTGCGGCGGTACAAAGCCGGCTGGCCGCAGGTGAGATTGGCACCGTTGAACTGCTCACTATTCTCAGCCGCGACCCCTCACCACCCCCTCTGTCCTATATCAGGTCCTCGGGCGGGATTTTTCGCGATATGATGATCCATGATCTGGATTTGGCGCGCTTTATGTTACGCGAAGACCCTGTTTTGATCATGGCGACCGGGTCTTGTCTTGTCGATCCAGACATTGGGGCCGCTGGCGATGTTGATACTGCTGCGGTTATGCTGCAAACCGCGTCGGGAAAAATCTGTCAGATTTCCAATTCGCGACGCGCCACCTATGGCTATGACCAACGCGTAGAAGTACATGGAAGCAAGGGCATGTTGCGGGCTGACAACATCTTGGAAAGCTCTGTTGAGGTTGCGACCAAAGAAGGATTTCGCCGTGCCCCGGCGCAGCATTTTTTCCTCGAGCGTTATAGCGAGGCCTATCGCTTAGAGATGGTGCACTTCATACAAGCCGCCAAAGCCGGCGTGCAACCCAGTCCAAACATAGAAGATGGATTAAAAGCCCAGATACTGGCCGATGCCGCAGCAACCGCGCTGGCAACCGGCCAGCCCCAGCGCATCGCATAACAGGAGCGGTCACAGTAATGGCTCAGTGGTACAATCAACAATCCGGAACCCTTGCCGAGTTAAAGGCCTGGACCAAACGACAGACGCAAGCAGCGCACTATCCGCGCGCCAGTGACATTCAAAACAATGTACCGCTCTACGACGGGTCTGGCTTGGCAGACTACGATCGCAAGGCGTTGATGGGCGAATGGGCCGATGTTCTGCTCAACGGTCCTGGCATCATTGCGATCAAAGGCGCCTTTCCAGACACGGCACCGATTGACCGTGCCACCGCAGTCTTTGAGACCATCATCACCACTGAAAAAGCCGCTGGGGCAGCCGCTGCAGACCATTTTGCCAAACCCGGTGCCAATGACCGAATTTGGAACGTGCTTGAAAAACACTGTCTGGCCGATCCCGAAGGCTTTGCCGCGTATTTTGCCAACCACGCCCTTGCTACCGTGGCCGAGGCCTGGCTGGGACCCGCCTATCAGATGACCGCACAGATGAACCGGGTCAATCCTGGCGGCACCGCCCAATCCGCCCATCGTGATTACCATCTTGGCTTTATGACAGCTGCTCAATCAGCAGCCTATCCGGCGCATGTACACGCGTTGTCTCCCACTTTAACACTGCAGGGCGCGGTGGCGCATTGCAACATGCCTCTGGAAAGCGGTCCGACGCTCTATCTGCCGTTCTCACAACATATGGAGGCGGGGTATCTGGCGTTCCCACGTCCGGAATTTCAGGAGTTTTTTCAAGAAAATCATATGCAACTGCCGCTGGAAAAGGGCGATGCAGTCTTTTTCAATCCTGCCTTGATGCATGCAGCTGGTACCAACGTGTCGAAGGACATCTACCGGATGGCAAATCTGCTTCAGGTGTCTTCGGCCTTTGGTCGGGCGATGGAAACGGTGAACCGCTCTGCCATGTGTCTCGCGCTCTATCCGACACTTTTGGCCAGTGACATGGACACAGCTACCCAAGCTGCGGTTATCGCAGCAGCGGCCGAAGGCTATGCCTTTCCGACCGACCTTGACCGCGATCCACCGATTGGTGGGCTTGCCCCGGCTAGTCAGGCCGATCTGATGCATAAAGCCCTGCAAGATAGGATTAGTGTAGAAGCGTTCTGCGAGCAGATGACCGCGCTTAGCACCCGGCGCGCCAGTTCAAATTAACCAACGGGCCACGCACTGATCAGGTATTTGACCGCAGGCACTATGAGCTATGA
>DDEJ01000099.1:0-1842 GCA_002336405.1 Rhodobacteraceae bacterium UBA1957
TTAAAGTTTTGCGTCAGATGCCCCAATTCATCTTGGGACGTCACTGGCAACTCCAGATCCCTATCTCCCTTGCCCAGACGGTCCGTTGCATCCGCCAGTGTTTTAATCGGTGCGGTAATTCGTTCCGCACCCACGGCAGAAACTGCAACAAGAACCATTGCTATCAAAACACTCGACAAGCCCAGCGCCCAGCCGAGGGCGACCACCGGAGCAAAAGCTTCAGCAGTGTCTATTTCTGAAATTAAAGCCCAAGTATGATCACCAAATCTAATCGGTTCATAAGAGCTTAAAACACTGCCCCCCCGATAGTCTTCAATGACATCCGTCCCGGTAATCCCCTCCAACGCCTGAATAGACGCATTGGTACGGACCTCTTGTAATAATATTGATGTACCGAAATTCCTCATATCTTCTATTTTTTCATTTTGATACCCAAGCTTTCTAAGAGCATCAAAATACCCGGGTGGATCTTCTGTCAAAAACCGTGAAACGCTGCGCATGTGGAAATCTGGGGCAACAAGATATGTCTCGCCGCTTAAGCCGAGGCCGTCTTCTTGCCAGCTGCCACCACCGGTCATAATCGCATTTATTTTTTCAACTGAAAGCTGGAAGATAAGAACCCCTATCCGTTTCTCTCCATCAAAAATTGGACTGGCAATAAACGCTTCGGGGGATCCATAAGACGGTTCATAATATTGGAAGTCCGTAAAAGCGACACCGTTGGGATCTTCCAGCACATTTGCGGAATTAAATGCTTTGGCAATATTTGCCTCGCGGAACGGACCCGAAGAGAGGTTGGTGGCAAAGTCTGCCTCTTTGAAGACTGAATACACGATATCATTAGTCTCACTGTCCACTAAGAAAATGTCATAAAACTCGAATTTTTTGCGGTAGCTTTCCAAAATTTTGTGATATTTTTTATGTACCCGACTGTATTCGCTCGCATCACCTGGATCGACAAGCTTTACTTTTTGACCAAGTGGCGACGGGTTGGCTGCAATGTAGAGATGTTGTAAATAGACAGCCTGTGGCGTGGTCGGCAAGAAAAGCTTGGCTTCATAACTACGCCGGGTTCTCTTTTCCAGCGCAGGAATAAAGTCTTTCAGGTAATAATCGTTAAGTAGCCCACCAGTTTTTTTAAGCGTCTCTAACCCACCTAAGTCACTAAGGTGGAGGCTTGAAGTTTCAAAAGTATTTTTAAAATCCCGCATAGCTTCTATCGTCATACGATTTTCTGAGAGCGTTTGAATCTCTGCTTTCACATTCTGCAGATATATATTCATTTCACTACTTTTAGCTGATCGAACAGCTGTGAGTTTTGTAAGCGCAAGTTCCTGCAATGCGTTTTTACTGCTGATATAGCTAATCAACCCAGTCACACAACTAACTGCAACACAGACAGTAAAAATAAAAACCATTACTTTGGCTTTAATATTCCAAGTAATCATAGCCACCTCCAAAATAATCTCAGCCTTAAAAGAAAACCTTTTGAGTGACAGAAAATGCCAACAAAGCCTAAAACCAAGATGGCGACAGTTTAACTCAGAAAATTAAAATATTACCAGAAGTATTAGTATTTTATCTGACAGTGTTTGTATGTTGTTTACCTACTTAATGATAGAATAAGGTCTATTTTGCTCTAGCATTTTTTGCTTTGCTAAACTCGAGCTTAATATTGCTGTAATTATCGACCAATCGACGAGGGTGGACTTCATTTGTCGGTTGATAAACGTCTGAGCTGGCGGCCACTTTATCAATAATTCGATCAAAACCACGGACCATATTTTCGCCCTGAGGCGAATTTTCACGTCTTTCTGGCACCACCATATGTCTAGAGTAGAC
>DDEJ01000099.1:2251-3041 GCA_002336405.1 Rhodobacteraceae bacterium UBA1957
TCAATAATGCTGATAATTTTATATACTTTTGTCTTAAATTTATCTTTTTAATGTTTTGATGGTGAATTGGACAATTCAACCCTCACAGGGTGTTTTGTCCAAGCACATCCAAAATACGCCGAGTTTCAACTCACTGATGAAAGAAAAGGACATGAGAACGCTCGCAGCACTGGGTTTTCCCGGTTTTAAAACGCTCGACTATTTTGGCCCTATCGCAATGTTCGGTGGTTTTGGGAAAGAGACTGAGATCATACCAGTGGCAAAGACACGCGATCCGGTACCCAGCGCCCATGGACAGAGGATCATGGTCGACAACGCTCTTTCCGAAAAAATGACCATGACTTGTTATTCATTCGCGGGGGCAATTCAGCACTGGCTGAGGCCAAAGATAAAGAAGTGATAGAATGGCTTCGAGAGGCATCATCAAACGCAGAAAGGGTGAAGGCGTCTGGACTGGAACTGTGCTTTTGGAAATAACAGGGGTTCTAGACGGACGCAGGGCGACAACCAACAAACTCTATTTTAAAAGGTGGTTTCTCTTGCGCCAATTGTAGATTGGATAAAAGAGGCCAGATGGCTTCAGGATGGCACGTTTTTCATACCTTCAGGTGTTTTGGCGAGAATGGATATGGCACTCGCTCTGATGGCGGGTTTGTTTGGAATGACGATGGCAGACAAAATAGCCAAGGCCTGCGACTACGAATGGCACAAAGACGCAAACAGAGATTCTTTCGCAAAATCAACAGGATTGATCTAATGTGAGCGATCATTTCCTACAGCACGGGCTTTT
>DDEJ01000099.1:3423-3722 GCA_002336405.1 Rhodobacteraceae bacterium UBA1957
CCCGACCTTAGCTGAGGGTTTGCCCTCTCTCGTATCAGCCACCTCAACATCGGGTGCATTGCCTTTTGTCGTTAGTTCCCAACTGATCGCGGCAAACAGATCAGGGTCAACTGCGCTAATGTTGTTGAAATATACCCAGGCTCTGTGGTGGGTTTACTACTTTTTAAGAGATGCCCCCAAAAGCAAATGCACCTTTTACTTCTTGACCAGCTTTGAGAACAGAGCCGGCTGCGAGGTTATCCACTGTGCACAGACTTTGCTGTTTTTGCGTGTTTCACAACTGCGAAAGCCTAGGAGCC
>DDEJ01000099.1:4078-22467 GCA_002336405.1 Rhodobacteraceae bacterium UBA1957
GCCATTCTGGGTGCGTCAATGCGCCTAACTCAGTTCGAGATCACCTCTGTCATTACCAATCTCAAAACCGCACCTCTTTCAGCGCAAGCATAAATTTAGCCTGCGAGATGACAGGCCCAAGATCGCGATGGCTCGGACAGCAAACTTTGGTTTCCAGTGCCATCCACGCCAAGCTCTTTGTAAATTGATCCAACAACACGGCCCAGCTCTCGAACCCCAAGGCAAAGGTATAATTTTGTTACGGCGCAAAACTTTATGGGCGCACCATCAGACGCGCGGGGGTCAAGTATTAAACAAAAAATGCAAAACATCACCGTCTTTCACAAGATAGCTTTTGCCCTCTGAGCGCATTTTACCAGCCTCTTTGGCCGGTTGTTCACCACCAAGGGCGACAAAATCATCATAGGCAATGGTTTCCGAGCGGATGAACCCACGTTCAAAGTCACCGTGGATCACGCCTGCGGCTTGTGGCGCTAGGGTCCCGCTGCAAATTGTCCATGCACGCGCTTCTTTCGGACCGACGGTGAAATATGTCTCAAGTTCCAACAGCGTATAGCCGGCGCGAATCAACCGATCCAAACCTGCCTCCTCCAGGCCCATTTCTGATAGAAACATTTCGGCCTCTTCGGCATCTAACTGACTGATCTCTTCTTCGATCTGGGCGCTGATCACCACGTGGCCAGCGCCCTGTTCGGCCGCCATCTGTGCAACTTTTTCCGAAAATGCATTGCCAGAGGCGGCATTGGCCTCTTCGACATTACACACAAACAGGATTGGTTTTGCGGTCAGCAATTGCAAGAGCTTCCATGCCTTGGCATCCTCATCATCAATTGTAAGGCTGCGTGCGGGTTGACCGTCTTCCAACACCGCCAGTGCAGCGCGTAACAATCGGTCCTGTTGGGATGCGTCCTTGTCTCCGCCCTTGATTTTGCGCACCAACCCCTGCAATCGCTTTTCGATACTTTCAATATCTGCCAACATCAGTTCGGTCTCAATCGTCTCAGAATCAGAGAGCGGATCAACCCGACCATCAACATGGGTGACATCGCCATCCTCAAAACAGCGCAATACATGGGCAATCGCATCGACTTCCCGGATATTGGCTAGAAACTGATTGCCTAACCCCTCACCTTTGCTCGCCCCTTTGACCAGACCAGCAATATCGACAAAGGTCATGCGCGTGGGAATGATCTGTTTTGAGCTGGCAATCGCCGCCAATTTATCGAGCCGGTTGTCGGGCACGGGCACCTCACCGACATTCGGTTCGATGGTACAGAACGGAAAATTCGCCGCCTGCGCCGCAGCGGTTCTGGTGAGCGCATTGAACAGCGTCGACTTGCCCACATTGGGCATGCCCACGATTCCCATTTTAAAACCCATCTCGCCACTCCTTTTGCCTGTTGCCGCTTCTATGCAGTGTTCCCTCACAGTGCAAGCCAGCGATGCACGACGCACCATCTACCGGGGTCAATGCATCAGAAATTTGTTTTTATGGCAGGCATTGTCCCAAGAGCCATTGATTTTCGCGGCCCTTTTCGTCACATCAGGTCTGGATCACATACAGGAGCCTGACATGACCCGCATCGACGCCAAATTTTCTGCCCTAGCCGCAGCCGGAAAAAAAGCCTTCGTGTCTTACGTTATGGCTGGTGATCCCGATTACGACGCATCCTTGGCGTTGGTCAAAGGATTGCCCGCAGCTGGTGTTGACATTATTGAACTGGGCCTGCCCTTTACTGATCCTATGGCTGACGGCCCAACCATCCAATTAGCCGGCCAACGGGCATTATCTGCGGGCATGACGCTGGAGCGCACGCTCGACATGGCCCGCGCATTCCGCGAAACGGATGACACCACACCGATTGTGCTGATGGGGTATTACAACCCAATCTACAACCGCGGGGTAGATAAATTTCTGGCCGATGCCAAGGCTGCCGGGATTGACGGCTTGATTATTGTCGACCTGCCCCCCGAAGAAGACGACGAACTGTGCATTCCCGCACAGAAAGCCGGTTTAAACTTTATTCGCTTGGCCACCCCAACCACCGATGCCAAACGTCTGCCCAAAGTGCTCGAGAATACATCAGGCTTTGTTTACTACGTCTCGATCACCGGCATCACCGGCGCGGCCGCCCCGCAAGCCGTCGATGTTGCCCCCGAGGTGGCCCGGATCAAATCACAGACAGAACTGCCAGTCATTGTCGGCTTTGGCATTCGTACGCCCGAAGCCTCACGTGCGATTGCCGCAATCGCCGACGGCGCGGTGGTGGGCTCGGCCATCGTGTCAGAGATGGCAGCGGGCAAGCCAGTGCAAGAGGTTCTGGCCTTTGTCAAATCACTTGCAGACGGCGCTCATAGCGCTTGATCAAAGGTCAGTTTGCGGAGTGCGTTGCAGAATTTGAACCGGGCTATAACAAGCCACTGGCTGATCATCTTGATTAAGCACCTCGTAACGGATCGTCACCAAGCCGCGATCTGGCTTTGAGCCGGATAGGCGCGCCGACATCACCTCGGCCCTGACCCTCAGGCAATCGCCCGGCCGCACCGGTGCCATCCAGCGCACAGTGTCCATCCCGGGTGACCCCATTGAGCATGCCTCAAAAAAGCCAGTATCAATCGTTAATCGAAAGGCCACAATCAGCGTTTGAAAGCCGCTGGCGATGATGCCACCAAAGGGCGACGCTTGTGCCGCCACCTCATCGACGTGAAACGGCTGCGGATCCCAAAGCTGGGCAAATCCAACCATATCGGCCAGTGAAAGCTGACGCGTGGCCGTCTCAAACTGAAACCCTACCGGAAAATCTTCGTAGTACATCGCCCGTCACTCCTTTTTAGGTAAGTGTTTCTGCGCTTCTTTCCGGGCAAATGGTTTCATATTTTTAGCGTTATTGGCCAGAAAATATTCTACTCTTTCGGGGTCGTGCTTGCCCAGGTCGCGCAGCCATCCTGCGACCGACTTCTGAATAACCCAGTTCTCATCGCGCACATAGCGCACCGCCCAGCCCAATACCCGTTGACGGATTTCAAGCTCTTGCGGTTTTGGGTGATTTTGTTTGGTCCAAGGCAGTGTGATCATCATCGCCGCGCGACGGGTCCAGTGATGCGCAGATCCGGTCCAGGCCTCGACCTGTTCGATCCTGCTCGGGTCAGCGATCAAGCGCTTTTGGCCCGCCAAACAGACCTGATCGGCGATTGCCCAACTGTCAAACTCGGGCACCCATTGTGTAATTAATGCCCAAGCCGCCTCGTCCGGCTTGATCCGGGCCTGCGTCAATAGTTTTGCGGCTGCAATCCGCGTCTCAAAAATATTGGTTTTCCACAGCGCCTCAGCCAGCGCCACCCGCGCCTCAACCGACAACTCCTGACGCCAGCCCTGCGTCAGCTCATTTAAGGCGACATTGGGAATGCCAAGATAATCGCGTGGAACCTTATGATATGTTGCCAGACCTGCCGCGCGCTCGGGATCACCCAATTGCGTCAAAGCCGCCAGTGCATCCGCCAAATTCATGCAAAACCCTTTGTTTTCATTGCAGACCAGCACGGCCCCAACAGAAAGACAGCCTTAGACCGCACAGACAGGCCGGTCCAGTGTCTTTTACTTGGAGGCATGTGTAAATAATGCATTGCCCACATCGCAATAGACCATTACCCATCTTATTGTTGAGCATGTCTAATGGAGAGTCCCTATGCCAGTGATCACAAATATTGATGATCTAAAGCGCATCTATCAGCGACGGGTACCGCAGATGTTCTATGATTACGCAGAATCTGGCAGTTGGTCCGAGCAAACCTTTCGCGACAACGTCACAGATTTTGAACAGCTGCGTCTGCGCCAACGGGTGGCTGTCGACATGAGCGGCCGCAGCACCGCAAGCGAGATGATCGGTCAAAGCGTTGCCATGCCGGTGGCGCTGGCTCCGGTCGGGCTGACCGGCATGCAATCGGCGGATGGTGAAATCAAAGCCGCCCGGGCGGCTGCTGAGTTTGGCGTTCCTTTCACCCTGTCAACAATGTCAATTTGTTCGATCGAGGATGTTGCCGCCGAAACCAATGCCCCGTTTTGGATGCAGCTCTACATGCTGAAAGATACGGATTTTAACAGCCGCTTGATTGCCCGCGCCAAAGCCGCCAACTGCGCGGCTTTGATGCTGACCCTCGACCTGCAGATATTGGGACAGCGCCATAAAGATATTCGGAACGGTCTGTCGGCACCGCCCAAGTTGACGCCAAAAACTCTGGCCAATCTGGCGACCAAATGGGGTTGGGGTCTGGAGATGCTGGGCACACAGCGGCGATTTTTTGGCAATATTGTCGGCCATGCCAAAGGCGTGAGCGATCCTGCTAGCCTCTCGACGTGGACGGCCGAACAATTCGACCCCTCGCTTGATTGGGACAAAGTCGCCCGTATCGTAAAAGAATGGAACGGGAAGGTTATTCTCAAAGGCATTATGGATGTCAGAGATGCGCAGATGGCGCTAAAGGTCGGGGCAGATGCGATCGTCGTCTCGAACCATGGTGGTCGGCAATTGGATGGGGCGTTGAGTTCTATCAAGGCATTGCCTGCAATTATCGACGCCGTGGGGGATCAGATAGAGGTCCATATGGATGGTGGCATCCGCTCGGGTCAAGACGTGCTCAAAGCCCTCTCTCTGGGCGCCAAGGGCACCTATATCGGCCGCTCTTTTGTTTATGGGTTGGGGGCTATGGGACAGGCTGGCGTGACCCGCGCCCTTGAGGTGATTCACAAAGAGCTTGATATCTCGATGGCGCTGTGTGGCCACCGACATATCGACCAATTATCACGTGACACATTGTTAATCCCGAAAGATTTCCAAGGTGATTGGGCCTAAGGCCCCGCGCCATGCCCCACACGGGGATTTATTGCTTTTCATGCCTCACAGACTGGGCTATACGCGCCACTTCACGCGGACATACAGCCTTGGAGGATGTTCGCCCTAACATTGGAGACTAATTATGGCTGGAGAAATTCCTGACCTTCACGCCCAGGAACGCACGGGGACAGGCAAGGGCGCCGCTCGTCAAGCACGTCGCGATGGCTTGGTTCCGGGTATCGTTTATGGTGGCGGCAGCGATCCGCTGGCGATCAATATTCCGTTCAACATCCTGCTCAAGCGTCTGAAACAGGGCCGCTTTTTGTCGACTTTGTTCAACCTCAAGGTCGAAGGCCAAGAAGACGTGCGCGTGATTTGCCGCAACGTACAGCGCGATGTTCTCAAAGATTTGCCAACCCATCTCGACCTGATGCGTCTGCGCAGAACCTCAAAGGTTAACCTGTTTATTCCAGTTGAGTTTGTGAACGAAGAAGATGCGCCCGGCATGAAGAAGGGCGGCGTGTTGACCGTCGTTCGTCAAGAAGTGGAACTGCGGGTGACTGCAGGCGATATTCCTGAAAAGCTGACCATCGATCTGGCCGGAAAAGATATTGGTGATACCCTGACAATTTCAGCCATCACGCTGCCAGAAGGATCAAAAGCCACGATCGATCGTGACTTTGTCATCGCCAATATTTCAGCGCCATCAGGCTTGAAATCAGCCGGCGTCGACGACGATGAGCCCGAAGCAGAAGCGCCCGCCACCGAAGAATAAGTGGCATCGTACGACTTAAATAGAAAACGGGGCCTTTCGGGCCCCGTTTTCTATTACACGTACTGGACAGGCCGCTCAGTGCTTGGAAAAATTGCGGGCTTAGGATACGCCTAGCGGACCCCGCGTTCACCTAAAGGTACCCCGTGATGCAAATTTTCGTTGGCCTTGGCAACCCCGGCAGTAAATATGCAAACAACCGCCATAATATCGGCTTTATGGCGCTGGACGGTCTTATAGCCGCCCACGGCTTTGCACCGTGGAAGCAAAAATTTCAGGCCCAAATTAGTGAAGGCCAATTGGGCCGTGAGAAAATCCTGTTGTTAAAGCCACAGACATTTATGAACCTTTCTGGGCAAGCGGTGGGCGAAGCGGCTCGATTTTACAAAGCCACTGCGCAGGATGTCACTGTTTTCCACGATGAACTGGATTTGGCCCCCGGTCGGTTGAAAGTTAAACAAGGTGGCGGCCACGCCGGCCATAATGGATTGCGGTCGGTGCATGCCCATATCGGCGAGGCTTATCGCCGGGTGCGCATGGGGATCGGCCATCCGGGGCACAAAGATCTGGTGGCACGTTATGTTCTGCATGATTTTGCCAAAGCGGACGAGACTTGGCTGGATGATCTTTTGCGCGGTCTGTGCGACGGCGCGGTCGATCTGGCGACCGGAGATGCAGGGCGCTTTATGAATGCCGTAGCCCTGCGCACGTCACCCCCGCGTCCCTCAACTGGAAAGAGGGCCCCGGCGGACAAACAGTCAAAACAAAAACCCACCGGCCAAGAACACCCCAATGCTAAAGGCGTTCAAAAGCAATCACAGACCGACACCGGCCCCAAAGACCACACCTTAAATGATCCCTCACAGGCTGATACCGGAAGCGCCGAAATTGAACAAAAAAATCGTTCTGCGTTAGAAAGACTTATGGATAAATTTAAGTGACCCGCTTGGTCGCAGCATTTTTAGATCAAGCCAACCATTGTGAACACTTAGGCTCAGCCTTCATGGCGCGTTTGCTGCGCCTTGTGGCGCAACATTGGCCCATTGAGGGCGCACTGGCGCAACGCTTAGAGGCTTGGCCAGGCGATATTGGTCCCAAAGGTGCCTCACTGCCACTGCGCCTTGCAAGCGCACTGCACGCGCTGGTGCTGAACGGGCAATCAGCACAGTTGCGGGCCGCCTATCCGCCCCATCACACCAATGACGATCCGCTAATCAAAGCAGTCCGGACCACGCTGACCCACCACGACAGGTTTATAGACAACTGGCTCACTCATCCGCCCCAAACCAACGAAGTCGCCCGCAGCGCAGGGCTTATTCCAGCCGCCATGTGGCTACAACACCAATACAAGTTGCCGATTTTGCTGTCAGAACTTGGGGCCAGTGCGGGATTGAACCTTGGCTTTGACCGCTTTGCGCTGAACGTGCCCGGGCACCGTTTTGGACCCGATCAGCCGGTTCTGGATTTAGCACCAGATTGGCACGGCCCTGTGCCAACCGGGCTTTGGCCGCATATCGCCGAACGGCGTGGTGTCGATCTCAACCCGCTTGATCCAACCAAACCCGAGGACGCAACCCGCTTAATCGCCTATCTATGGCCCGATCAGCCAGAGCGCATCGCCCGCACCCGCGCCGCGATCGCCCACCACAGTGCCAATGTTGACACCGGTGATGCGATAGACTGGCTCGCGCACCGTCTCGAGCCGCCGCGCGAGGGCCGCCTGCACCTGATTTACCACACCATTGCCTGGCAGTATTTTCCACCCGCACAACAAGCACGAGGTCGCACACTCTTGGTCCGAGCCGGGGCACAGGCAACAAAGCAAGCACCACTTGCTTGGCTTTCAATAGAGGCCGACGCAAGTGATCAACGAGGTGCTGCCATAAAACTGCACCTGTGGCCTGCCAACGTCATATTTGACCTTGGAAGAGCAGACTTTCACGGCCGGTGGATAGACTGGATCCCTCCCGAATAACTGATAGCCTGCACCAGACGGCCAAAGCATTTCGACCAAAACCTCGGGCAACTTCAGGCCATGTGCCCAGACAGGCCATTGACGGCCAGATAAAAGCCTGCTTGAGTTCGGCCAAGCAATTCACAGCGTCATCCGACCTGCGCCCTTGAAACGGACCTTTCCCTATGATTGAAAAAGACCCTTCCGTGAATGTATTCGGTGACCCGATCATGACCTGTTCCACCCAGCCAGTAACTGGCTTTTTCCGCGATGGGTGTTGCAATACTTGTGCAGAAGATCAGGGAAGTCATACGGTCTGCGCGATCATGACAGCGGAGTTTCTGGCCTATTCAAAATATGTCGGAAATGATCTGTCAACCTCGCGCCCTGAGTATGGGTTTATCGGGCTGAACCCCGGTGACGCCTGGTGCCTTTGCGCCAGCCGTTTTCTTCAGGCGCATAACGAGGGCTGCGCTCCAAAGGTCAAAATCCAAGCCACGCATAAAAGCGCATTAGATATTGTGTCGATTGAAATCTTGCAAAAACATGCGGCTGGCACGCATTAGACGCCCCAGCCACCACCACAAAAGGTGGCTATCACATGTCAAATCCCAGATGTTGCGCGACCGTAAAGATGTCCTTATCGCCGCGCCCACACATATTCATGCAGATAATGTGATCTGCTGGTAATGTCGGGGCCATTTTCATCACATGGGCCAAGGCATGGCTTGGTTCAAGCGCTGGGATAATGCCCTCCAACTCGCAACACAGTTGAAATGCCTCAAGCGCCTCTTTATCGGTGATGCTGACATATTGCGCGCGGCCAATGTCGTGCAACCAGGCATGTTCGGGGCCAATGCCGGGATAATCCAGACCGGCTGAGATACTGAAACCTTCCAGAATTTGTCCGTCGTCATCCTGTAACAGATAGGTCCGGTTGCCGTGCAAAACCCCAGGGCGCCCGCCCGTCAGCGAGGCACAATGCTCCATCTTAGCGTTCACACCCTTGCCGCCGGCCTCGACGCCGATAATACCAACCTCTTTGTCATCCAAAAACGGATAAAATAGCCCCATTGCGTTTGATCCACCACCAATTGCGGCAATCAACGTATCCGGGAGACGGCCTTCGGCCAGCATCATCTGTTCTTTGGCTTCTTTGCCAATGATGGCTTGGAAATCGCGAACCATCGCCGGATAGGGATGCGGGCCAGCCACAGTGCCAATGCAATAAAACGTATCACGCACATTGGTCACCCAATCGCGTAGCGCATCATTCATCGCGTCTTTGAGGGTGCCACGACCCGAGGTCACGGGAATCACTTCGGCGCCGAGTAATTTCATCCGAAATACGTTTGGCGCCTGACGCTCGACATCGTGGGCCCCCATATAAACGACGCATTGCAGGCCGAACTTGGCGCAAACCGTCGCGGTTGCTACGCCGTGCTGCCCTGCACCTGTTTCAGCAATGATGCGCGATTTTCCCATTCTTCGCGCTAAGATAATCTGTCCCAGCACGTTGTTGATTTTATGCGCACCGGTATGGTTCAACTCGTCACGTTTCATATAGATTTTCGCACCGCCCAAATGCTGGGTCAGCCGTTCCGAAAAATATAGCGGGCTTGGCCGGCCAACATAATGGGTCCAAAGATAGTGCATCTCGGCCCAGAATGTCTCATCGGTCTTGGCAATTTCATACTGCTGTTCCAACTCGAGAATCAACGGCATCAACGTTTCGGAAACGAAACGACCGCCAAAATCACCAAACCGCCCTTTTTCATCGGGGCCGTTCATGAAGCTGTTAAAAAGATCGTCTGCCATCTGATATCCTTATCGCTGCTGTATGACTTGGAATATGATGCAACGCACAGTATTTCCAGTCAAAAATTCACGTTGTCTGTGTTTGGTGACGCTGTACCGCGGCCATAAAGGCTAACATCAGGCCTTGGTCCTTCACGCCGGGGGAGGTCTCTATCCCAGAACTGACATCCAATTGTCGCGTCGCTGTCATTTGCAGCGCAGCAGGGACTGTCTCGGGAGATAACCCGCCAGCCAGCATCCATGGCAATGGCCAGTTACGGCCGGCAATCAGCCGCCAATCAAACGCCAAGCCGTTGCCACCGGGCAAAATACCCTGTTCGGGTGGCTTTGCATCAATCAAAAGCTGATCGCAGACCGCCGCATAGTGGTCTATCTTGGTCAGATCACTGGCCTGTGCCACCCCGACAGCCTTCATCACCGGCAGGCCGTAACGGGCCTTAACCTCTGCCACCCGTGCAGGTGTTTCACGGCCGTGTAGCTGCAACAAGTCCAAGGGAACATTTTCAGTAAGTTGATCCAGAAAAGTGTCTGTTGCATCAACCGTCAAAGCAACCTTTACAATGCCGGCAGGTGTTTCTTGGGCAAGAGCGCGCGCCTTTTCAATTGACAGGTGGCGCGGGGATTTGGAAAAAAATACAAACCCGACATAGGCCGCCCCAGCCCGGGCTGCGGCCTGCACGGCGGCAGACGAGTTTAAACCGCAGAATTTTACTTTGATCACCGATCTCGCCTTACTTTAATTTGCCCGGTCCAGAAGCGCCAATACCTCATCTTTTTCGTCGTATTTTTCAACCTGAAGCTTGCGCACTTGACGCTGCAGCTTGTTGACCTCACGGGCACTGCGGTGGCCCTCGGCGCGCAATTTATATTCCCGCAACCATTCCCAACAAAACCCGATCAACAAGCCAGCTACGATGCCACTAAAAATAACAACGAACAGCGGCGTTTGGATCGATAGATTGAGCCCAAACAACGCGCCCAGCTCTGCGGGCAAAAGCGTCAGTGTCACAACACCTCTATTGGCGATTGCAACCGTGATAAGCATAATCGCAAGCAGGCCCAGAAACCCATATCGCAGATAGCGCATGGTTTATCTTCCGTTCAATCGATCCCGTAAAAGTTTGCCAGTTTTGAAAAACGGCACATGCTTTTCCGCCACGGAAACCGAAGCCCCAGTACGCGGATTGCGCCCAATTCTGGAATCCCGCTTTTTAACAGAGAACGCTCCGAACCCCCGCAACTCCACCCGATCACCTCGGGCCATGGTTTCGGTTATCTCATCGAAAATCGTGTTTACAATACGCTCCACATCACGCTGAAAAAGATGCGGGTTTTCATCCGCCAACTTTTGGATCAATTCAGATCGTATCATTTAGATTTTCTCCCCAAGACTGCGCCGCAAAATCAAATAGCTTCCCGGTATTATAAATCACCCGCTATTCCAACATGATAATTTTAAACCAGGCAACCGAGCCAAATAACTGACATTAAAGGAATGTCACGATTAACTTTTACCTTAATTCCCACTTGAAATCAACAACACTACAGCGCCAACCGATGACAGTTTTTGCAACAGAGACAAAAAAAGCCCCGCAAAAACCTGTGCGGGGCCTTTTCAATGCATTTTGCTGTATTCTAGGTGTTATCGCCTTTCAGCGCTGCACCAAGAATATCACCGAGAGACGCACCTGAGTCGGACGAACCATACTGTTCCACGGCCTCTTTCTCTTCCGCAATTTCGCGCGCTTTGATCGACAGACCCAAACGGCGCGTTTTACTATCAATGTTGGTAACACGCACATCGAGCTTGTCCCCAACCGAGAACCGGTCCGGACGCTGCTCTGCACGATCCCGCGACAGATCAGAGCGCCGGATGAAGGATTTCATTCCTTCATACTCAACTTCGATACCGCCATCTTCGATAGAGGTTACGTTTACCGTCACGATTGAGCCACGTTTGACGCTTCCAGTCGCTTCAGCAAACTTGTCACCACCCATGGATTTGATCGAGAGCGAAATCCGCTCCTTTTCAACATCCACTTCCGATACGACAGCTTGAACCAAGTCGCCTTTGCGGAAATTCTGGATCGCGTCTTCGCCGCGCTCGTCCCAGCTGATGTCGCTCATATGGACCATGCCATCTATATCGCCTGGCAGGCCAACGAATAGGCCAAACTCGGTGATGTTTTTGACTTCGCCTTCGACTTCGGTGCCCTCAGGGTGGGTCTCGGCAAACACTTCCCAAGGGTTGCGAATGGTTTGTTTCAGACCCAGTGACACGCGCCGTTTCACGCCGTCAATCTCAAGCACCATAACCTCAACTTCTTGGCTGGTGGACACGATCTTACCGGGGTGGACGTTCTTTTTAGTCCAAGACATTTCCGAGACGTGCACCAAGCCTTCGACACCGGCTTCCAGTTCAACAAAAGCACCATAATCAGTGATATTGGTGACCCGGCCCATGTGCACGGATTCCAGTGGGTACTTGCCAGCAACCAAGTTCCAAGGATCTTCTTGCAGCTGTTTCATGCCAAGAGAAATTCGGTGGGTTTCTTTGTTAATCTTGATGACCTGCACTTTGATTGTCTCGCCGATCGTCAAGACCTCAGATGGGTGGTTGATCCGACGCCACGCCATGTCTGTGACGTGCAACAGCCCGTCTACGCCGCCCAGATCAACGAAGGCACCATATTCAGTGATGTTTTTCACAACGCCGTCAACAGACATGCCTTCGGTCAGGTTGCCGATGACTTCGGCGCGCTGCTCCGCACGGCTCTCTTCGAGGATCGCACGACGCGACACCACAATATTTCCACGACGGCGGTCCATTTTCAGGATTTGGAAGGGCTGCTTCAGGCCCATCAGCGGACCGGCATCACGCACAGGACGCACGTCAACTTGAGAGCCTGGCAAAAATGCAACCGCGCCGCCAAGATCAACCGTAAAGCCGCCTTTGACACGGCCAAAGATTGCACCGTCAACCCGTGCCTCATCCGAATAGGCTTTTTCAAGCCGATCCCACGCCTCTTCACGGCGGGCCATTTCTCGTGAGATGACCGCTTCGCCCTTAGAGTTCTCGACCTGACGCAGGAAGACTTCTACGCTGTCTCCCACCGACACTTCTGCCGATTCACCAGGGTTTGCAAATTCTTTGATATCAACACGGCCTTCCATTTTATAGCCGACATCGATAATGGCTTGTCCCGCTTCGATCGCGATAACTTTGCCGGTGACAACAGATCCCTCTTCGGGCGTGTCCATTTCGAAGCTTTCGTTCAGGAGGGCTTCGAATTCCTCCATAGATGTGTTTTGAGCCATGAGGTCTCTGGTTTCCTATTCGTTTATGTTTCTGGCCGAGCGGTTGTCTCCGCCGGTCTTGCAAATTGGTCTTAGGTTTACATCAAAACAAATGGGGCCGGAATATCCGACCCTGTATGCGTTCTTCAGCTGTGGTGCTGCGCACCTCTTCGACAGGGTGTTCTTACAGATTTAACAGGTCATATTCAAGGGCAAGCACAAAATACAATGCGTGGCGCTCTGGCAAAGCTCAACCTCGTCAAAACACCCCCTAAAGCAGGTCAAGAACTCATGAAAGTCTGACTGTATTTATCCACAGGCCCCTGTTTTTCTGCATATGCCCTCGCGTCTAGCAAACCCATTCAGTGCGCTTTCATCCGCACCCAGATATATGGGCACTGATGATATGCCGCACTAATTCTAGTGGTATGACAGCAGCCTCTGCCAACTGGGGGTTTGGTGGGAAAAATCAAAAACGCTCACCCTGCATTTGAAACAATCACCACTTCAACTCTACGATTTTGAGCGCGCCCCTCGGATGACAGGTTTGACGCGAGAGGCTCTTGCTCGCCTCGGCCATACGCCTGAATGCGCGACATTGATGTCCCAGCATCCACCAGCACACGTTCTACGCTATAGGCGCGACGATTCGAAAGGTCACGATTATAACTAGCGTCGCCCACATTATCCGTGTGCCCAATGATGCTGACCGTAGATTTAGGATACGCGTCCAGATTGCCGGCAAGCGCCCGCAAATCCCGGCGCAAATCGGCCCGAACCGCAGTACTATCTGTCGCAAATAAAATATCCTGCGGCAAGGTCACAACCAAACGGTCCCCAGTGTTGGTAATCTGCACATCACGATTGTCCAGATCACGACGCAAATCCGCCTCTTGCCGATCGAGCAGAGTGCCCGCCAATGCGCCCAAGCCCGCACCGATAATTGCCGCCTTTACCACTTTACCAGGCCGTTCGTCTGAATTATCAGCGGATACCAAACCAACGGCCGCACCCATCATCGTTCCAAGAAACGCCCCGTTTTTAGTATGCACCCGCTGGTCATCTCCAGACAAACGTGCTGGCTGCATGCAGGCGGCCAGGGCAAACAGCATAGGAATAAGCGCAAATTTGCGGAAATTAATAATCATTATAAAGAAGCCTCAAAATTAATGCGATAAACGATCTTAAATTTATTAGGGTTGCTTTTAACGTAATAGCGCATGAATTGAAAGCGAAGATGCAATATTTAAACGCCCAATACATCTGTTTGTATTGGGCTACATCCTGACAGCGGTGCACTTATGCCTCTTGCCGCGCCGCCTCATAGGCCAGCATTGCGCGTTTGACCCGAAGCCCCCAGTGATAACCACCTAGCCCACCGGATTTGCGCAGCGCCCGATGACACGGTATCACCCAACTGACCGGGTTGCGCCCAACCGCCGTACCGACCGCGCGCACCGCTTTAGGGTGGCCGATCGCACTGGCAATTTGTGAATAGCTCGTCACAAAACCGCTGGGAATGTGCATCAAAGCTTCCCAGACTTTGATCTGGAATGGCGCCCCAATCAAGCTGAGTGGCGTCTCGCCACGCGCTGAGAAAGCCGCCTCAACCCAGTCTGACAGCCCCCCGGAAACCCCTTCAGATTGCCGTCCTGATCGCCCGTCGGTATGGGATATATATCGCGCTGAGGGCCAGCGGGCCATCATATCACCCAACGCCTGTTCTCGGCCGATTTCTTCCACAAAGGCCAGTCCACACAACCCGCGCCGCGTACCCATCGCAAGTGCCTCGCCAAACGGAGTGTCAAACCAACCCCATTGGATTGTCACATTATCTGCCTGACGTGCAAACTCGCCCGGCGTCATCGCCTCCCAGCGTACAAACAGATCATGCAAACGCCCACTGCCGGATAACCCGGAAAGGTAAGCTGTCTCCAACAGGGTAAAGCGCTCGCTCAATAAAGTTTTTGCATAGCTTAAAGCCAGATACTGCTGGTATTTTTTGGGCGAAACCCCAACCCAACGGGAAAATAGCCGTTGGAAATACGCGACACTCATTCCCATTTCTTCCGCCAAATTTTCCAGCGTTATACTTCCATCGTGCTGATCGATGATATCAATGGCGCGTTGCATCATTTGATAATGATACCCGGTATCAGTATGTTGCATATAAAATCCCCAGCGATCTGTTTGGCATCAAGAATAAGGCACAAATTTAGCAACCGCGACCCGTTTTTTGCGCAAATACACACCACAACAATTACATAAGGCCAGCCCAGACAAACATAGGGGGCCAATGGCACCTGCGCAAAGCTATGCTTAAAAATTCAAGGGCTCAATGGGGAGCACAATTGTGTTGACTATCAGCCTCAAGACCCCGATATCTTCGCCGCCGGTCATCTTTGCGGCAACAAACCACGCGATTTACGTCCGATCGAACCTGATCGCGACCCCCATCAGGAGTTTGAGAACCTATGTCAGCATATCAAGTTGTAGGCATTGGCAATGCCATCGTCGATGTGATCAGTCAAAGCAATGACAGCTTTTTAGAATTGATGGGCATACAAAAAGGCATCATGCAACTGGTAGAACGGGACCGAGGCGAGCTTCTGTATGGCGCGATGGAAAACCGCATCCAAACCCCCGGCGGATCTGTGGCCAACACCATCGCAGGACTTGGAAAGCTTGGTCTTTCCACTGGTTTCATCGGACGCGTACGCGCCGACGGGCTGGGTATTTTTTATGCGGAAGCCACGGCAAAAGGCGGGACAGACTTTCTCAACCCTGCGGTTGAGAGCGATGCTTCCCCCACATCGCGCAGCATGATATTTGTCTCGCCAGATGGCGAGCGCTCAATGAACACCTACCTCGGGATCAGTGCTGATTTAGGTCCAGATGATGTGCCACAAGCCCTTGTTTCAGAGTCAGAGATCTTGTTTCTCGAGGGCTATCTTTTTGACAAACCCGCAGGAAAACAGGCGTTCAAAACCGCAGCACAGGCCTGTAAAAATGGGGGTGGAACCGCTGGTATTTCACTATCCGACCCGTTCTGCGTCGACCGACACCGCGATGATTTTCGCACGCTGGTCACCGAACTCGATTATGTCATCGGCAATCATGAAGAATGGCAGTCCTTGTATCAGACCGAAGACCTGAACAGCGCTCTGCAGCAGGCGGCGCAAGATTGTGGCCTTGTGGTCTGCACACGCGGTGCGGCGGGTGCAACGGTGATAGCGGCAGAAAATCGGATAGATATCCCTGTCAAATCAATTACGGCAATTGATTCTACTGGCGCTGGTGACCAGTTTGCGACCGGCTTTCTGTTTGGCCTCGCAACCGGCAAAGACCTGAAAACCTGTGGCCGGATGGGCTGCATCGCAGCCTCAGAGGTTATCGGCCATTTAGGGCCACGTCCACAGGCCGATATTGCCCAGTTATTCACTGCCGCTGGCCTTTAAACTCAAGCCATAGCCGCCATCACTTGGCCAATTCGGTGTGAATTTCATCAAGATCCATCTCGGCCATTGGCATCATGTTGGAGGGATCAAAGTAATCATATTTGAACAGATAAAAATCGCGCCGGTACATCTCGTACATCAAATGCATGGACAGATCATCAAAATAATCGGCCACCGGATGCGCACGCTTAGGCCCGTGCACTTGTGACTGGTTGAAGCGCGGCACAACAGCGAGGTCGACAGGATGTGTGGTCTCGACCCTGTCAAGTACCTGCTGCATGCCATCATCAAACCGTTCCACCCAAAAAATACTGTCGAACCGGCCCCCATTGACCACCAGCGTTGCAAGATGATCCGCAATCGACGACCAGTGAATATCGGGCGCCATCGGACGATGCCATTGTATGGTATCTCGGGCAAACAACAAAAACCGCCGGAATGATCGGATTTGGTCGAAAGCTTGTTTCCCATCCTCGCCCCCAACCTCGATATCATAGTTTTCGATCAAAAACGGCACCAGTGTTTCGCGATAGCGGCCGCCGCTTCGTTGCACACCACAAATTTTATCAAAAAACGACGAAAGGATCCGTTGATAAGGATTGCGTACACAAGAAAACTTGTATGTATCGGGGCTCTCAACCGCGCGACTGATCAGCGGTTGGCTATGCTCTAACGCCCATTTATGGACCCCGTGCCGGGCATCATGGATATCACCGTCAAAAAATGTACCGTGCTCGGTATAATACAATATCTGCCCAATCGAGGAACAGGCCGCCTTGGGCACGACGCGATATAAAATCTGTTCGCTTTCGGTCATCCAGATGCCAGGATAGGGCATGCCAAAACTACTCCGTAAAATATGCTTTGTTATTCGTGCGATGCAGTTTACAGACTGAGGCTAAGAAAACAATGCGACGCTGTATATTCAACAGCATTCTGGCGAGACATTTCGAACCGACGCTGTGACCGTTTTATGGATTACCCAATGCCAAAAATTGCCTATATCCTGCTGTGCCATGAAGACCCGGACGCCATTATCGAACAGGCGCAGTATTTAACTCAATCCGGCGATTATATCGCCATACATTTTGACAAACGCAGCCCGGACAGCGCTTACCGAAAGATACGCAGCGCTTTGGTGGATATGCCAAATGCGGCGCTTTGCCAAAAACGGGTGAAATGTGCCTGGGGTGGTTGGAGCCTCGTGCAGGCAACATTGAACACCCTGCGTACGGGTTTGGCTGCCTTTCCGGATGCCACCCATTTTTATTTGATTTCCGGCAGTTGCATGCCGATTAAATCTGCCGCTTATGCCCATGATTTTCTCGCCCGCCGGAATGTGGATTACATCGAAGGCTTCGACTATTTCACCAGCAAGTGGATTAAGCAAGGGCAGCGCGAGGACCGGCTGATCTACCGCCATTTTTTTAATCAACGCAAGCAAACAAAGATGTTTGATACATCTCTGGCGCTGCAAAAGCGGCTTGGCTTGTCACGGGCCATTCCCAAAGATCTCGACATGCAAGTTGGCAGCCAATGGTGGTGTCTGCGGCGCGGTACAATTGAAAAAGTCCTCGCCTTTATACGTCGGCGCTGGGATCTGAAATGGTTTTTCAAAACCACCTGGATCCCTGATGAGACATTTTTCCAAACGCTCGTGCGCCACCTCGTCCCAGCAGTCCAGATTGATACCCGCAGCGTGACATTTTTCATCTTTTCAGTCTATGGCCTGCCAGTGAGTTTTTATAATGACCACTATGATCTGTTGCGCGATCAGGAGTATTTGTTCGCGCGCAAAATCAGCCCCGACGCAACCGGCCTTAAATCTCGGCTGACCGCATTATATCTTAGCCCTCACCGCGATTTTCCAGTTTCAGATGAGGGGCTGCATTTATATAATTTCACCACCCTTCAAGGGCGCCTTGGTCAGCGGCACAGCAAACGGTTCTGGGAGCAACAAAGCACAATCGGACAAAACCGCAAATTGCTGGTTGTGATCTGTCAAAGATGGCAGGTGGCACAGCGCTTGGTCTCTCGGGTCAATGAGCTGACAGACATCAATGCACTTGCCTATCTGTTTAATGACCAAACTGTGCCCCTGCCAGATTTGGGCGGCATACAAGCCAGCTTAAGCAAACGTAATAGACATCGAAAAGCCTTGCTGAGGCTGGTATTCGACAGCAATCAATGCAACCGGCTGATGATCTGCATAGATCCAGAGGATATTGATTTCATCAAAGACTTTTGTGCCGAAAGCC
>DDEJ01000099.1:22849-24759 GCA_002336405.1 Rhodobacteraceae bacterium UBA1957
AGAGCATGCGATGTCTTTGGGCTTGATCACCGCGCACAGCCCTCAGGGAGCAATACGCAGGCTACTACCCAATTTACGAGATAAGATTCTGTTGGAGCGAACGCAGCTTGTGCAGGCCGGTTTTGACAATCACTATCGCATTGCTGAACAGGCGCACATCAACGATACTGTGGCCACGCTGGATCAGTTTCTCGCTTTGCCCCCACAAACCCTGCGTCTCGAGGAGCTGGCCAAAGATCTATTTTCTAACGAGGATTCCGATGCCTTACACCTATGACAACCACAATATTTTTGCCAAAATCCTTCGTGGCGAAATCCCCAATAACACAGTTTTGGAAACCACCCACAGCTTGGCGTTTCACGACATTAATCCGCAAGCCCCAGTACATGTCTTGGTAATCCCAAAAGGCCCATACGTAACGTATGACCACTTTGCGCAAGCAGCTTCAGACGCAGAAATCCTTGATTTTACCCGCGCCATTGGTGAGGTCTGTCGCGTGACGGACGTCCAACCCGGAGAGGCCGGCAACGGATTTCGCGCGATCTCCAACGCCGGGACGGATGGCGTGCAAGATGTACCACATCTGCATGTCCATATTATGGGCGGTCGCCATATGGGCCGAATGGTGACCCAACAGTAATTCAGCACGAGACTTGCCCCATGGCGTGCGAGTGCGCATAGTTATGTCCAAGAGGTCCACCTAACAGGAGCATGCGTCCATGACGATACAAGAACCCGAAACAAAACAAGTGGACAAATTGCGTTTTGCTTGCGATGGCGGCGACGGAGCGTTAGGCCATCCGCGGGTCTGGCTGCAAATTCCCCATCCGCAGAACTGGATCGAGTGTCCCTATTGCGACTGTAAATATATACACAGTGCAGATCAGTAACAGATTTGAGATGCTTTTTTCTGCCAACGCCTGACCAGCATAGTCCGCGGGACTTTGGAAAGTGTTCAAAGGTAGCCCTCAAAGGACATGCAGTATTCTTTGTGGTACATAAGTGACTGAGAGCCCCGTTGAATGGCCAGGCGGCCAACGCTAGACCGACCCCAACTAAAGTAATCATACCATGTGTGGTGTCATCAGCCAAATAAATTGAGGCTGTGTTCCTCGTGCCGTGCAACAAGGCCTCTGCCTGAACCTAGTGTTCAGGGCTATTTAAGTTTTAAAGTAGCAGTAAGAGGGAAATGCTAATGATCCCTTTCTCCGCAAAAGAAACGCCCACAGTGACAGGGTGTGTGCTTTGCAATCGGCACGGGGGGCCCAGACAAGACTTTGTTGATTTTCCACAGTACGCGATGCCAAAAGTACTTTCCCGGATCATGACGGTTAGGCTCCGTATTTTCGGCTTCCAAATAGGTCATCTTCAGCTCCTGCTGCAGTCAATTTTACGACACTTCATGCAAAAACATTGTGTCACAGATCATAAAGCAAAAATGATGCCACCAACTCTAAATCTGTAAATTTGCGTCAAAAAAGCCCACGGTGGCACGAAAAAACAAACGAAGGCAGTGTCCGTCAGATGATATGTATTAAACAAAAAATGCGGCAGCCACCGCCTGATTTTCCCGTGTGTCCAAAGCAATTTTGGGCTCGCGGTCAGGGGGCTAAAGGTTGCTTTCAAGATTTTAAATCTTTATTGAAACAGTGATATGAAGACTGAAATTCATCGTCTATGACAGGGCTAGGCTTGCGAGAGATTTATTTTCTTGAGATAAAAAATCACTTAAATCCAGCTTGCAAATCCGTATGAAGCATGTTTATACCACGGCTCCGAAAGCAGCTAAGATTTGGCTTGCGGCAATGAACGCTAAAGTTTGTTTCGCTTATTGTATCTTGGAAAAATTGTCGGAACTACAGAGCGGCGGGTATGGTGAAATGGTATCATAAGAGCCTTCCAAGCTTAA
>DDEJ01000062.1:0-183 GCA_002336405.1 Rhodobacteraceae bacterium UBA1957
ACAGCCCCTTCAACCAAGGATTTCAAATTGTTTTACCTTAAAATAATATTCGCAACATTCCTCAGCTTGGTGGTTATGGCCTTTGCGACAACTGCATGGTGGTCACATGACACTGCTGCCACACATCCGTCACTGGCCTCATCCGAACTGCCGCCATTGATACCTGTGCGGGATTTCTATGCC
>DDEJ01000062.1:565-1949 GCA_002336405.1 Rhodobacteraceae bacterium UBA1957
GCGTGGCGGGCAACGCGCAAAACCAAACAGGTGGTTCTGGTTAAGGACCGCACTACCGACCGCGAGGTGATGCGTCTCAGGGACGTTGATTATTACTTTTGGAACCCGCACACCACAGCTTTGCTGATCGGGCGCAAGGGCCGGTTGTGGCAGATTGACCCCGCCAAACCAGACGAAGACAATTGGCGCGATGTCACACCAAGGGGGTTTTCTGGTTGGTCAATTCAAAACAAGCCCAGTGACGCAGATGATCTGGTCGTGATCGCCTCGCAGGATCGCAACCCGGCGTTCGCAGATTTATACACCACAGATCAGCAAGGCGGCAACAAAACCATGTTGATCAAAAACCAAGGCCAAACTCTAGGCTGGGTCTTGGCAAAGAACTTGACCCCAATGTTACGTTTTGACCGTATAAAAGAAAATAAGACCCAGCTTTTGGTCAACCGAGACAGCGGGTGGCAGCCGTTGATAGATATCGATCCCAGCGATACATTTTATGTGTTGGAAGTCAGCCCAAGTGCAGAGTTTGCTTTGGCAATTTCTGCCCGTGGACGCAACACAGCTGCATTGGTGCGTCTCGATCTTGCCGATGGGTCCGAACAGGTTCTGCATGAAGAAGCTGATGAAGATCTTGCCGAAATAATCAATTTTGACCTTTATGACGGCAAGATTGATATGGTGATACCACAGGTCGGGGACGTAACCCCTGTGGGGTTCACCAAGGCGGGAAAAAAGCTTGCGACACTGATTGCCAAACAAGGACAACACGTGTCGATCGACCGCCTTAGGTGGGCTGGGAATGGTGATTTTGTTACGGCAACTCTTTCGGTTGATGCCCAAAGTTATAGCTATCATATCTTCGACCTAAATCTTGGGACAGACACGAAAATCAGCGACTTTTATTTCAAGACAAAACATACCGACGCATTGGTGCCCACCGAAACCGTCCAGATCACGGCCCGGGATGGGATGAAACTGAACGCTTTGTTGCTAAGACCGAAAGGCGTGGATGGCGCTGCTCCTATGGTGCTTGAGGTGCATGGTGGACCCGCAGGACAAGTCAAATGGGAATACCACCATTTCCGCCAATTTTTGGTCAATCGCGGCTATGCGGTTTTGGCGGTGAATTTCCGCGGATCAAGCGGCCTTGGCAAAATCTATCAAGCCGCGGGCTATGGCGAATATGGGCGCAAAATGCAGGACGATTTGGTCGATGCCACACTCTGGGCCATCGACCAAGGGATCGCCGACCCGAATGCGATTGCAATCAATGGCAGCAGTTATGGCGGCTATGCCTCGGCGATGGGGCTGGTGCGTGACCCCGATTTATTCAAAGCGGGCATCATTGAGCACGCCATGCTTGACGTGGCCTATCAGTCTCAAT
>DDEJ01000062.1:2283-2419 GCA_002336405.1 Rhodobacteraceae bacterium UBA1957
CCCGCCGCATTCCTGGGGGCTGTATCTCGGGCAATGGGAAAGGTATTTTGGCGATATAAACACCCCCGGAGATATGGAAAAAATGCACCAAAGATCACCGATTAATTTGGTAGGTCAGATGCAGGCTGCCGCCCTT
>DDEJ01000062.1:2663-10999 GCA_002336405.1 Rhodobacteraceae bacterium UBA1957
TTCAGCGACGGCGATCGCGCCGTGCGCTCATCGGCTGAAAAGCCACGCCAACATGTGCCTCGCAATAGGGTTTTCCAGCTTGCGTGGCCAACCCACAAAACCAAAAATCATCAGTTGCAGGATCACCAACGGGCCACTTGCACGTTCTCTCAGTCAATTCCAACAACGACAGTCTCTTGGCCTTTTTTTCCACTTCGCTGACCTTAGCCAACGCCTCCGGGCTAATTTCATTGGCCGACGGTTGTGGCGGCAGGGGTTGCCCAGCAGGGATNNTCGACAGTCTGATCTTTGAAAATGAAGGCCACGGCATTGATAAGTGGCAGTCCAGAATCAGGCATGCCCGACGGGTCGAAGATTTTCTAGCTGAACATTTGGGTGGCCGTAGCGGCAATTGGGACTGGATAGAACCCATTGCCGCCTATCTGGACAATTGACCGGTGTGACCGACCGTGTTTTTCAGCGACGGCGATCGCGCCGTGCGCTCATCGGCTGAAAAGCCACGCCGACATGCGCCTCGCAATAGGGTTTTCCAGCCTGCGTGGCCAAGCCACAAAACCAAAAATCATCAGTTGCAGGATCGCCAACGGGCCACTTACACGTTCTCTCAGTCAATTCCAGCAAAGACAGTCTCTTGGCCTTCTTTTCCACTTCGCTGACCTTAGCCAACGCCTCCGGGCTAATTTCATTGGCCGACGGTTGTGGCGGCAGGGGTTGCCCAGCAGGGATGATCGCCTTGCGCATCGGAACCGGTGCTGACGGTTCTGGGGCTGCGGGCTTTGCAACCGTCTCGGGCTTTGGGGCGGCTTTGGGCTTGGGCTCGGTCGCAGACTTTGCCTCGGCCTTAGAGGCTGTCGCGGGTTTTGCCGACGCGGTGGTCGCCCGGTTTGAAAGCCCCAAACGGTGCACTTTTCCAATCACCGCATTGCGGGTTACGCCGCCCAGCTCTTTGGCGATCTGGCTTGCAGATTGGCCGTCTCCCCACATTTTCTTAAGCAGTTCGACGCGTTCATCGGTCCAGGACATGTCTTTTCCCTATATAAAAAGCGGCCACGCTTAGGGCCGCCTTTACCTCAACTAAATCGATATCAATACTATACATTCCACACCGAGTTACAAGCCATGAGATTCGATTTACAGGACAGCATTACAGCTAAATCAACATAACATTCACATCTAGCCATCGCATCTGTGACATTGATGAGGCCTCTGGGGGCGGGTAAAGCAAAAATGTCTTTGGCCGAATGGGTAAAATTCACACCATGGCCCTAATGCTGACATTACTTTATGACAGAAGCCAGATGTTTACTTCCGTGGTCACGGGCCCCACGTCCCGCAAGCAAAACCGCTCCGGCCAAAATAATCCCCATCCCAAGCAGGGATATAAAACCGGGTAAGACGCCAAACACAACCGCATCATAAAGCGCCGCGAAAATCAGTGTAAAATAGAGAAACGGTGACACAAAACTGGCATCCGAGCGCGCCATTGCGTTGACAAAACACATCTGTGCAATGGCCATCAACCCACCAATTGCTGCCAGAGCGACCCACTGTCGCGCGCTGGGCATCTGCCAAACCACGCTTACGGCCACTGTGGAAATAAGCAATCCCAACAGATTATTCATCAACAGGATTTGCGCGGCTGGTTCACGGTTTGTCAGGCGTTTGATAAGAATCAATTCGGCACCAAAAAACAGTGCTGCTCCAAGGGCCAAAAGTGCCGCAGGCTCAAAACTGGACACCGTCGGTCGCAGCAAGATAACAGCACCGGTCAAGGAAATGCCCGCCGACACCCAACGCAGGCGGCCCACAATTTCACCCAGAAAAAACACCGCTAGAACCATGCCGAACACTGGATTAAGAAAGCTAATCGCCGTTGCGTCAGACAGCGGGATAAACGCTGTCGATGCGAACATCAAAGAGATCCCTGCCCATCCAAATAAAGAGCGGCCAAAATGCATCCTAAACGCCGGTGTTTCCAGCGGTTTCCCGCGCCATAAAAACACCCCGCCAATCACCAGAAAAGCGAATAAAAAGCGACCATGGCTGATCTGCAACGCGGGCAATGGTGGCCCCAACGCCCCGGTTGCCAGAAATTTGGCAAATAAAGTGGTGCCGGCGATAAACGCTGACGCCACGAGTGTCAGCCCGGCGGCCTTAGCTGCACTGGGGGCTGGTGAGCGAGACATATAATATTATCCTTCTATCGACCTGTGCGCGCGAAGATACCCTATTGGGAAAATTTAAAGCAGTGACACAGGGGGGGGGATACCTTCAGCTACGCTGTGGAATTGCCTGCTGAGCGATGCCCGCAAACAGCAGATAGACCGAGGTTGCGACCAGACCCCAATGAGCCCAGCTTTGGGGGTGAAAATCAACCCAGGCCGCCCATCCGGCAAAAAACGTCCAGGCCAGCGCGATAGGCAAGCTAAGAAAACGCCAGCGTTCGGTCCGTACCGGATGCACAAACTTGAGCGGTAAAAACATCGCCAGCGCCAAACCAGCAACCAAAATTAAAATAATCCAGAAATTCGGCTCTATTGCGAAAAGGACGATGACAAGCATATTCCAGCAACCCGGAAATCCCTGAAAACTATTGTCTTTTGTCTTCATCTGACTGTCGCAAAAATACAGTGCCGACGTAAAAGTGATTACGATGATGACCACCCAACCGGTCCAACCCGGCAAGAGCCCACTTTTAAACAAGGCAAAAGCCGGTATAAAAACATATGTAAGATAATCAATAATAAGATCCAACAGCATACCGTCAAACCGCGGTGCGTGGTTTTTTACATCAAACCGCCGCGCCAGCGGCCCGTCTATGCCATCGACGGCAAAGGCCACCACCAGCCATAAAAACATAAGGCTCCATTTCGCTTCGGTTGCCGCCAGCATTGCCAGCATCGCAAACACCGCTCCAGAAGCTGTGAAAAAATGAACAAAAAGGGCTTTTTGTGTGACCGTCATAAACATCGCATGCCTGAAAAATTTCCAATGTGCAACGCGATCAGAATTTAGGATGTGCGTTTTTATAAACCTCAAGCAATCGATCTGTATCGACGGCCGTATAATTCTGCGTCGTTGACAGAGAACTATGGCCCAACAACTCTTGAATTGCGCGCAAATCCCCGCCTGCCGACAACAGATGTGTCGCAAAGGAATGCCGCAACGCATGCGGTGTTGCTGTCGAAGGCAATCCTAATTGATGTCGGGTCTGCTGCATGGCTTTCTGTATCAGGCGGGGGGACAGGGCACCGCCTCGCACCCCCAAAAACAGCGGCGCGGCGTCGGTGGCCGGATGGGGACAAAGCCTCAAATAGATATCAACAGCAGTGCGCGCGGCCTCAAGTATAGGCACCAACCGCTCCTTGCCGCCTTTACCGACGATCTTCAGCACATCCGGCAAAGGCGCATCAGACCGCCTGAGCCCCAAGGCCTCGGAAATGCGCAAACCAGCTCCGTAAAGCAATGTCACCACAGCAACATCACGCGCCCCAACCCAGCTTTCTAGAGATTGCATCTCCACCGTATCAACCACAGCACGGGCGGCTTCTTCGCTTAGTGGGCGGGGAAGTTTGGCTTGAAATTTTGGGGTTTGTAACGACAAGACTGCCGTGGGTTCAAAACCTTCCCGGGCCGCCAGCCAGACATAGAAATTTTTCACAGCCGAGAGTTTGCGTGCTAACGAGCGTGGCGCGATCTGCTGTGCGCGTTGGGACGCCATCCATGCACGCATATCTGATACTGAAATGCGGGCCAAAGCCGCAAGACCAGAACGCGCCCCGCTGTGTAGCGTCATAAAGGCCATAAACCCGACAACATCGGTGTGATAAGCCGACAGGGTATTATCACTGAGGCCCTTCAGCGCGCTCTGCGCCTCAAGCCAGCTTTGCAGCGCGGCCCGAAGCGCTGATGAAATCAACGTATCGCTATGTGCACTCACAACAGCAAGCGGCGGATGATACGCTCAAACACGCCTGCGAAAAACTTCAAAAGATCTGTACCCTGCTGAGACGAAAACTGTTGCGGGTCTCTGCCACCCATCACCAGCATACTCGGCAGGCGCCCAACACCGAGATCAAGCTTCAGGCAGGCTTCGGATTGGATTGTCTTGTCAATGGCGCCAAACACCGAGTGCCCAGCACCTTTGAGATGACGCAAAATAACCTGCGGACTCTGTCCGGAAGTACCAGCGTTCATATAGTCTGCCACAAAACCAGCATCCGCCACAGTGAGCCCCGCACCAAAACGACTTAAGCTCGGGTCACCGTCCGCATGCGCGGTTTCAAAGACCAACCGCAGTGACTCCACCTGCAAGATATTGGCAATCTCGCCGTTCAAGTCTGCGATTAAGGCGGCAAAATCGTCCAAATCCAGCAGGCGTAAAATAGCCCGGTGCACTTGATTGGTTCCCGCCAGATTATCATAGGCGGTAGCAATCACACTGCGGTGGGTATCTTCAAGGCGATCGAGCCGGTTTTCTAACCGCTCCATCGAGATACCGCGCAGGTCAATAATATTGCCACCCATCGCCTTTTGATTGGCCTCGACAAGCGCACGCATCACATCATGGTCATCAAGTATGGCTGTGGGCTCCGCGATAATGCGGTCGCGCAGCGCATCCTCTAATTTTGGGCTGCTGGTCATCTTAGCCTAACTCTGTTTCACGCGACGGCCCCTGCCATGCGACAAGGTTTATCAAATGATCTTCTGGCCAGTTTTCTCGATATCGGCCAGAAATGCTGCCAGCCCTTTGTCGGTCAGCATGTGATTGGCCATCGCTTTGATGATGCCCGGAGGCGCTGTGGCCACATCCGCACCGATCTTGGCGCATTCGCTCATGTGATTGGCCGTGCGAATCGACGCGGCAAGGATCTGGGTATCAAAGCCGTAATTGTCATAAATTGTACGAATATCCGCAATCAGATCAAGCCCGTCTAGGTTCAAATCGTCGATGCGACCAATGAAGGGGCTGATAAAGGTTGCACCCGCTTTGGCCGCCAATAACGCCTGATTGGCAGAAAAGCACAAGGTAACATTGACCATCTTACCCTCGCCCGACAGCACATTACAGGCTTTCAACCCGTCCCAAGTCAATGGCACTTTGACGGTGATGTTATCGGCGATTTCACCCAGTTTACGCCCTTCGGCAATCATTGTATCCGCATCCGTTGCGGTGACTTCTGCACTGACCGGGCCACTGACCAAGGCGCAAATTTCTTTCGTGACGTCAAGGATATCGCGACCAGATTTCATGATCAGAGAAGGATTGGTGGTGACGCCATCGACCATGCCAAGGTCATTGAGCTCCGCAATGGCATCGATCTCAGCGGTGTCTACAAAAAATTTCATGCTATAATCCTGTTTACTGGTTGGTCTTAGACTGGCTTGCGTTTACCTCATGCAGTACGACCCGAAAACCCCAATAAAGGTCAGACAAAGGAGAGAATGTTGCAACAGCCGGGTTTCTTTGACCAAGGTACACTGGTCAGCGTCATGACGCTAGCACCTTTGGACAGCGCGCTGGATTATCGCGCGCCGGAAGGCGGTTGCCATATGGGGGCCTATGTCGAGGTGCCTTTGGGGCCGCGCAAAGTGCTGGGCGTGGTCTGGGGGGCTGGCCGCGGAGATTACGATCTCAGCAAAATACGCGCAGTAGCAAGGGTGTTGAATGTCGCCCCGATGCGGGCCGAGCTTCAAAGTTTTTTGGAACGTGGGGCCGATTATACGTTGACGCCCCGCCCGGCCATGTTGCGGCTTGCCACCCGGGTCCCGGGATTGAGCAACCCACCATCCATGCGCAAAGTCTACCGTCCCGGCGCAACAGAGCCCGACCGCATGACAGATGCGCGGCGGCGGGTGTTGGAAACGTTTCAAAGCTATGGCGGGCTGGCCTTTACGCTCAAAGAGCTGGCGGATATGGCCGGTGTCAGCCAGTCAGTAATCAAGGGTATGGTGGCCTTGGGCGCTGTTCAAGAAGAGGATACACCGCGCGATCTACCGTTTCAAACGCTTGAGACAGCGCATAGCCAAACCATACTGACGGCAGCGCAGAACAGTGCCGCAAACGCATTGATCGCCGGACTTAAAGAACAGACCTATGGCACGACATTGCTCAAGGGTGTCACCGGATCGGGTAAAACCGAGGTCTACCTGGAAGCTGTCGCCGAATGCCTGCGGCAGGGCCGGCAAGCTCTGGTGCTTTTGCCTGAAATCGCACTGACAGCTGAATTTTTGAACCGTGTTGAGGCGCGTTTTGGGGCACTTCCTGCCGAATGGCATTCTGGAGTGACCCTGACCGAGCGACGCCGGGTTTGGAAAATGGTCGGATCAGGGGGCGCACAAATGGTGATTGGCGCCCGATCTGCACTGTTTTTACCCTACCAGAATCTTGGTTTGATTGTCGTCGATGAAGAGCACGATAGTTCTTATAAACAAGAAGATGGCGTTTTATATAATGCCCGTGACATGGCGGTTCTACGCGCGTCGATCTGTGGCGCGCGCGTGGTGCTGGCCTCGGCCACGCCAAGTTTGGAAAGCTGGGCTAATGCCGAGGCGGGCAAATACCAGTATCTTGAATTGGCGGCGCGATTTGGTGTCGCAGTGATGCCCAAGCTGGGTGCGATTGATATGCGCGGCGAAACTCTGCAGGCGGGGCGCTGGATCTCGCATACGCTGCAAAAAGCGATGGAGCACCGCTTGCAAGCTGGTGAACAGTCGCTGTTGTTTATCAATCGTCGCGGTTATGCGCCGGTGACCCTGTGTCGGGCCTGTGGGCACCAGATCGGTTGTGACGATTGCGATGCCCGCATGGTCGAGCACCGGTTCCAAAACCGCCTGATGTGCCACCAATGCGGAGAGACCAAGCCGATGCCGGTGCGCTGCCCATCCTGCGAGGTCGAGGACCGTCTTGCGCCGGTTGGTCCAGGCATCGAGCGGCTGACCGAAGAGGCGCAAAACCTGTTTCCAGACGCCCGCATTGCCGCGCTGTCATCGGATCTCTATGGCACCGCCCGCGCGTTAAAGGCCCATATTCAAGCCATTGCCAAAGGCGAGGCTGATATCATCCTCGGCACCCAACTGGTGGCCAAGGGGCATAATTTTCCCCTGTTGACACTGGTTGGGGTAATCGATGCAGACCTTGGTCTACAGGGCTCAGATTTACGCGCCGCCGAACGCACCTTTCAACTGATGCGACAGGTTTCGGGGCGGGCCGGGCGCAGCGACAAACCGGGCGAGGCACTGTTACAAACCTATCAACCCGAGCATCCGGTAATCCGCTCAATCCTGTCAGGGGATGAAACCGGTTTCTTACAGACCGAGGCCACACAACGCCGCGATGCCGGGGTGCCGCCCTATGGTCGTCTGGCGGGGATTATTCTGTCGGGGCCGGATCTGTCACAGCTGTTTGATCTGGGCAACGCGCTGGCCCGCCAAGACCAGCCGTTACGCCAAATCGACGCTCAAGTGTTCGGCCCCGCCCCGGCCCCAATCGCCCGGGTGCGTGGTCGGCACCGGGTGCGGCTGTTGGTCAAAGCCGGCAAAACAACCCCACTACAGCCCGCCCTTACAACTTGGATTGGTCAATTTAAGCTAAAGGCACAGATGCGGTTGGCTGTCGATATTGACCCGCAAAGTTTTTATTGAGCGCGCTCAGTTTAAACAGCGGCGAAGCCTCTAGTCTCGATAGAGAACGCAATCCCCACCAGCACCTTCATCTCCAAATTTTATTCAAGGTTGCATTTAACTCACTAGGTGTTTGCTGCGATGGTTTAATGGTGTGATCCTTTCTCAGAAATGGAAGGAAGCATTATGGGACAAGTTCGTCATNNAGTTTAAAGCGACAGTTGCGCGCAAAACACTGCGTGGAGACAAGACGGTTCAAGAAATTTCCGTTAAACGGCACCTTCACCCAACGCAAGTCAGCACGTGGAAGCGCCAGGCGATGGAAGGTATGGCCAGTTTATTCTCCAATAAGGCTGATCAAGCTGAGATCATGAGAGACGAGATAAAAGAGCTTCACGCCAGGACTGGGCAACTGGCGGTGGCAAACGAGTTTTTATCACAAGGGCTGAAGCGATGGGCCTGTCCACTGCCCGGCAGTCGATACGCAGTATCGATGAGAGGGGGAACGCCGCCAGATAATCAGTAAGGACAACACCGGTCCCGGCTGGATGCATCAGTACAAGCTGCTTGAAATCAGCCGTTCATCGATCTGTTACACCCCCGGTGGCTTGGTAATCTCCCCCGAAACTAAGGGGATGCGGAAGTAGAATTTTCTCGGCAAGATATCTGAGGAGGTTTTGATGAAGATAACGAGATATAGCGAACCCCAAATT
>DDEJ01000156.1:0-146 GCA_002336405.1 Rhodobacteraceae bacterium UBA1957
GTGATAATGAGGTTAAATTTTTTGCTAGTTGTCACATTCCGTGAGGTAGCACGGCTGTTTGGTAAACAATTGCCGGTTTGCGTTTGTGCCATTGTTTGATGGCGTGCAAGGGCGTTTTGCTGCCCAAAGCTGATTGTGCAAGCGGG
>DDEJ01000156.1:340-575 GCA_002336405.1 Rhodobacteraceae bacterium UBA1957
AGGGCTGTGATAATGAGGTTAAATTTTTTGCTAGTTGTCACATTCCGTGAGGTAGCACGGCTGTTTGGTAAACAATTGCCGGTTTGCGTTTGTACCATTGTTTGATGGCGTGCAAGGAAGTTTTACTGCCCAAAGCTGATTGTGCAAGCGGGCGGTTGTAAAGCCAGACTTAGCAGTGCAGCCCCAGCCCTTTGCCAGATCGAACATGCTGACGTCCTCGATAGGGCCGTTGAAC
>DDEJ01000156.1:908-1252 GCA_002336405.1 Rhodobacteraceae bacterium UBA1957
CGCTCAACCATGCCGTTGGTTTGCAGCGATCTTGGTGGAGCAGTCGGGGATCAATACCGAGAGTTGAGCAAAGCGTTTTAAACGCCGGCTGCCGTGTTACGGCGCGCCTGTGCACGCCAAAAAGCCGCTCGGTGAACGCCTTACCATACCGGTTAAAATGGTGCGGCTACGGATCGGACCTGTACGTTCCAGATCGCCGAGAAAGCGCTGGGCATTGGCGGCTGTTTTGTGGCGATACATGGCAATGAAGACCCGCCGGCTGGCCCTGTCGATCGCCACAAAGAGATATCCTCGCGACATTTTATTGGCCATGTGCGGCAGGTATTTCACGTCAATGTGGGTAT
>DDEJ01000156.1:1646-8547 GCA_002336405.1 Rhodobacteraceae bacterium UBA1957
TTACGGTCACGAAGATGTCCCGCTCCATGCCGACGCAGACAAGGGTCTAAACCCGAACGATACACAGTCGGATTGAGAAGCGCGCACACTAAAGCCAATAGACCGTCATGTAACACTCGTCACGTTTTGCGCAGTGCATCCGCCACGGCCTCCTGCGCTGGGGTCAGGGGGGGCTAAAACGGTGTCGGGGCTGTGAGGGTGTGGCTGCGATCGTGAACACTGTCAATGTTTGCACCATTTCCAGACTGTCTGTGCAGTGGTTGCGTGGCGTTCTGTCAAGACCCACGCAGGTTCATCACGCACCTGAATGGCCGCCGGTATCTTTGGTGTGGTTGTCGCTTGGCTATGACGTCGAACAAACATTGGTGCCTGCCATCTATTATCTCCCAGCACCGATCTTGCCAGAAAAGCGCAGAACGACGAGGGTCTATGTGATCATCCGGGATGGAACAGCCAGTTTAACAGCAAACGGAATGCTACGGCGACGGCAACGACAGTCACCCTCACCAGCGCTTTTCATAAGGAAGCGGCGGTTTGTGCATGCTGGTCTCTGGAATTAGGGCTCATTTTCTGGTACGACAGTCAGCTGGCCAACATCAGCCTGCACCACTTTTACATGCGCGGCCTTGGCAATAGCCCGGTCACTGACCACCTTCCAAGTGATGCCGGAATAGACATGTTCCCCCGGCTGGTCTGGCGCGATATCTGTTGCGAGTTGAAAGCGGTGACCAACAAACCCAACCTCGATTTTGCCTTCCTCACTTGGGGTTTGGATTTTTTTCAAGGGCTTCCATAGAATAAACGCTGCGGCAATCGACAGAAGCGATACCGTGATTACCGCACTATTGATTGTCTGAGGCACAATTTCCATTGCCATCAATCCACCGGTTGCCAGCATTGCGAGGCCGACGAAAAATAACACAAAGGTTGCAAAGCCGAGAAAGGCAATTTCGATTACCAGCAATCCAATGCCCAGCATAAACAGCCATTGCGAAAGGGACATATCAAACATTGGCTGTTCCATTCTATTTGCCCCACGGACCCGGGGCGTTTGGCGGCACATAGCTTTCATTGGTGGAAGACGGTTTGGCAGCAGGGGCAGGGTCGGTTGTGCCATTTGAAATCTTTTGAATGATTGCCATCGCCTGAGTCACAAGGCTTGCGGCATCTGAGGCGCCGTCGGGCAGCAGGATCAGCGATGATTTTTTGGCGATCATTTCTTTCGCATGGATGGCCTTGGTCGCCAGTTCAAGCTGGACCGCCTTTTGCCCGGCTGGTGTATCGGCCGCCTCACCGACCATCAGCAGAGCTTTGGCCTGAGCATCTGCCACGGCAACAAGGGCCTTTGCCTCGCCCTCGGCGCGCAACACCTGTTCGTCTTTTTCAGCCTCAGCGGCCAGCACGACCGAGGCTTTCTCACCTTCGGCACGATTAATTGCGGATTGCCTATCACCTTCAGATTCGAGAATTTGTGCCCGCTTTACCCGCTCGGCTTTCATCTGAGCCTCCATTGCCTGCATCACAGATTGTGGTGGCACAATATCCTTGATCTCATACCGCAGAACCTGCACTCCCCAAGCCGAAGAGGCCTGATTGATCGCGGCAACAATATTCGTGTTGAGCAAATCGCGCTCTTCAAAAGTTTTATCCAGCTCCATCTTGCCCAGTTCCGAGCGCATGGTAGTCTGCGCCAGTTGGGTCACGGCAAACGCATAATCATCGACACCATAGGTCGCCTTGTACGGATCAAGCACCCGAAAATACAGCACCCCATCCACCGTGAGCGAGATGTTGTCTTTGGTAATAGCGCTTTGACTGGGCACATCTACCGCCTGCTCCTTGAGCGAGCGGTCAGCCGATACACTGTCGATAAAGGGGATAAGAAAATTGAGACCCGCCTCCTGTACACCTTTGAATTTACCAAACCTTTCAATGACATAGGTTCGATTATGCGGAACGAATTTAATAGAATACCGCAAGACAACAAAGACCAAAATGAAAAACCAGATTGTCGGACTGAAAACGAAAGCTAAAATATCTTCTATATACATGTGACGTGCTCCAAATGCGAAGGGCCACTCAAATAATGGCTTGCTCAGGTTGCAGACTTTAGGGGATCACAAGTTGAATTCCAACGTCAAAATTACCAAAGCTTCCTCAAAGAAACCGATTGGATTACGCCAATGCCACGGGCGTCGGTGTGTGATTGGCCGGCCGTGCGGCACTAAAATGTTCAACTGGGTGTGGTTGGTACTGCGGGTGCCCATAGGCGGACAGCAATCAGCCAGATGTGGATTGCACCGTCTTGGCAGTTGGTTTTGCTGTCACCGAAGAAACCGTAAACCAACTGGCAATCAGGAACGGTAAACCAACAGCAAAGGAAAACCTGATTCCGAACGCCTCTGCGATAAAACCCAGCAATGGCGGTGCCAAAAGAAACGCCAGAAACGATATCTGCGCCAGAGACGCCACGTTGACCGCTGCAGGTCGGTCGGTTCTTTGAGCCGCCGCCGACATCGCCAGTGGAAACAAGACCGCATTGCCAGCGCCCATCAAGGCAAAGCCGATCAAGGCCACGGCTGGCAGGGAAGCAAAGTAAACCAAAATTACCCCCATACCCATCGAAAGTATGGACAGCCGCGAAACCTTTTCGGCGCTGTAGTTCTCAACAAGGTTATCGGCAAAAAACCGGACTATGAACTGTGCTAATGCCCCCACTGCCAAAGCCACGCCGTTGATAAACGGTGGCGTTGCAAAGATATCGCGCATAAAAATCACCGACCAGTCAATACCGGCACCCTCGATCAGCATAGCAGATAAGGTAAAGACGACGAGAACCATAATGCCTTTGGTTGGCCGAATCAGTTTTGGACTTTGCGGGCTGTTGTTGGGTCGCTCAGGCGCGGGATGATACCCCCAGGCAAAGCCAATTGTCAGCAGGCTTACAGCGGTCAGAAACAGCCCGAAATGGGTTGTTGGTGAGACGTTGAATTGAGACATCGCTGCCCCGGCGACACCTGTTGCAAAAAACCCCAAGCTCCAGAACGCATGGCTTCTGTTCATAATCCGTTTCGCAAGCCGGTATTCCACCCTGTCGGCTTCTAAGTTTACCGCAACTTCCACCACTCCAACTGCCAGACCTCCAATGCTCAGGGCAAGGAAAAAGCTGACCGGGCCCATGGCAAAAGAGGCCAGCACAAACGACAGTCCGATCAAAGGCAAGCCAAAACACATCGCTAGCCGAAACCCTGTACGCCTGAGGATTTTATCCGCATAAAACAAAGACAGTTGCACGCCGGTTGACAATCCGACCAACGCAAAGCCCAAGGCGCTTTCTCCGATACCCATTTGCACTTGCAGGTCACCGATACGGGGAAACAAAGCCCCCAAAGCAAAAGCATAAACAAAGAAGGCAAAATAGACGTTTTGTTGTGGTTGAGAAAATCTCATGTCGATCAGGGTCCGGCATGTAATGGGGTTGGTGGCGGTCGTCTTCACAGACTTACTCTATTGCCTGCCTACCCTCACTATAAACTGGATGATTGAATTGAAAGCGCAAATAGCATTTCCCATCGGGCTATGAAATTTGGGGGACACCCGATTGTAAGGGGCATTGTATGTCGACTTTTGCCTGCATATGCTTTGGACATGATAAACCCAGCCACTCAGAGGGTAAGATGGCCACCAAACATGAAGTTTCCAAGGGCTTTAAGAAAGCCTTGACAGAAAGGACCTCCGGAACCGGTACCATGGAGGAAATGATGGCGGGAGAGGCCGCTGTGATCGCCTCAACGCCTCATACGGTCTTTGTTTATTGGCAGTGCGGTGCAGCAGACAACTCGCCCGATTTCAACGGCGACAGTGGCGCTGAACGGGTCTTTCATGAGACCGAGGCCTGTGGGAGCCGTCCAGTGCTTGGGGAGATGATCGCAATTTTACGCGCGGGAGACAGGGTTGTGGTGCATAGTATCGATGGCTTGGCCCGAGATATGCGAGACCTGCAAGATATTGTCAGACAGATAAATACCAAAGGGGCCTCTATTAGTTTCCAGGTCGAAGATCTGACATTTGAGGCAGATCACAGTGACCCCATCGTCGCAATGCAAAGCCGGATGTTAGAGGCATTTTCCAGCTTTGAACGCGCGCTCACAGACAAGGGCCGCGCGCCGGGTCCCGCGCAAGACTAGGGGATTGGCAAACCTATTTTTAAAAGGGCGGGTTCGCCCAAAACCACGCCTATGGATTAGATGGCCATTTATTTTCACATCGCTTGACAACCCCTGTGGCCGCTTTGGGCACCCCTTGATACCAATGCTTATGTACCTTGGTCCAGTCTTTGATGAACTTCGATGACGTTGCCTTCAGGATCATGAAAAAATACTTGATGCCATTCTTTGGCAAAGGTTGTTCCGTAATCGGAATACGGGATACCGGCCGCATCAAGCTTGCTGAGAAAGGCTGCGATGTCATCTGTTCTGAAAGCGATGTGGCCTTTGTCAACGGGATTGATCGTCTGGTTATTTTTAAATCCCACCTCTAAATTGCGCTCTGCCAAGTGCATTTCTATTTTACCCTCGGTAACAAAATTGATTTTTCCGCTATATCCGCGATCTTGGGTTTCCTCTGTCCGTGGAAATTGCTCAATCGGTATACTGTCCATCTCTAAAATATTGCGGTAAAATGCATCCATCGCATCGACATTCTTTGAGACAAAATTGATGTGATGAAATTCTAACGCCATCTAAATACTCCCTATTACGTCCGGCATTTTTACGTGTTCTGAGCAGCCGCTGTTGTGGCAAGATTAATCCGGAGACAGCAGGGTTTCAACAACACTATGAAAACGCAGTTGGTTTGTTCAACAAGCCCCAAGCCTTGTGCCTGGTTTTTTCATCGGCGCGCAAAGGCTGTAATCATCGGGAAAAATCACTCCCCAATTGCGATACCTTCGCGCCTGTGATCTGCGCCACCAGACAACTGACCCAAGGAAAGCGAAATGGCATGTATGCCAGAGTTAAGGTTGCGCAGCTTTACCTCAAAGTCCCAAGACATCAGCGCCTCTGCCAGTGGCTTTGTCATTGTTTCAGCCACCGCTCCAGACTCTAGATCATAGATACCAAAGCGGTTAATAAGGTGGGGTAAATCTATCGCCGCTTGGATATTGAGGTTCCAGTCCAGATGGGCGATGATCGTTTTGGCAACATAACCGATGATCCGACTGCCCCCGGGCGAACCGAGCACCATCACGGGTTTTCCATCTTTGAGAACAATTGTTGGAGCCATGGAAGACCGCGGCCGTTTTCCAGGTTCGAGCCGGTTGGCAATGGGCACCCCTTCGCGATGGGTTCGAAACGAAAAATCGGTTAGCTCATTGTTGAGAAAATAACCGCCGGGCGTAATCAGACGAGAGCCAAAGGCGTTCTCAATTGTCGTCGTCATTGACAGCGCGTTTCCAAAGCGGTCCACGATCGAGATATGCGAGGTGGACGGCAATTCTAAACTGTCATCAGGCGACCAGTTTAGCGCGTGATCAAACGGCGGGTTGCCTGGGGCCACCTCTGGTAGCGCCGTATCACGCCTCAAAAGCGCAGACCGGCTGGCCAGATAGGCCGGGTCGATCAGGCCCTTAGTTGGCATTGGTACAAAATCACTGTCCGCCATATACTGTCCGCGGTCCGCAAAAGCCAAGCGCGAGGCATCCCCGATCAAGCGCCAGCTCTCTGGGGAATTGGCACCAAGTGCGGCCAGATCGAAGGGGTTTAGCAGCCCCAAAATCTGACCAACCGAAAGTGCGCCAGATGAGGGTGGACCCATGCCGCACACCTCATAACTGCGGTAAGGTGCGCAGATTGCCGCCCGTTCTTTAACTCTATAATGTCTCAGGTCGCCCATCGATAACACGCCTGGATTGCCAGGTGCATTTTGGACTGTGTCCACAATGCCCTTGGCAATCGCGCCTGTATAGAAAGCTTTGATACCGTGTTTGGACAGGGCTCTAAGCGAGGTGGCATAGGCAGGATTGTCCAAGATCTCTCCGGCTGTGACCGGCTTTCCGTCCGGTAATAAATAAGCCGCCGTTCTTGGAAAACGGCTCAGGCGTTTCTGATCATATTTCACCATTGCAGCAAGCCGAGGCGAGACGGTAAAACCTGAATCGGCCAAAGAGATCGCCTCTGAAAATAAATCAGACCACGCCAGTTTGCCCCACCTGGTCTGGGCGGCGGCCATTAAGGCCGGCGTTCCAGGTGTGCCGACAGACAAGCCTCCCACCACCGCATCGTAAAATTTCAATGGCGTGCCAGTCCCGTCGTGAAACAGCGTTGGCGTCGCTGCCATTGGTGCGGTCTCGCGCCCGTCAAGCGTAGTGATGGCCCCAGTTGCGCCATCATACCACACCAGAAATGCGCCTCCGCCAAGGCCCGAACTTTGCGGCTCGACCAGACCTAGAACAGATTGCACCGCAACCATGGCGTCTGCAGCGGTTCCACCATCACGCAAGACCCGCGCGCCCGATTGCACCGCCAAGGGGTTTGCGGCCACCACCATCCAATTATCCGCCTGAACCGGCGCACCAGTCGCCTTGGTTGCAAGTGCGGTTCTTATTTCCGGGGCAATGGCGTCACTGCTTTGTTGTGCGGCAAGGGGCAGAGCCAAAACAGACAGGATGTAGATCAGGGGGATGATGCGCATGAGAACAGGACCTTTAAGTCATAAAATCAGCCTTTTTTGCAAAATTATGATGAGGCAGAGGACTTTTGAATGCAAGCCAGATTATCAGTGCCGATACGCGCTTATTGCTTTGGGCTGGGGAAAGTCAGGCTTTGAATGTGGCTTGGGCTGCAATATCGGGCACATATCGCCGGTGGGCTGCGCGCTTCAAAATAATTCCCAGTACCCAGTA
>DDEJ01000156.1:8870-12021 GCA_002336405.1 Rhodobacteraceae bacterium UBA1957
CCCAGTACCCAGTAACAAACCTAAAACCCGTAGACACCAATGGCAACATTGACTGGAGATCCTGGACGACTGGTGTTGGCCTTCTCTCCGAGCCGTCTGGTAGGCGTATCAGTGACAGGGCAAGGTCAATACGACGCCTGCATAATAGGGTGGCGATTCTGGGGGGGTGTAGTTGCTTGAAAGAACGGCGGTAGAGAGGAGAAAGGTTTATTCCGGAAAGGTGGTTACGGGATCCCCGGGTGACCATTGGGGGTATTTATCCATCACGCCAATGAAACTGGGAGAGATTAAAAAAGCCTCAAGCCATTTCTGCAATCGTGGCCAACATTGCGTATCGAACCAGATTTTATCGACAAACGCAAGCTGGCGGACAAAGGGTAGAATTGCCATATCGGCAACTGTGGGATGATTGCCAAATAAATAAGGCGCAGTCAGCTGTGCCTCTAATTGCAACAAAAACGCCGACGCATTTGCACGATCCTGTGCTGGGTTAGCATCGCTTAACCGGCTGGCGTACTTGACCCGGTCCAGTGCTTTTTTAAAAGGCCCGTCGCATTCGCCAATCAGTGTGTGACCGGCCTTTGGCATTTGTAACCAGCCCGCAGGATCGTTCTGATCTAGGGCCCAGATCATAATCTCAAGACTTTCGTCTAGCACCTCTGCCCCTGCGCTCAGGCACGGCACGGTCCCCGATTGTGAGAGGGCCAGAAACGCAGCGGGCTTTTCCCGCAGCTTTATTTCGCGCAAATCCACCGGCACCCCAGCACTGGAAATTGCCAAACGCGCGCGGATTGCGTAGGGGCAGCGCCGGAATGAATAAAGGATCGCAGGCTTGGACATGGCTGTTTTTATGACAGAATGTACCAGAGGTTTCAATTCTTGCCGAATCCCAGCGCCGGGTCGCAGCCGCTCTATGCGGTTAGGGCTTCACCTGACATGCCGGTAATTTGTGCGATGATGATCTCGCCCTCTGGCTGATCTGATGACAGATTTACTTCGGTAAATTGTTCGGTTCGGCCCATGCGCGCGCTTTCCATTAGAATCCGGTGGGTGATGCCCTTTTGCGCTGTGAGATGCTCGCGCACTTGTCGCGCACCGGCTGCCCGCAACGCGGCGGCGCGCCGTTTAATATCTTGCCCCGCAACCTGTGGCATCCGCGCCGCCGGTGTGTCATTTCGCACCGAATAGGGAAACACATGCAGCCATGTCAGGGTGCAATCCTCGACCAAACTCAGCGAGTTTTCGAACATTTCTTCGGTCTCGGTGGGAAAGCCGGCAATGATATCGGCGCCAAAGGTCATGTCAGGTCGCAGGCGTTTGGCCTGTTGGCAAAAGGCAATCGCATCTTCGCGCAGATGCCGCCGTTTCATGCGTTTAAGAACCATATTGTCCCCAGCCTGCAGGCTGAGATGCAAATGCGGCATTAGACGCGGCTCGGTGGCGATGGCCTGCATCAGATTGTCATCAACTTCGATACTGTCGATCGAGCTGATTCGCAGGCGCGGCAGATCAGGCACGAGTTTAAGAATGCGCATCACCAGATCACCAAGCTTTGGCTGCGCGGGTAGGTCCGCACCCCAGCTGGTCAGGTCAACGCCGGTCAGCACCACTTCGTTGTACCCTTTATCGACAAGGCGCTTGATCTGGTCGATCACAACCCCGGCTGGTACCGAGCGCGAATTGCCGCGCCCAAACGGAATTATGCAAAACGTGCAGCGATGATCACAGCCATTTTGAACCTGCACATAGGCGCGGCTTCGGGTGCCAAAGCCATCAATTAGGTGCCCCGCTGTCTCAGTCACTGACATGATATCATCAACCTGAACTTTTTCAGTGGTTCCAATAAAATCGGCTGTCATGCCCTGCCAAGTGGCGAGTTGCATTTTCTCGGTGTTGCCGATCACACTGTCAACTTCATCCATCGCGGCAAAGGTTTGGGGTTCAGTCTGGGCAGCACATCCCGTAACAATCATTTTGGCATGCGGATTCTCGCGCCGTAATTTACGAATCTCTTGGCGGGATTTGCGCACGGCTTCTGCGGTCACAGCACAGGTGTTGACGATTACCGCCCCCTCAAGCCCAACCTGCGCCACCAGCTCTTTCATCGCCTCGGTTTCATAGGCGTTTAACCGGCATCCCATTGAAGTGAACTTGGGGGTGGTCATGCTGTTTCCTGTTCTAGAAAGGCGGCTGTGAAATGGCCATCAAAGACATGAGACGTCGGGCCAGTCATCCAAACTCCATCGCTGCGCCAGTCCACCAAAAGCCTGCCGCCATCAAGATCAATCTGGACCCTGCGATCTGTCAGGCCCCGCCGCGCTGCCGCCACCGCGGTTGCGCAAGATGACGAGCCCGAAGCCAGCGTAATGCCAACACCACGTTCCCAGACCCGCATGCGCAACAAGTTGGGACCAATGTGCGATGCAAACTGAACATTGGTACGGTCTGGAAACAGTGGATGGTGTTCCATCTCGGCCCCGCGCTGGGCAAGATCAACCGCTTCGGCGTCTTCAACAAAAAATGTGCAGTGCGGGTTGCCCATGCCGGTGGCGGTCGGAGTACCATCGATTGGCAGCGCCAAGGTGTCAACGTCCTTTGCCAGTGGAATGTCGCGCCAATCAAGCTGTGGCGGGCCCATGTTGACTGCTGTAAGGCCGCCGCCAATATCTTCCGCCTGCAACGTACCGCGGTCGGTGGTTAGGGTAATTTGCGTTTCACCAGACCCCGCCATCAGATAGCGCGCCACGCAGCGCGTGGCATTGCCGCAGGCAGCAGAGGTTGACCCATCAGAGTTATAAAACGTCAGATGAGGGTTGTTTCCATTTTTATTAATAATGGCTAATTGATCAAATCCGACGCCTCTATTGCGGTCGGCGATCCGTTGAATCAGAGCTGGCGCAAGCGACAGTGCGTGCACGCGCGCGTCGAGAACGACAAAGTCGTTTCCAAGCCCATGCATTTTCATAAAGGGCAAATTAGTTTTCAAATCCGCTGTCATGGGCCGCATATACAGCGCGTTAATAAATGAATCTAGTAGAGGGAGACTTTTCTTTGTTTTCGGGGTTGACCCGAGAGTGCGGTGTTTCTAGATAAGCGCTCTAGTGGGCCGTTAGCTCAGTTGGTAGAGCAACTGACTTTTAATCAGTGGGTC
>DDEJ01000161.1 GCA_002336405.1 Rhodobacteraceae bacterium UBA1957
TCGGCAAACGGTCCCGCGCTGGGTCTGAAGGGTGCACAGAAATAGCCAAGTTTCGAAATTGGCTGCCCCCGCTGCGTGTGATCCGCAACGATCAGCGCCTTGAGCACATCTAAGTCTTGCATGTTTATCTGTCCGGGCTGAGTGTTTCAGCCCTTATAGCCTGCCCAGACTATGGACGCCACCGCAATGGTGCGGTGGCGTCTGACAAAGACAGCTCATCCCGCCGGGGGATGCATCCTTGCAATCTGGTTAGAATTGACCACTCAATTATCGACCCGCGCCGTGACCGTGACTGTGCCAGCCACCCGTTCATCCCACCGCAGCACAAGTTCATCTTTCTTAGCCCCCCCCGAGGTCTGTACACTGGGGCTGGTATAGCGGGTCACGTTAGAGCCGTTCTTCAGGGTGCCGGTAACCACAACCGAGGTGACAGCGCGCGCATGACCTTTAAAGGGCAAAGCCCCATCAAAATTCACACGCCAAGTACTATCGAGAGAATTTTGACGATGGTTCTTAATCACAGGGTTGGTAACATGGGCTTTGATATTATGAAAACTGTTACCCGCAATCTGGATATCGTGCAGCTTGCTATAGTCGATATCAGCAAAACTGGTATCAACCCTCTCAACCCGATCAATCTTGCCATTCACGGCCCGAAACGTATTACCACTGATATCAAGGCCAGAAATAGAATGCCCAGTCCCATAGGGTTTTAGCACAATATAAGAAAACCAATCAGCCGTATCGCCGCACAAAAACACATTATTAGTGACAGATAGGGCCGAAAAACCGAAACCTGCGTTATAATCAGGGGTGGCATCATGCTCATTGGTCCATTCCAAAGAGCAATTGTCGATATAATTGCCCACGATCGTGGTACTAATATTGGCCTGAGCCAGCACAATACCAGCGAGACGCAGCCCATCTTTGACCGCATCGCCCTGATAGATATGATTTCCAGAGATCACATTATATGAACCGCTCATGACCGCAAAATGGCGAAACTGCGAGGCCCAGTTGTTACGTAGTTTCACATCATTACCATTGGTATTTAGAACGATGCTTTCACGGTCCTGCGCATTTTTGTTATTTTCGGCGGTGTGAAAAAAACAATTGTCGATCAACATACCCTGACAGCCTGTGCCAATAGAAGTGATCGCCCGATGCCGAGGGCGGGTGACATAGCAGTCGCGCAGTTGAAACAACCAGCCGGTCTGCGGCAGCATAATCGCGTTGGCCTTGACGTTGCATTGAAATTCAATGTCCGAGAAACACATTTTATGCAGGGAGCCGAACCCGCTGAAATCCAGCAGATATTGAAATCTGGTGAATGTATATTCTTGGGTGCCTTCCGCCGCATATAGCGGCTGTGAAAGCGTGACCTGTTGGGCCGATAAATCAACCGCACGAACATAGACCTCGCGGCCCACTCCGACGCCTTCCACCAGCGACCCAACCTGAATATTCACCACATTTTTGACATTGCTCAGGCGGGTTTGATAATACGTCGAATAGCTGCCCTGCGACGTCACCTTGGCCGAATTCCAGACACTGTCGCCAGCGGCGTACAGCTGACCGTTGCGGATCACCCGGCGCTGGGCAAAGCTGGTCCGACCGCTCAAGCGCGCCATATCAAGAGGCCCATTAATGGTCACCCTACGCCCCGCCATGTCCAACGATTCATGATCTGAATCGCTCAACAGCGATTGGAAGGCTTTGACAAAACCCCGTTCTTCATCACCAAAAGCCCGGATATAGGTTGGCAGGTCAAACTGTTTTGTCAAAGACAAGACTGACGTCTCTGCCATGTTCAATGTGCCCTCAAACGAAACTGGGGCGTGCAACGTCAGACTTCGGCCAATGAAATAACTACCGGATGGCACCAGAATTTCACGACCCGCAGCCGCCGCATCTGCAGCAACAAAGGCCGAGCGATCATCGGTTGTGCCATCACCCAAAGCCCCGTAATCCCGCACATCAACATGCTTGAGAAGGTCTTGAAAATACAGTTCTGTGACATCTTCTATGACCAGATCATCTATTCGGATCAACCCACCGTTTTTGCCTTTCAAATCAAGACCAAAATGCCCATAAAGTGCTGTTGTCCCCCAGACCATATCCACCTCTGGTCGCTGCCCCGAGCCAACAATCGCAGTAACCTCGACCACGTTCCCATAGTTTTTTAACTCTGTCAGTGGCCCCACTTGGGTCACCCAAGGCAGATTCACATCGCCAGTTGTACCCGCCCAGCCAGCAATTCGTACTGACGGAAAATTGCCAGAAATTGCTTTCAAACGCGCGGTAATTTTCAAATAGCGACCGGGTGAGATTGGGGTTTTTCCCATATAGCGCAAGTGCTGCTCGCCAGTGGTTTTCAACATCTCGAGACAGCTGCCAAAATCTTGATCCGCCGGCACCAAAGCCGCATTAGAAGCATTGTGATAGCTGTTCGAACCGGGTGTACCGTCAGTGCTTGACCAAACCTGTAAGCCATCTTGAAATGGCGGTGGCGACAGCTGGACGTTATTGGTTTTAGCCGTGTTCATTAATATCCCTTTCCAAGCGCTGCCATGCTTGGCCAAGCTTTTCAACGCTCACAAACCAAGTATCGACAGCCGTACCCTGGCGCGATCGCACCAGATTAGGGGAAATTATAAAAACAGTGTTAAAGCAGGTTGAGGCCACCGTGACGGTGAGACTTTTCTCAGGTCAGTTGGTCGGTCGGTTTACCCAGTTGTACGCCGTTTATCAGCCAGCCCTCGGGGCCTTTTTGCATGCGGTACAACAACATATGACGACGTCCAGCCTGATCACGGATCAAGACATGCTGCCACAGATCTCCCGCCATCTCACGCAAGTCCATAAATTGAACGTCCGCTGGCCGCCAAACCATCGGGTAGCCGCGTTGTACCATGACGCCAAAGTTTTCCGCCGTGCCAAACATCGACTGAATCGACGGGCTGGCATAACTAAAAGCCTTTGCAAAATCGTCATTCTTAAACGCAGCGATCTGGTTTTCAATAACCGTCTGGATCTGTGTTTGAGGGTCGTCTTCGGCCAGAACCGGCAAGGCCATCAGTCCGAAAAAAAAGGTCAGTGCTGTTATGATCAATCGCAAACGCATCAGTTCTGCCTCTCTGCTTTTTCCAACACAGCAAGACATAGACCTGAGCGCTCAAACGTCAAGCAGCGTGGCACTCAAAGCAAGTCGCCAGCCAAAGCTTTATCAATCAGCGCAATGGTTTCGTTTACGCCATAAAGCGCGATAAACCCTCCAAAACGTGGCCCCTGACTGGCCCCTAACAACACTTCGTAAATCGCCTTGAACCAGTCGCGCAGCGGGTCGAACCTTTCGCGTCCACAGGCAAAGACAACAGTTTGCAGCGCTTCGGCATCCAGATCTCCTGTATAGGCGGCCAACTGATCGCGCAGGTCGGCCAAAGCCTCGCGCTCAAGATCTGTTGCAGCGCGGAATACTTTGGCCGGTTTGACGAAATCATTGTAATACCGCACAGCAAAGCCCACAGCTTGATCCAACCCAGGGTGGGTTTCAGCCGAAGCCTCAGGGGCATAGCGTTGAATAAAGCCCCAAAGCTGGCCTTTCTCTGCCGCATTCGCGACCGCAGCAAGGTTCAGCAACATGGTGAAAGGCACCACCATATCCGAGGTCGGTACATTGTGGCCATGGATGTGAAACACCGGATTGTTCAATTTTGCCTTGCTGTCTTGATCTGCATAGGCGCGCAACTGTTGTTGGTATTCGTCCATCGCCTTGGGGATCACATCAAAATGCATCCGCTTGGCAGTCTTGGGCTTTTGATACATGAAATACGACAGGCTCTCGGTATTGGCATAACTCAGCCATTCATCAATCGATACACCATTGCCCGATGTCTTTGAGATTTTCTGACCGCTTTCGTCCAGAAACAGCTCATAGGTAAAATGTTCCGGCGCGCGCTGACCCAGAATGCGACAGATCTTATCATAGATTGGCGTGTTGGTGGAATGGTCCTTGCCGTACATCTCAAAATCGACCCCCAATGCTGCCCAACGCGCGCCAAAATCCGGCTTCCATTGCAGCTTAACATTGCCGTCCGTGACGGGCAGGGTCATTTCTGTCCCGTATTCATCATCAAATGTAATCGTCCCATCTGATGCATTCACCTGTTTCATAGGCACATAGAGCACGCGACCGGTTTCCGGATGGATCGGCAAGAAGATCGAATACGTCTGACGCCGTTCCTCGCGCAGCGAGGCCAACATCACCGCCATGATCTCATCATATTTTTCAACCGCGCGCAGCAAAATCTCATTAAACTGCCCCGAGCGGTAAAATTGAGTCGCTGAATAAAACTCATACTCAAACCCAAAGGTATCCAAAAATCGACGCAACATGGCATTGTTATGGTCGCCAAAACTGTCATGAGTGCCAAAGGGGTCTGGCACCGAGGTCAGCGGCTTTTGCATATGCTCGGCCAAGGCCTCGGGGTTGGGAACGTTGCTGGGCACTTTACGCATGCCATCAAGATCGTCAGAAAAACAAATCAGTTTTGTGGGAATATCGCTTATTTCGTGAAACGCCCGCATCACCATCGTAGTGCGGGCCACCTCACCAAAGGTGCCCAAATGCGGCAGACCAGACGGGCCATAGCCAGTTTCAAACAGAACATAGCCTTTTTCCGGAGGCGCTTTTTGATAGCGTTTAAGCAGCCGGCGGGCCTCTTCAAAAGGCCAAGCTTTTGAGCTCATCGCAGCGTCACGCACATCGGACATATTTGTTCTCCAGAAAATCTTACCACCCAACGCGACAAGATTTCATGCTACCTATTGCCCTAAGCGGGACAGGTCAATATTCTCCACCGTGACAACATATAAGAAAGGTTGTGCACCCGTGACCTATCCTGCCCCCCAACCGCTGACCCAGCAAGACTGTCTGGTGGCTTTAATGATCGCAATTTCAGCCTCAGATACAAATATCCGCACCGCTGAACTGGTGAAAATCCAATCTGCAGTGAACAATCTACCCGTGTTTGCCGACTACGATATAGACCGCGTCAACTTAATGTCCCAAACCGTCTTCGACCTGTTCGAACAAGAAGACGGGCTGGACGCGCTGTTTGGGTTGATTCGCGATAACTTGCCAGAGCGTTTGTTCGAAACAGCTTACGCGCTGTCTTGCGATGTGGCCGCAGCCGACGGCACCCTGCGAGAACCAGAATTGCGCCTGCTCGAAGAGATTCGTTATGAACTCAATATTGACCGGTTGCATGCCGCCGCGATTGAACGCGGATCAAGAGCCAGACACATGCGCGCTTAAGACCGGTATTGGCGGCACCACCGGTTAAGCATTTTATATTGCAAGATTTTCGCGCGACGGTTCCAACCTGATGCACCTTTGGGGCGCTCACGCTGTGCCACTGGGATCAAAGCACGTCGGGCAGTATCGGCGGAAAAGATGGCAAAAGCCAGCTCGCGCCCCTCAGCCGTTGTGACATAGCCCCCAAGCCCCGCAACAAAATTAAGAGTACCCGTTTTGGCGCGAAACCCTGTTGGAGCGCTCTGGGCCAGATTGCCTTTGGCGTTGCGCATTTTAATGTCTTTCAACAACGCGTTCAGCTCTGTGCTATTACGGGCCTTAACCAAAATTCTGACCATGTCACCCGCACTGATCCGCGAACGATCGCTCAGCCCGGAATGATCAACCAGTGACAAACCGGCGGCGCCAAAGCGCTCACTGGCCCAGCGCGACATCTGCGCTGCAGACTCAGCCAATGGCACCGCCATACCAAGCCGCGTTTTTGTCGCCGCCATACCAACAGTTTCCGCCGTTAGATTGGTCGAATATTTCAACATTCTTTGCACAATATCCGCCAGTGATGCACTTTCATGCGACACCAGAGTAACACCCGGGACCACCGCTTTGGAAAATTCAGCCAGTGGCAAATCAAGCCCATCCGCGCGGGCTAGGCTTTGGAAAATTTCCCCCACATAGCGATCGGGCTTTCGCACCGGCAACCAGCGGGCCCCCTCTTTACTCAGCGCAGACCGCGATACTGTCCACTCATCCCAGACACCGCCATCGCGATAAGTATAGACCGGTGATCCACGCTCTTTAAGCTGCATACGCGCCATTTTCACCGCTGGACGATAGCGCAACGCCCGCGCCTCCATATCAATTCGGTAGCCGTTCGCCCCCTTTTCCCAACCAAAATACACGCGATTGTAATTCAGGTTCAACCCGCTCACTGCCGGGTTATAGGCAACATGCGGGGGCTGTTCGACATCAATCTGCGGCGCCAATGGCAGCGCACTGCCATCAACAATAAAACGACCCTTGACCGAGCGCAGCCCAGTTTTAACCAACTCCGAGACCAAACCAGCCAAATGATCAGTATCCAAAGACGGATCACCACTGCCGACCAAAATAAGGTCGCCAGTCAGGACCCCGTTTTGAATTGGCCCCGTCGCTACAAGTCGGGTGGAAAAGCGAAAGGCGGGACCAAGATGCGCCAGAGCATAAAGTGCAGTGAGGGATTTCACGACACTGGCAGGAGGCAGCGGTATATCATCCCTATAGGATTCGAGGATGTCACCGTTAGAGACATCTGCCACAGCGCATCCCACTGAGCCCGACAATTCAGCAGCCTCAATGATCCTGCTCAGATCGCTTGGTGCTGGTTTTGATTTCAACGACAGACTGCTCGGTCGCAACTGGGGGCGCAACGAACGCTCCAGCGGACCCGCGTTGGCACCACAGGCAAGCGATGATAACACCCCAGTAATAAACACGCGTTTTGAAACTTTATTCTGCATCACACCTCACAGCTTGTCGGCAAACTGCCACAAGTCCCCTGCACAAGTCATGCCTTGGCATGAAAGAATACGCGCCACGCGCTGAGAACATCATCCGTTTGTCACCCTGCACCTATGAGTTTTCTGATTGCCGCCAAAGACCTTTGGCCCTGATCGCGCTGGATGAGGCCGAGGACAGCGGGATATTCACATAACACCACGCAGGTGCGGCCATCCGCGCCATCAGATGCCGGTTCGAGGCATTCACACGCGCATGACGATAGGTAAGAGCCGCTTTCGAGGTTCGTGCAGATATACGGTCCCCGGGGCGGGCCAGAACCCCAATAGGGACGGTCTGCATGATCGTGCGCCACGTTTGCCAGCGATGTAACTGGGCAAGGTTATCTGCCCCCATCAGCCAGACAAACCGAATTTTGGGATATTTAGTTCTCAGCGCTGTCAGTGTCTGTGCGGTATACCGAGTGCCAAGCCGCACCTCGATATCGGTCACATAAACATCAGGATGCGTGACCAGCGCCCTCGCCGATCGCACACGTTCTGTCAAAGGGGCCGGCGCGCCTTGTTTTAGCGGATTTCCCGGGCTCACCAACCACCAAACTGCGTCTAGATTAAACTGTTTAAGAGCCTCGCAAGTGATATGCACATGCCCCGCATGTGGCGGATCAAAAGACCCCCCTAGCAGGCCAATCGTTTGGCCGGGAAACATTCGCAAAGCACTCATAAAGCTGGCTGTACTGCGAAGCTGCGGACAACACAACGCCGGCAATCAAATCATCGGCAATAAACGCCCTATGCCAAACGGTCAGCTTGGCACAGTAACAAACCGTCACGCCCAGAGAGCCAAAGGCCTTCTGGGCAGAACCAAACAGTGATTGTCATGCCCCTTCGGCTCAATATTCAGGATCGGTACGGGGCGTGTTAAATCATGACGGTCTTGGCCCACATCTGGCACCGCGATCCAGTGGATCCTTGCCGCTTTACAATGCTGTATTGTCTAAAAGTGCAAGGGTGCGTCAACTGGAACGCTATCGCTGACCTTGCCTAGAAAGACAAACTCATCGAACTGATCGTTTGGCAAAGAGCCTCGCCAAATCAGTTCATCAACGCCCTCGGTCACCGCACGACCATAAAGGTCATATGTATTTTGATAGGCTCTCATCACAGCTTCAACATCCCAGTTGGGCTTGGGTTTGGGTTTCACCCAAATCATACCTTCGGGTATCCTTACCCGAACGGTATCAGTCGCAGCGCCATCGCATCCATGCGGGATCCGCATGACCGCCTTATAATAAGTGCCCACGACAGCGGGTTTGGTCTCAAGGCCAGCATGACCAAATGTCATCGTTCCCAAGAAGGCTGCAAAGACAGCCGCTGCTATCCATAAACGTCTCATTCAAGTATCCTTTTAAAAGGGCCAGCGGTTTCACACCGCAATAAAAACTAGTTTACCTCCTCCAAAGCAGGGGGGACCCCGCACCTCAGGACGCTCGTCATCGGTGGACCAGCATGAAACTGGCACAGCTCGCCATATGATGCCCACAATACACAGTAGCGGAGACCCTGCGCTCCGGACGTATTTCCCACCGCAAAACCCGTCTCCCAACAGGCATACTGCGCAGTCTCTGTCCCCAGAGCCACGCGAGTGGTCCCTGCCGCAGGTATCGAACGCGGCAAAAACCACACCAAGTTCAGGATCATAAATCTGCGCCGGGCCAATGGAAAACATCCAACCAGCCAACACCACAGCGCCAGCCGCGAGTAATGAAACCAAATACCTCCAGGAACGCAGCATAGAAATCACTTCAATTAAATTTCGATTTTTACAGATAATCGCTGTCAAAAAGTCAATATCAAGGCCAGAACAGGAGCAATTATATCTCTGCATTGCCCCTGCCCCCCACCTTCGCTATCAAGCTTCCAATCAGATCATTTACATGAGGAGACCCCAATGGCGGCCTATCAATATGTCTATCACATGGACGGCGTATCCAAAACCTATCCGGGTGGTAAAAAATGTTTTGAAAACATACGGCTGTCGTTTTTACCTGGGGTTAAGATCGGGGTCGTCGGGGTCAACGGCTCAGGTAAATCAACGCTGATGAAAATTATGGCAGGCCTCGACACGGATTTTACCGGCGAGGCATGGTCCGCCGAGGGCGCGAAAGTGGGCTATCTGCCACAGGAACCGCAACTCGACCGGTCATTGAGCGTGCGTGAAAACGTGATGCTTGGCGTGGCCGGCAAAAAAGCGGTGTTGGACCGCTACAATGAACTGGCAATGAATTACTCTGACGAGACAGCCGATGAGATGGCCGCCTTGCAAGATCAGATAGATGCAGAAAACCTGTGGGATTTGGACAGCCAGATCGATGTCAGCATGGAGGCCCTGCGCTGTCCGGCCGATGACGCAGACATCAATAGCCTATCAGGCGGTGAAAGCCGCCGCGTTGCGCTGTGCAAGCTGCTGTTGGAAGCCCCAGACATGCTGTTGCTGGATGAACCAACCAACCATTTGGATGCAGAGACAATCGCCTGGCTGCAAAAGCACCTGATCGACTATAAAGGTACGATCCTGATCGTCACTCATGACCGCTATTTCCTCGATGATATCACCGGCTGGATTCTGGAATTAGACCGCGGCAGCGGCATTCCCTATGAGGGCAATTACTCAAGCTGGTTGGAGCAAAAAGCCAAACGCCTGTCGCAAGAATCACGCGAAGATAAATCGAAACAGAAGACGCTGGAACGCGAGCTGGACTGGATGCGTCAAGGTCAGAAAGCCCGTCAGGCAAAGCAAAAAGCCCGGATAAATGCCTACAACGAGTTAGCGGGCCAATCCGAGCGAGAGAAAATTTCGCGTGCTCAAATCGTCATCCCTAATGGCCAACGCCTCGGTGGAAAGGTAATCGAGGTTGCCAACCTTAATAAAGCCATGGGCGACAAACTTTTGGTGGAAGATCTGAGCTTTTCGCTGCCCCCTGGCGGCATTGTCGGAGTGATTGGGCCAAACGGTGCCGGCAAATCGACCCTGTTCAAAATGATGACTGGGCAAGAAGAGCCCGATGCAGGCGAGATTGGCTTTGGCGATACGGTACAATTGTCATATGTGGATCAATCACGTGACGATCTGGATGCCAATGCCACGGTCTGGGAAGCAATCGGTGATGGTCAGGATATCATTCGGTTGGGCGATGCTGAGGTCAACTCGCGCGCCTATTGCTCGTCTTTTAACTTCAAGGGCGGAGATCAGCAGAAAAAAGTTGGCCTATTGTCGGGTGGAGAGCGCAATCGGGTACATATGGCGCGGCTGCTAAAATCCGGCGGCAATGTGCTTTTGCTTGATGAACCAACAAACGACCTTGATGTGGAAACCCTACGCGCGCTTGAGGACGCATTGGTTGATTTCGCCGGTTGCGCCGTTGTGATCTCACACGACCGTTTTTTCCTCGACCGTATCTGCACTCATATTCTTGCTTTCGAGGGCGAGGCCCATGTGGAGTGGTTCGAAGGCAACTTTGAGGATTACGAAGAGGACAAAAAACGTCGTCTTGGAGCCGACGCCCTGGAACCGAAACGAATCAAGCATAAAAAGTTTATGCGCTAACCGGAAATTCCCTGCTTTCCAACGCCTTTCATATTGTTTTTTACAGTATGGAAGGTCGTTTTTACGCCTTTCAGAACGATGATTGCACCATGAAAGACGGTATTTGTGTAGAAAAAAATGCTTGCAATTAGGCGCTGATGATTGAAAATGCTTGCCTTTATCCCAAACGAATGCGATTACGGACCAGCAATTGTATTCTTTTTCGACCACTGTCTCCCGTTTTACCGGCGTTCAGTCTTTCGATCCAGACGACAAGCCGGGCTGTCGCACCTCTGCGGACAGCAACTTACAGGAGACTACGGATATGGCCACAGGCACCGTAAAATGGTTTAACACAACTAAAGGCTTCGGCTTTATCGCACCAGACGGCGGAAGCCGCGATGTTTTCGTACACATTTCTGCTGTTGAGCGCGCCGGTCTGACTGGCCTGAGCGACGACCAGAAAGTAACGTTTGATGTTGAAGCTGGCCGCGACGGTCGCGAAAGCGCAACAAATATCGCTCTTGCGTAACGCAAAGCCCGCGATCTAGCCGCGTTTAAAACTGAAAATCAGGCTATAACGATAGCCTGATTTTTTTATTTCTGGCCTCAAACTTGCCAAGAAATTTCACTTTTCCCCGCCAAAACATAGTCACTAATCCAATGAGAAGAGAAACGCCGCTTGCAGCAAAGCTGCTATCTATTCTGACGTAAGGGCGAGACCCCTAAAAGCCTTTGTAAACCGTCGTTTTTCCCATCACGATGGTCCAGATTACCAGCACCACATACCCCAAACAAAACCCAATCAAAGTGATCCACGCATAGTTAAGAATAGCAGCGCCAAGAAAGGCAAACGCGACCAAAAAATACTTTACATTGTCGCGCGAAATACTCACCAACTTAAACGACCATGTAGGGATTTGACTGATCATCAGCAAGCCAATCAGCACCATATGCGCGCAAATCACTAAAGTAGGCAGTAAATCTGCGTCGTCCATGGCAAACGATAAAAACATCGGTAACATTACCAAAAGTGCACCGGCAGGGGCTGGCACGCCCACAAAATAGCCACTGTTGTCCACCTCCAGATCAGACTTACTGGTAACATTGAACCGAGCGAGCCTGATGACACAGCACACTGCAAAAATCTGGACAGATATCCAACCCAGACGCGGCATATCTTGCAGTGCCCAAAAATAAAGTACCATCGGGGGGGCGACGCCAAAGTTTAGAAAATCTGCCAGTGAGTCCAACTCAGCGCCCATTTTACTATCGCTATTAAACAGTCGGGCGACGCGGCCATCCAAACCATCCAATACGCAGGCCAGTAAAATCAACTGAACAGCGCGTTCGTGACTGCCTTGGAACCCCAGCTTGATCGCAGTCAACCCAAGGCAGATCGCCGCAACCGTCAGCATGTTGGGCAGCAATTGAAACAGCGTCACTTCAGTTTTGATTTTTTCGGGCTTACCCAACCGCTATTCCGTCCTTGCACTACGTGCGGGTTCATCCGCTGTTAAATCAGCAATCACCGTCTCGCCGGCGATCATTGACTGACCGACGCTGACCATGGGCTGTACGCCATCGGGCAGGTATACATCCACGCGAGATCCAAACCGGATCAAGCCAAAACGTTCGCCCGTACCCAACGCTTGTGACCGCGTCACAAAGCACACAATCCGGCGCGCTACCAATCCGGCGATCTGTACCACCGCAATCTGACGACCATCGGCAATTTTTATCGCCAAACTGTTTCGTTCGTTATCAACACTGGCCTTGTCCAGCGACGCATTGAGATATTTCCCCGCGCGATAGGCAATACTGACCACCTCGCCGGCAATCGGCGCCCTGTTCACATGACAGTTGAACACATTCATAAACACACTTACCCGCGTCAGGGCATCTGAAGACATGCCCAGTTCCTCGGGCGGCACCGCTTTTTCAATCAGTGAAATGATGCCGTCTGCAGGGCTGACCAACAACCCCTCGCGTTCGGGGGTTGTGCGTTTAGGGTCACGAAAAAAATAGTAACACCAGATAGTTAAGCCAACCCCACCCCAACCAAGCCAGTCTGAAATTAAAAACAGACCCGCAGTAATAATTGCGAAAATCAACACGAATTTGATACCTTCGCGGTGCATGGGCTTAATAAATGTTTCAAGCATTGTCATAAAAGCTAGACCCGATCTTTCAGTTTAGGTACGGCAGGATTTTTGCCTACTGCGCCGAGGCGCATTATTCAAGCCACTTATACCATAGTGACCCCACCAAAGCGCCCCAAATGCCGTCCAGAACCGCACTGTCTGGTCGACACCAACGCCCAAAACCGACCAAGCCACAGACATCTTGCACTGGGCAATCAGTCCAGGTGAAAACCTGGTGTTGATTGAGACAAAGCGTTTTCTTCGGCATCCATATCTTCCGCAATAGCATCAAACAACGGCGTTGTCATATAGCGCTCGCCAGTATCGGGCATCATGCAAAGGATAACTGACCCCGGCGCGGCCTTGGCCGCCACCTTCATTGCTACAGCAAAGGAAGAGCCCCCCGATATACCTGTCATAATCCCCTCTTTACGCGCCAAATTATGCGCCCATTCCAGACCTTCACCGCCAGTGATTGGGATCAATTCGTCATAGTTTTTATTGTCCAGCGTCTCCTGAAGCACCAGAGGAATAAAATCCGGGGTCCAGCCTTGAATCGGATGCGGTTCGAACGCCGGATGACTGCTTGCAGGGGCCCCGCCCTCGCCGCGTGGCTGACCTATGCCACTTTCTATCAGCGCGGCATTTGCCGGCTCTGTCAGGATTATTTTTGTCTCTGGGCGGCTGCGGCGCAAAACTCTTGCAACCCCCGTCACAGTGCCACCTGTGCCATAGCCTGTAACAAAATAATCAAGCCTGTCACCGGCAAAATCGGCGATTATTTCTGGACCTGTGGTCGTCTCGTGAATATCAGCGTTGGCGTTGCTCTCAAATTGCTGAGCGAGAAACCAGCCGTTGGCTTTCGCCAATTCGACTGCCTTTTGGTACATCCCAAGCCCCTTCGCCGCCCGCGGCGTCAACACGACTTTGGCCCCCAACATCCGCATCAATTTACGGCGTTCAATGGAAAAACTATCCGCCATTGTCACCACCAACGGATACCCTTTTTGTGCGCAGACCATCGCCAAACCAATACCAGTGTTGCCGCTGGTCGCCTCAACGACTGTCTGGCCAGGTTTTAGGCTGCCATCACGCTCGGCAGCTTCGATGATATTCAGTGCAAGGCGGTCTTTTACCGATCCCGCAGGATTGAAAAACTCGGCCTTGACATAAATTCTGACACCTGCGGGGGCCAGATTATTAATGCGAATACACGGCGTGTTTCCGACTGTATCCAGCACAGAGTCATACGTCCGACCCAAACCTTCTGTTGAACGGATGTTTTCACTTATGGTCATAACAGCCCCTTGCTTTGATAAATCATGGAAGTTTTGCTATTGGTGCAAACTACAAGGCAGCAACCATTTGATCAATGTATTTCACGGCACATTCAGCGACACGAACGGTAAAAAAGTCACAAGCAGTCCTGTTGAAATTCACGGATCACGCACCGATTGCACTGGGCCACAAACTCCCAACCAGGCGTCTGGTAAAATTGACAACCCCAGAACCCTGTCGGGGTTGGTTGGGGGGGGCATCACCACATCATTGAGCTTTTCAAAGCCAAAGCGCTGGTAGTAGGGCCCATCCCCAACCAGCAGAACCCGCTGCCATCCCTGGCTGGCCGCCAGCGCCAAACTGTCACGGATCAACGCGCCGCCCAAACCTTCACCCTGCCGGGTCGGATGCACCGCAACCGGCCCCAAAAGCAGTGCTTCATGACATCCCACGACGATCGGCCAATAGCGGATCGCCCCCCCCAAAATATCACCCGGGTCGCGCGCAACCATCGACAGGCCCACCACCGGCGCAACCTGATCTCGCAAACGATATGAGGACAGCGCCTCACGGCCTGGCGCAAAGCACAGATCATAGAGCGCCTCTACCTCCCACCAGTCTGCCTGCTGTTCCTGTTTGAACTGATACACCAGCTGCGCGCCTCAACATTTATCGCTGGCAACCGCCCTAACACGCTCCTATTGAGAGGGCAAACAGGAGACAGAGTAATGTTTTACAAACCACAAGACGGACACGGTCTGCCACACAACCCCTTCAATGCCATCGTCACCCCCCGCCCAATCGGCTGGATTTCATCACGCGATACCGATGGGAATGACAATTTAGCCCCCTATTCATTTTTCAACGCGGTCGCCTATGTCCCCCCTCAGGTGATGTTTTCCTCTACCGGGCAAAAGCCCGACCGCGAGGGGACGAAAGACAGCGTAAGCAACATTCGCGACACTGGCGTTTTTTGTGTCAATATCGTTGAATATGCAATGCGCGATGCGATGAATGCCAGCTCGGCCACTGTGAATAAAAACATTGATGAATTCGCCCGAGCAAAGTTGGAAAAAACCCCCTGTGAAACGATCGACTGCGCCCGAGTATCAGGCACACCAGCCGCTTTAGAATGCAAACTGACACAGATTTTACAACTGCCTGGCGCCGCAAACTTCGCCGTGTTCGGCGAAGTGACCGGCATTCACATGCGCGACGATTGCCTCAGCGATGGGCTGTTTGATATCACACGCTTTCATCCGCTCGCGCGGCTTGGATATCGCGATTACACCCGTGTCACCGATATATTCTCGTTGTCGCGCCCAGACGATTGAGCTTGGGCATCTCAACTGTGTATGCCGCTTAATGGCCTTCGCCTAAAATGCCAATCCGCACCGAGTAATTCACTACCAACCCGTAATCTGGATCATCATCACTATCGACCATAAGATGACCGGCTTTGCTTAAAAGCGCATGGCAATCCCGGCTTAGGTGTACCAGTTGGATGCGCTTGCCTGCGGCTTGATACTTTGCCGCAACCGCCTCGATTGCCTGCAGGGCTGATTGATCCACCACTCGGCTGTCGGCAAAATCGACAATCACCTGTTCAGGATCAGCGCCAAGATCAAATAGTTCGGCAAATCCGTCAGCAGAGCCAAAAAATAACGGACCCTGAATTTGATAGACTTTTGCGCCCTCAGAATTTTCCGAGATCTTGGCGTGGATCCGCCGTGCGTTGTTCCAAGCATAGGCCAGTGCTGAAACAATCACCCCAACCACAACCGCAACTGCAAGGTCAGCGTAGACCGTAACCACCGTGACCAAAATGATCACAAAGGCGTCGGTCATTGGCACCCTACGCAGAATCCGCAACGAGTTCCACGCAAATGTGCCAATAACCACCATGAACATCACGCCCACCAGAGCGGCCAGCGGAATTTGTTCAATCACCGACGATCCCACTAGAATAAACAACAGCAGGAACAGTGCTGCCGAAATACCGGCGATCCGAGTGCGGCCCCCAGATTTGACGTTGATCATCGATTGACCAATCATCGCACAGCCCCCCATGCCGCCAAAAAACCCGGTCAACGTGTTGGCAAGCCCTTGGGCGATGCATTCCTGTGACGCGCCGCCTCGCTTACCAGTCATTTCGCCGACAAGGTTGAGGGTCAGCAAACTTTCAATCAGCCCAATCGCCGCCAGAATGACCGCATAGGGCAAGATAATTTCCAAAGTGCCCCAAGTAAGCGGCACCAAGGGAACGTGAAAAAGCGGTAGCCCGCCTTCAATCGAGGCCAGATCGCCAACCCGCGGCACATCAAGTCCAAAACCAATCACCACAGCAGCGACAATCCCAATACCGGCTAAGGGCGCGGGTATCACCTTGGTAACCCGTGGCATCAGCCAGATAATACCCATCGTCAACACCACCAGCCCCAGCATCAGATATAGTGGCTCACCACTTAACCAAGTGCCACCACCTGCGCCGTGACCGGCCGCTTCGGTCGAACCCGGCGCCTTGAACTGGGTCATCTGCGCCAAAAAGATCACAATTGCCAAGCCGTTGACAAAGCCCAGCATCACCGGATGCGGCACCAAGCGAATGAACCGCCCCCATTGCATGACACCAGCAAACAACTGCAGCCCCCCCATCAACACCACTGTTGCAAACAGATATTCGACCCCGTGCTGCGCGACCAAGGCCACCATAACAACCGCCAACGCACCGGTTGCGCCAGAAATCATGCCGGGCCGCCCCCCAAGAAGCGCCGTCACAAGTCCCACCAGAAAGGCTGCGTAAAGCCCCACAAGCGGATGCACGCCCGCGACAAATGCAAAAGCGACCGCTTCGGGAACCAACGCCAGTGCAACGGTCAAACCTGAGAGCAATTCAATGCGGATACGGCCCACACTCAGCCCCTCATCAGACGTCCAGCGCAAATCGGGAAAAGCTATAGAATTGGCAAATAAGCCAAAAATGGCGGGTTTCATACGATATCCTGAAAGTTGGGAGATTTGGTGTCTCGATGCTTCTATCCCAGTTTCCCCAAAAGCGAAAGGTCAATGTGGCGGCGCAGAAAAATCATCCCTAAAGAAGATACAGGCTTCATGAGATTTCCCAATTGCGCTTTGAAGCATAGTCACAACAGGCAGTTTTCAACGGAGCAAAGAGGCCGCGATATTGAGCCCAAGCTTATAAAATAAAATTTGATGTAAAGTTCATAAGCTTGATGATCCAAAAATTCGCCACAAAATCATGGTTTCGAAAGCCGCGCTACGAAAGCCTGGTAACTGCCGTCACCAGACAGCCAAGACGAGATAATCCATATTTTGCCGCCTGACGAGATCTGCGTGACCAACAACCCGTCAAATCGCTTACCCTCTGGCATGAGAAGAAAAACCAACCAACGGGCCCAATCCTCAGCATCACTTTCGTCTGGTTTTTAATTAACAGGGGGGTTACGGCTGGTAGCAAGGCACGACCCGCTCTCAACAGGTTCCGCATCCATTGTCTGCGCGATATTTTTCATGGCGCCATTTTAACAAGGAGTTTTGAGAATGGATTTTAACATTTGGCTCTCTTTTGCGGCGGCATCAATGCTGATCCTCATTCTACCCGGACCAAC